>JBAUGX010000216.1:0-33358 GCA_049679965.1 Vicinamibacterales bacterium
GGACAGGGACGGCAGGGCGGCGGTGGTGGTGGCGGCGGACGTGGCGGCGGGCCGCAGCTGCCCCCGGCTCCGACCCCGGTCGCCCCGCCACCGGCGGCGCCCTACAAGGCCGGCATTCCCGAGCGCACGGCTCAGGACACGGCGATCACCAACGTCCGCATCGTCGTCGGCAACGGCCAGGTGATCGAGAACGGCCACATCATCATGCGCAGCGGCCGCATCGCGGTCGTGGCGCCCGGCGCGCCGGCCTCGACGCAGGGGCTGCGCGTGATTAACGCGCAGGGGATGAGCGCGATGGCCGGGTTCATCGACGGCCACAAGCACGTGACCAACGGCCCATCGTCCGAAGCTCAGATGCGGTCGCTGCTCGAGGCGGGCTACACGACGATCCTGGCCGGCGGCGGCTCTGCGATGGACAACCTCACCCTGAGCGCCAACGTCGAGAGCGGCATGATCAACGGGCCGCGCATCATCCCATCGGGCCCCGCCGGCACGAACCAGGCCGCGCAGCAGGCCGCCGCAGCGGTGATGGCGCTGGCGATGCAAAACGTCCGGCACACGGGCGAGATCAACATCACGCCCGAGCCGTTCCCGCCGCAGGCGCAGGTCGAGACGCTCAAAGCAATCGTCAACGCGGCGCGCATGAACAACGTGCAGGTCAACGTGCATGCCGTGAGCTCCATCGCGATGGAAACCGCGATTGACGTGGGCGTTCGCCGCCTGGTCCATCTCCCCAACAAGGACTTCACGACGTTTGAGCAGGCCCAGAAGGTGGCCGAGACCGGCTCGATCGTAGCCGGCCTGATCGCCTTCGGCGCGCCGACGATCGAGCGCGACTCGCCGCTTCCGCCCGGCTGCCCCCTGCCCTGTCAGGGATCGGTGTTCTTCCCGCTGGACAACCAGCCGCGCTTTCGCGACGGCCGGGTGTGGCCCGAACCGATCGTCGGCGCGAACCGCGACGCGCAGGGCCGCGCCACGGGCACGGAGCTCGGCTACACGCTGATCAACGCGCGCCGAATCTGGGACGCCGATCCGGAGCACCGGACGATTTCGTTCTCCACCGATCAGAACTTCGCGGATCTCGTCGTGCTCGAGCACGAGCTGAAGTCGTTCAGCATCATCTTCTCGATGGCCGACATCCACCGGATCATCGGGCCGAACTCGGCGCGCTACGTCGGCATGGAGGCGCAGGTTGGGACGCTCGAGCGCGGCAAGTTCGCCGACCTCATCCTGCTGTCTGGGAACCCGACGGAAAGCATTTACGGAATGCTCACGACCAAGGTGGTCTTCAAAGAAGGCCGCATGGTCATTGACAAGCGGTAAGCGGAGGACGTGATGAAGGTTCAGATGAAAAATATTATTGCGGTGGCTCTTGTCGCAGGGCTCGCCGTTGGCGCGGGTCTGTCGGCGCAGCAGGGCGGCGGTGCTCCCGCTCCGCAGGGCGGAGCCCAGGGACAAGGCGGTCGTGGCGGTGGTGGTGGCGGCCAGCGCGGGCCGCAGCAGCCGCCGGGTCCGCCGCTGATTCCAGCGACGCCGTACAAGCCGGGCATCCCGGAAAAGACCGCGCAGGACACCGCAATCACCAACGTCCGCATCGTCGTCGGCAACGGACAGGTGATCGAGAACGGCCATATCATCATTCGCGCCGGCAAGATCGCGACCGTGGCGGCGGGTGCCCCCGCGAGCACGCAGGGGCTGCGTGTGTTCAACGCGCAGGGGTTGAGCGCGATGCCCGGCTTCATCGACGGGCACAAACACCTGAACGACGGCCCGCAGGCCGAAGCGTATGGCCGGTCGCTCCTCGAAGCCGGCTACACGACCATCCTGGTCAGCGGCGCAGCGGCAGGCACGACGGCGCTGGCCAAGCGCTACGAGTCCGGCGAACTGAACGGACCGCGCATCATTCCGTCTGGCGCCGTCAGCGTGAACATGACGCCTGACGAGGCGCGCGCGGCCATCCGCGCGATGGCGGAAGCGGGCGTGAAGAACACGGGCGAGATTGGCGTCACGCCTGAGCCGGCGCCACCCATGAACGAAATCGAGACGCTCAAGGCGATCGTGGACGAGGCCAAGAAGGTCGGCGTGCAGGTCAACGTGCACGCGGTCAGCAGCCCGGCCATGGTGGCCGCCATCGACGCCGGCGTCACCCGGCTCGTGCACCTGCCGAACAAGGACTGGACGAGCTACGAGCAGGCGGCCCGCGTTGCCGCCACCGGGTCGATTGTCGCGGGCCTGATCGCGTTCGGCGCGCCGAATATCGATCGCGATTCGCCGCCGCCGGCCGGGTGTCCGAACCCGTGCGGCGGAGCGGTCGTCTGGCCGCGCGACAACACGACCAAGTTCCGCAACGGGCAGCCGTGGCCGGAAACAATCACAGGCGCCAATCGCGATGCCAAAGGACGGGCCACCGGCACCGAGGCGGCCTACGAGATCCTCAACGCCCGTCGCATCTGGGACGCCGACCCGAACCACGGGACGATCTCGTACTCGACCGACCAGAACTTCGCGGATCTCGTGGTGCTCGAGCATGAACTCAAGTCGTTCAGCATCGTCTTCTCGATGTCGGACATCCACCGGATCATGGGACCGAATTCGGCGAAGTTCGTGGGGATGGAGAATCAGATCGGCACGCTCGAGCCGAACAAGTTCGCCGACATCATCCTGCTCTCCGGCAATCCGACGCAGAACATCTACGAGTTGCTGACCACGAAGGTCGTCTTCAAGGAGGGCCGGCTGGTCATCGACAGTCGTCCGGAAACCGCGCCGGCGGCACCTGCGAGAGGGGCAGCGCCAGCGGCCGGACGCGGACGGTAAGCGAACGGATTTGCGGATGCAGCGTCCTCACATAACGAGGGCGCTGCGCCCGTCACTCGAATCGCTTGATCCGGACCGGCACGCCGCGGCGGAACTCCCGCGACTCGCTGTAGAAGCCGGCTGATGTCAGCCGAATCGTCACCTCGGCGTCGGTCCGATTCTCCCAGTACCAGCCGTGGATGCCAGAGAAGGGCGCAAGGTAACTGGCGTGCCCCCGGTCGCGATCGTCCTGCTTGTCGAACGTTTCGGCGAACCCGCGCGGGGCATTGTCGGGTTCGCTGTGCATCTCGTAATGCACGCGTGCCGTGGACGTCCAGCTGTACAGCAGGGCCGCTCCCTTCTCGAGCCGGTACTTGTATTCCATGCCTTCGCGCGGTGCGAGTGTGATGTCAATCGACTCCATCTTGTACCCCGCCCGGTGAAGGGCAATGGCACCGGGCGTGGGGGGCGGGGTCTGCGCCGCCTGCTGGGCCTGTGGAGATCCGGCAACCAGACCAAGAAGGACGGCGGCGCCTGCGATGACTCTCATGATCCGATCCTCATGAATGACGGGTGCTCAGTAGGAAAAGCTGTACGACATGTGGAACGTCCGCGGGGTCCCGAGATTGTGAAACAGATACGGATTGCCGCCGACATCCGTGAAGCCACGCCCGTGTGCCGTCGTGTAGGTCTTGTCCAGCAGGTTCTCGAATCGAAAGTTCAACCGATGCTGTCGGCGCGCGTCGAGGAACACCCGTGTGCCGAGATTCACGACGGCGTACTTGCCGCTCGGCACGTTGCCGAACCCGGACACCGTGTCGAAGGTTTCTCCGACCCAGTTGACCGCCAGCGTGGCGCCGAACGGCACCATGGCCGGGTGCAGGTCCACCGACGACTCCACCTGATTCGAAGGCAAGCCGGGGATGGCGGAGTAGCCGCCGGCAATCTGGTTCCCCAGCTCCGATGTGGTGTAGGTATAGCCGAGAGAACCGGAAACAGCAGGTGTCAGCGAGGCCGATCCCACAAACGAGACACCCTTCACTCTGACGGCGTCAGTCGTATTGGCCGTGACCGTATTGCCGCTTCCCGTCCCGTCGTCGACGTCGAGGATGAGGTCCTTGACCTCGCGGTAGAAGGTGATGACTTCGAGATCCACGATCGTCTCTCCGCCCTGGACCCGGGTACCGACCGATGCGTTGAAGTTCGTGCTCGACTCCGGCTTCAGGTTCGGATTGCCGGCACAGCAGGAAGGGTCGATCGCGAAGAGCTCGTAGGCATCGGGATAGCGGAAGGCCGTGCCGACGCCGGCGCGGGCGAAGAGCCAGCTGGCAAAATCATAGCGCCCGCTCAAGCTCCACACCGCCTTGCCTTCAGAGTTGGTCGGGGCGTTGTAACGGACGCCGGCTGAGACCGTGGCGTTGCGCAGCAGATCCCGGGTGGTGCGAACCTGGCCGAAGATCGCGTGCACGGTTTCCGTGTTCGGTGCGATGAGGAGCACCACGTCTTCGCCCTTGTAGTTCTGAAAATCGTAGCCCGCGAAATATTCAAACCCGCGAGTGGGCGTCAGCTTCGCGAGGAGGTTCGCGCCATAGTCGCTGAAGCCCCAGTACTCCCGTGCGCTGATGAGATCGATGGTGCCGGGCGAGCCGACGACGTTGTTCGTCTGGCTGTAGAAAGAGTCCCAGGCGTGGTAGTACCCCTTGAAGAAGAGCTCCACCATGGGCTGCGGCTGGAAATCGAGCTTCATGCTGGCAATGTGCTCGCCGCGCTCGTTGAACCGCGTGGCCGTGGCCGTGGGTCGCAGCAGGTCGAGGCTGACATCACTGAACTGATATGACGTGCTGAACCGCAGCGCCGGCGTGAAATCGTAGGCGTACTTGCCGCCGAACGTCACCACGTCGTAGCTGCGCCGGCGATCGGTGGCGCTCGGCTGCAGATCGGCGGTCGGGAACAACTGGAAGCCGTCAGCCTGATCGCTCGACCCGTAGACCACGAAGCGGTGTCCGGCGCGCGAATCGCGGCCGAGGACGCTGATGCTGCGTCCCCTGTTGGTGTTGAAACCGGTTTGCAGCTGCGCATTCGCGGCGTCGCTGAACCCCTTGGTGACGATGTTGATCACGCCAGCTACAGCCTGCGTGCCGTAAAAGAGGCCCTGTCCGCCCTCGATCACTTCGATGCGTTCAACCATGTGGGCGGGCAGCGTGTCGAGCGGCGTGACGGTGTTGTAGAGGCGGTTGCTGATGCGTACGCCGTCCACGAGCCAGAGAATTTCGTTGCTGCGCGAGCCCTGGAGCGACGCGGTGACGTAGCCGAACGCGCCGGCCGTGGGCGACATGAAGAGACCCGGCACCAGCGCCTGCAGCGCCTGAGCCACGTCGTTGTAGCCGCCGTTCCGGATCTGCGCACTCGTAATGGTCTGCACGCGAGCCCCCGCGCGCTCGACCAACTGCGGCAACTCTTCCTCGAGCTTGGGCGCCACGACGGCCACCGTTTCGGCGACGCCGGCGACCCGCAGCACGACGGCCAGCGGGGCGCTCGTCGCGCTCACGGTGACCATCTGCGTCCAGCGTTCGAACCCTGGCGCCTCGACCATCACATTGATCGTGCCTGGTGGTACGGCATCAAAGGAGAAGCTGCCGTCGGCGCCCGACCGAGTGGTTCTGGGCGTCGGCGCCGTGGAAGCGGTCAACGTCACGACCGCGCCGTTGACCGTGCCGCCCTGTGCATCCGCGATGCGCCCGCCGAAAGACGCGTCCTGAGCCAAGGCGGCGGCCGGACACACACAGATAAGTATCGCCACCCACAACATTCGACGCATCAGCATCACCTCTGCCTCCTTGAAGGAGGTGGGATGCTAATCTCAAGAGGCCTTAGGAAAATCTGAAGAGTTCCTGAATTGTTTGTCAGGCGAGCGGCCGCAACGCATTCTTGGTGTCAGAGGGCGATTCGCCTGATTCCGCGCCACATCCGCCTGACGCCCAGAAAAAATCCGATGCTGCTGACGGCGAAGCCGCCAAGGCAGAGCGTGATGACGCCGATATCCCAGAGCGGCCGCCGGTAGTACCAAAACGAAAAATCCAGGCTGTGGAAGCCGTGGTAGAGCCAGCGCCCGAGGCGGTCGTAGCGGCGGAAGGTTCCCACGACTTGGTTCATCAGCGGATCGACGTACAGCCACGTACTGTCAGGATCGCCGAACTTGATCCTGATCACCGGTAGCGCCGCGCCGCCATCCCGCTGGTAGTAATACGAGTCGTAGGTCGAGAGGACGTCCCACCCCAGGATCGACACGTCGGGAACCGCGTTCTTCACCCGACTGAGGAGCGACTCGGCGCTCGAGGGCTCGCGACCGGTCTGCATCGTATCGGCCGCAACGAGCAGTCGCCCCGATTTCCAATCGCCCCGCACGACGTAGTACGGCTCGTCTTGGATCCACGTGTACTCCACCTCCTTGATGGCGGCTCCCGCCATCACTGGCCTCCATGCCTCGGCGTCGAGGGGCGGAAAGCGCGATAGATCACGCGCGCGGCCGAACGCCCCGCGGAAATCGAGATCGGGACCTTTCGACGGCCACGCCCATGGATCCATCGAGAGGAGTCCGCTCAAAACCCACGTCAGCGTGACGACGCCGAAGACGAGCCCACCAAGGTGATGCCACCGCATCCAGCCGGCGTAGGGGATGTGCGGCGTGGATGGCCTCCACTGCAGGATCCCGACGACCACGCCCAGCACCGCGAAGATCGAACCAAGCGCTGACAGCCAGATGACCGTCTGCTGCCACAGGCGGCCGTTGACGCGAAGGGGCGCGAAGTAGAGCCAATGGGGAATCGCTGCCACCCACGCGAGCGCCCGACTGCCGCGCGTGGTCATGACGGCGACCTCGCCGCTTTGCTCGGACACGTACAACTCGGTGCGCGCCCCGTCGTCCACGGCGATCTTGTGCAGCGGCATTTGACGCGCCTGGGCGATGGTCCACTGGTCGGGCCCCGACAGCTCGCCCACGTAGCGCAGCGTGTCTGCCGGCAGATTCGTGAATCGGCTGGCGATGGTTAGCGCGCCGCCGCGTCCAACTTCGCCAAGACGCTCGCCGGTGTCAGCGAAGATCGTGGCCTGACCGACGCGGTACGCCGGCCGGTCCATGACGGTCAGGAGCGTGGTGCGGTCGCCTCCGCCGCTGGCCTGTTGCGCGAGGTCGGCGGGCATGACCCGCACGCGTGCGAGGTCGAGCGGGGCAAGACGCATCAGGCGGAGCTCGGGCGTCAACCGCGGCATGCCACCCGCGTAGATCATCGTGATACCCGACGCAAACCACAGCATGAACAGCAGGCTCAAGGGCAGGCCGAGATAGCGATGCGTGAGGATCAGCGCCTTGCGAAGCCGCTTCATGATCCGTGCGCCTTCCGCGCCGGCGCACCGTGAAGTATCATGTCGTGGGCCGTGGCGTATATTATCTGCGAACCCTGCATCGGCACGAAGGATACCGCGTGCGTGGACGTCTGTCCTGTCGACTGCATCCATCCACGGAAGGACGAAGCCGATTACGCGGCGGCCGAAATGCTCTATATTCATCCCGACGAGTGCATCGACTGCGGGGCCTGCGTGCCGGCGTGTCCGGTCGAAGCCATCTTCACGCTCGACGAAACGCCGCAGAAGTGGGATGCCTTCATCGGCAAGAACCGGGACTATTACGAGGTTAAAGGTTCATGGGCCTGATCGACCACCGCTTCGAAGACAACTTCATCACGACCAGCGTTGATCGCATCCTGAACTGGGCTCGCGAATCGTCCATCTGGCCGATGGGCTTCGGCCTGGCCTGTTGCGCCATCGAGATGATGGCGGCCTCGGCTTCGCGATACGACATCTCCCGGTTCGGCGCCGAGGTCTTTCGTGCCTCTCCGCGGCAGTCCGACCTGATGATTGTGGCCGGGACCGTCACCAAGAAGATGGCCCCCGTCCTGCGCCGGCTCTACGACCAGATGCCCGAGCCGAAGTGGGTGATTTCGATGGGCAGTTGCTCCAACGCCGGCGGCCCCTTTCCCACGTACAGCGTGCTTCAGGGCGTCGACAAGGTCGTGCCGGTCGACGTCTACATTTCGGGCTGCCCGCCGCGTCCCGAGGCGCTCCTCTACGGGCTCATGCGCCTGCAGGACAAGATCCGCAAGGAGGGGACCGTGCTGCGAAAAGAGCGCGTGATCCACCAGGGACAGACCGAACCGACCCTCGTTGGCGAGCGTGCGTGATGCAGACCATCATCACGTTCTTCAAGACAATCTTCCTGGTCGACCTGTTGAAGGGTCTTTGGGTGACGCTGAAATACACGCCGCAGCCGGCGTTCACCTTCCAGTATCCGGCCGAGCGGCGGCCGACCGCGCCGCGCTTCCGGGGGGTGCTGCGGCTGCAGACCGAGCCGGGGACGGGGGCCCAGACCTGCATCGTGTGCGATCAGTGCGCCAAGGCGTGCCCTGACGACCTCATCGCGCTCGGCGGTCACCGAGAGCCCGGGCAGAAGATCAAAATCCTCGACTACTTTGACTTTAATCTGTCGCGCTGCAGCTTCTGCGGTCTTTGCTCGGAAGTGTGTCCCACCAAACCCATTAAGGCCCTGATCATGAGCGAGGACTACGAGCTTGGCAGCTACAGCCGGGACACGCAGATCCTTCGCGTGGACCAGATGTACGACGGGGTTTCGATCGAGCAATATACCCGCTAACGGTCACTTTTCCCTTCCCGAAAACGGCGTACGGGTGCATTATCGTTCCCACGCGTCGCCCGGCGGTCTGGTTCTTGATGGGTGTCTCACCTGGATCTGACCGCACTTTCCGGAGGGTTCATGCAGAGTGGCCGCCGTTTCTTCGCCGTGGCAGCCCTGATCGCTGCGGCTTCACTTGTCGCGCACGCCCATGCCACGCCACAGTCGCAATCGGCTGACATCCAGCTTCAGCTGGCTGATCTCCTGTTTTCAGAGGGGAAGTACCAAGAGTCGCTCGAAGCCTATCGCAACGCGGAGCGCGTCGCGGCGCCGGACCTGATACGCCAGGCTCGCACGGGCGTGATCATCTCCCTGCTCCGCGTCGCCGAGTTCGAACTGGCGCGGGAGGCAGCTGAGAAGCTGATTGAAGCCAATCCGCGCAGTCCCGAGTCGCTGGCGGTGTACGGCGACGCGCTCTGGGCGTCGGGGCTCTTCGAGCAGGCCGAAGTCAAGTATCGCGATGCCCTCTCCGGGACGCCGGAGTTGGCGCGTGGCCGCCACGGCCTGGCCCGGTCTCTGGCCGCCCGGGGCCTGCTCGCCGAGTCGATGAACGAAGCCCAGGCGGCCCTGCGGCTCGCGCCGCGCGATCTCGAGCTCCACCACACGGTCGGCGCGATCTACGAGCGGATGCACAAGTACGAAGAGGCGGCGACGGCGTACAGCAATTACGTCAATCTGCTGCCGAACAAAGACGCCAGCGCGAAGGCCAGTTGGTCGCGCGCCCAGATTCGCTTCCTGCGGTCGTTTGGCCAGAAGGTGCCGTTCGAGGCCGATGCCGGCTCGAGCGATCAGGTGTACGCGGTGCCCTTCAGGCTCGTGAACGAGAAGATCATCATCCGCGTGAAGGTGAACGGCACGGGCCCGAATGACTTCGTGGTCGACACCGGGTCTGAAAGCACCGTCATCACGCGGCCCATGGCGCTCCGCCTCGGCGTCCTGCCGATTACCCAGACGCTCAGCGCGGGAGTGGGCGACGTGGGCCTTCGTGGCCTGCAGCTCGGCCGAGTGGATTTACTCGAAATCGGCGGGCTCAAGCTGGGCAACATACCCGTGCTCATCAAGAACCCGCCGCTTCGCGACTCGCAGGTGAGGGAGACCGAAAGCCTGTCGCCGCTGGCCTTGGGCTATTCGATGACCGTCGACTACAAGAAGCTGGAGCTGACGCTGGCCAAGCACCTGCCCATCGAGCCGGCCGACGTCGAGCTGCCGCTGCGGCTCTACCGGCTCGCGACCGTGCGGGGGACGATTGATGGGAAACGCGAGGCGAACTTCGTCGTCGACACGGGAGGCCAGGTGATTTCCATCAGCCAGGCCACGGCCAGCGCGCTCGGTCCGGCCGACGCGTCGCGGCACATTGCGTTACGGGTGTTCGGCACCTCGGGGTGGGATCGCGATGCGTTTCTGATGCCCGGCGTCAACCTGGCTTTCGATGGGATTGAGTTCAAGAACTACTCGGTCGTGGTGCTCAATCTCGACACGCCAAGTGCGCTGCTCGGCTTTCAGGTTGGCGGGATCGTCGGCCACAAGTTCCTCAGCGCCTACAAGGTGGGCATCGATCTGGAGCGGAGCACGCTCCGGCTGAAAAAGGCTTCGTAAGGCTCATGGCTCAGGCCAAAAGCCCTGAGCCCTAAGCCTTGAGCCTCCGCTTGAGCCGCTCCGCTCGGCGAGCGTGTGCCTCCTTCGCGCCGCGCCTCTCTTCGTCGGTTTCGACGAGCAGCGGTGCGACGGGCACCCGGCTTCCATCATCCGAGATCGCGACAAAGGTCAGATACGCGCGGCTCGTCTGCTGGCGACGGCCTGTCAGGGTCTCCTCGGAAAACACATCCACCTGCACTTCAAGGGACGTCGTGAACGTGCACGTGACGCGCGCTCTGAGAATGATCAGATCGCCGACCTTGATCGGGTGCAGGAACTGGAGGCCATCGACTGCGGCCGTGACCAGCATCCGCCGGGTATGCCGATGGCAGGCGATCGCGCCGGCAATGTCGATGAGGTGCATGACCTTGCCGCCGAGGACAAAGCCGAGCGGATTGGCGTCGTTCGGTAATACCACCTCCACCATTTCGGTGGCGGAGTCGGCAGCCCGCTTGGGGGTGATGTCCATGAGAAAGTGAAAAGTTAAAACTGAAAATTCAAAAGGACTGTTCGACGCACGCCGATCTCAGTCCTTTTGAGTTTTGACTTTTCACTTTTGACTTCGTCAGAAGTCGTAGCCGATCCAGAGCGAGAAGCGTGCGCTGCGCCAGGCCTTGCCGCCCCCCTCGCCTGCAAAGAGCAGATTCTCCCACTGACGGTTGAACAGCGTGCGCCACGACCAGTCAAAGTGCAAGGGGAAGCCGAGGATGAACGTCTCGAGACCGATCCCGTAGGAGGCGCGACCATCCTTCAAGCGGAAACCATCAACCGTCTCCGGGGCGCCGAAGTTGACGAGATCCTCTGGCTGCAGGACGGTGCCTGGGGGCGGGAGGGTGGCCGCCGTGAAGGTCTTCAGGCCCAGCACCGCCCGGCAGGTTTCGGGCCCTGTCTTGGCGAACTGGAAGCTGCCGGCGATGCGGTCCGAGAATTGGGTGCCGATCGGCGTGCACGGAGACGGGCTCGCCTGATTGTTGAACCAGCCGCCGCCGATGTTGAAGAAGAACGAGCCTCGAATGCCGCCGATGACGCCAAACGGCGTCAGCGCCGCCTCGAGGATGGGGAACCGCAACTCGGCGTTCGCGAAGACGGCGTTCTGGCCGACGAATTCGAGATAGTCGTAGCCATGCATCTCGGAGTTGCCGCCGAAGTACATGAAGGCGGGGAAGTCGCCGGAACTCTTGAAGCCGCGGATACGTGTCGCCAGCACGCCGTTCGACCCCAGGCGCAGGTAATGCCGTGCGTCGCCATCGAAGGTCTGCCGCGACAGCACGCTCCCCACCGGCGGCGAGAGCTCGTACGCAATCCGGAATGTGTTGCCGGCCACCGGGCCGAATTCGCGGAACACGGTCGTCTCCTGGACGAAGGCCACGCCCAAGGGGACAAGCGTGCCGTTGCTGAAGACGGTCCGGCCGTACAGGGATCGCTGGTATGCCTCCGATTCCCGCTGGAGAGCCGGGTCGGCATACTCCTCGTTGATCTGGGTGATACCAGTCGAGATCTCGGCGCGGCGGTACCGGCTGAACGGATAGATGCCAACGGCGGCGGCGCCGCGGGTCGTGCGCGTGGCGACTGCGAAGTCCCGGCTGAGGAAGTTCGCGAGGTTGGGATCGTAGAACGCGCCGCCGAGCTGGCCGTAGAAGAACTGCGTCTGCAGGAAGCCCTGGAACAGGTACTGGAGCCTCCGAGAGAGGTTCACGTAGGACGCCGCGAAGGTTCGATACTGCGAGACCGACGACACGTACACGCTGAACTGCTGATCTCCGAGCACGTCCCCGAAGCTGATCTGCGAGCCGCCGAAGATGTCGCCGCCGCTCGTGACGCCCACGTTGAGCGGCGGACGGCCCTCGAGGAACATCTTTTCGAACATGCCTTTCTTGCGCTTCATGTCCGGGACGAGCGCGTGCTGCAGCGGCGCCTGGAAGTCGATGGCCGCCACCGGCGACGGCATGCCGAAGTCGTCGGACGCCGCCGTGTGGAGCGGCTCCTGCCGGTTGATCGCGCGGAGCGTGTGCTCGTTCTTGTAGTAGCTGACAAAGGCGATACGGTTCGTCTTGCCTTCGTTCAGCACGACTGGGGAGTAGTTGCCGCCAATCGCATCGGTGTACTGGCGTAGCTCGCCGGTCGTCATGTCGAGCGTCCAGATGTTATAGACGTTGCCGTTCCTGGCGATCTCAGGCTCGAGCGGCACGGCCGGATCGGTGGCGGTCGACGAGAAGACGATGGTGTGGTCGTCGATGAATTGTGCGGCCGTCTCATCCTGCGTCCCGAAGGTGACCTGGGTTTTCTTCCTGGTGGCGAAATCGAAGCGGAACAGCTTCTGGCTGCCGCTGATGCGCGCCACATAGATGATGGACTTGCCGTCCGGCGAATAGGTGGGCGCGAAATCCGCGAAGTCGTCGGTCGTCAGGTTGACGACGGCCTGTGAGTCCAGATCGACCGTGAAGATGTCGCCGACCGCGCCCCGCAAGGCATCGAACGCCACCGTGCGGCCGTCGGGCGAGAACGCCGGCGACTCCGGCTCGTCGACCGACTTCATCGGGATCCGCACCTCGATCCGTCGCGTCAGGACGTTCTGGATGATGAGCGTCCGTTCTTTTTCAGTCCGCACGAAATACGCGATGCGGTCTCCCTGCGGCGACCACGCCAGCCACGGGTGGGCCGCCGTCTGGACCCCCATCTGGACCAGGTGGTCGAAGCCCATGTCCTTGTCGAAGCCCTCCGTCAGGTTGCGGACGACCGACCCGTCCTTCGAGGAGACGAGGATGATGTCCAGTTCCTGTTCCCGGCGGTTCCCGGTGACCACGGCGATGAGATCGCCCGACGGGGAGGGCGCGATGGAATAGGCGCCGATGAAGTTCGTCCGCTCCATGTTGGGCGCCAGATCTCGCCCGTAGTCGGCCGGCCGCTCCTTGTCGCGAAACGGCTTGAAGCGGTCCTTCAAGTACCGGTCGAAGGCCTCGTCGAACTCACTCTTCTTCAACTGCAACGCTTCTTCGTAGGGATCCTCGCCGCCGGCGCCGATCGCGCTCTTCCTCAAGGCAAAGAGAAAGCTGCGGACGCCTTCCTTTCCGGCTCTCGCCTCGATGAACTCGAAGAGCGCATGGCCGAGGTTGTAGATCAACCGAGAGGGCCCTGAGGTGCCGTAGCCCTGGAGCTCGGTCATCTTGGGCACCGTATCGGACACGGCTGCGTCCCGCACCACCATCAGGTCGAGCGGGTTCCAGATCCCGCGTTCGAATTCCGCGTGGCCCTCGTGTACCCAGAGCGGCATCCCGTTGCTGACGAGCGACTGCGGAATCATGTCGAACTGGAACTGGTGGGTGAGCTCGTGCACGATGAGGCCGTAGAGCAGGTCCGGAGGCTCGTCGATGGGCATCACCATCCGGCCGCGAAACGGCTCGGCAAATGCGCCGACGCCCTCCTGGGCCGCGGCGGGATCGATGTTCTCCTGCTCGAACTCGCTGTGTGTCTTGAACAAGACGAGGGACAATTTGCCGGGAAGCTCGTGTCTCAGGTCGCCACTGACCTTCTGATAGGCGCTCTCCGCATAACCGGCGATCCGCTCCAGATGCTGCTCGAGCTCCGGGTAGTAGTAAATCTCGAAGTGCTCCGTTGGGTAGACGTGCCACTCGAACTTGTCGTAGTGGATCTTGTTCTTGAAGAAGTAGGGGACAAAGGGGGTCTGCGCAGCCGCGACGCCCACCTGCCCGACGATCACCGCAGCGACGAATGCAGCGACCCTGGTGGGTCTGACAAGAAACGCCAGCATGCGTGTGCGCATTGTGCAATACCTCGGAAGTGATATCGACGGCTGAGACTGAGTGCGATCTTACCGTGGCGGTCCGCCCCGTGCAAAGGTCGATCCCGGCCTTCGCTCGCCCTCAGCACCGAGCGAGCTACGGCCAGGCAGGCCAGATCCGACAAAGGTGCGATCGGTGCGATGTCCTGAGGGGGCCTCGCCTGATGCCTGCGGGCGACACGCTATACTGGCGCCTGGCCGCCTTCGCGGCTTCGCCGCTTCAGCGTGCCAAGCCGAAGCACGCCCGCAAGGCGTGCGAAGGCTGGAATAAGGGAGGTCGCACCAGGGTTTACATGCACTGGTGCCTGTAGCAGATGCGCAGACGTCAGGGATTGTTGCAGGCCTTCCGGGGCTCTCGAGAGGCGGAGGCCGCGCGGGCTCGGCGGGCGGCCGGCTTCGAGGCCGAAGCGCTCGGATACGTCGACAGCCTGTACCGAACCGCGCTGCGCCTGACCCGACGCCAGGCGGACGCGGACGATCTCGTCCAGGAGACCTATCTCAAAGCCTTTCGCGCGGCCGATCGGTTCGCGCCGGGGACGAACCTGCGGGCGTGGCTGTTCACGATTCTTCACAACACCGCGAGAAACCGTCTGCGCGACCGCGCGAGGGACCAGGTGACAATCGATAGTGAGATCGTCGAACGCGCCGCCGAGGCGGCCGCTCCAGGGTTGTGGGCGGGCCCGTTGCCCACCCCCGAGAGCCTGATGCTCGACGGCACGCTGATGCCCGAACTCGAAGCGGCGATCGCTTCGCTGCCAGACGTCTTCCGGCAGGCTATCTGGCTGCGCGACGTGGAGGAGTTCTCGTATGCCGAGATCGCGGAGATGCTGGCGGTGCCGATTGGCACTGTGATGTCACGGATCTCGCGCGGCCGGCGCCTGCTATTCGACCAGCTGAAGCCGATGCGGACCGTGGCCCTCAGCGGAAAGTCGTGACAATACCAATGACTACCGACTGTACTTCTATCGATCCGCTCGTGACATCCTACGTCGACCAGGATCTGGCCATGGCCGACCGCGAGGCCGTCGATCGCCACTTGCGCGTCTGCCCACCGTGCAAGGCACGGGTTGCCGCGGAACAGGAGGTTCGCGGACTGGTGCAGGCGAGCAGGTCTCGGCTGACGGCCCAAAGCGCGCCGGCCTCGCTGCACCACCGGTGCGCGGACCTGGCGGCGAGTACGCTGGCCCCGATCGGGGGCGTGTCCCAGGCGTCCCGACAGGCCGGGTGGACGCGCCGCGCGAAGCTCGTTCCAGTGGCCCTCGCCGCGAGCCTGGTGATCATTGCCAGCGGCGCCCTTCTCTACGAGGCCACCGATCGGTCCGCCACGGTCCTGGCCGCAGAGCTCGCCGCCGACCACGTCAAGTGTTTTGCCGTCAACGACCTGTTAGGTACGCACGAAACGCCCACGACCGTCGAGCGCGAGATGATGGCCGGCTTCGGCTGGCACATGCAGGTGCCCGCCGATCTCGAGCGAGCCGGCCTCGAGCTCGTCGGTGCACGGCCGTGTCTGTATGCCGAGGGGAAGATCGCCCACATCATGTACCGCTACCAGGGGCAGCCCGTGTCGGTCTTCATGCTGCCGCGGACCGTGCGGCACGACGACCTGGTGGACGTGCTGGGCCACGAAGCCGCGATCTGGTCGGTGGGTGACCGGACGTTCGTCCTGGTGGCCCGGGAATCGCGCGTCGAGGTACGGCGGATGACGTCGCTCGTCAGAGCCGCATTTCATTGACCCTGGGCTAAGATACGAGGACCATGGAGCCCGACCGCATGCGAATCCGATGGACCGTTGCCACGCTTGCCGCGCTAGCGCTTTCGATGCTGACCCTCAGCGGGGGGCTGCCGTGGCCGTTCCCGGCCGTTGACGGGCTTCGGGTCGTGGATGCCGCCGCACAGGCTGGCGGCGCGTCGCCCTCGGCGGCCGGCATCCCGAGCCAGTCGACGGATGCCTGTCCCGTGGACGCGAAGCCGGCCAATCTCAATTTCACGTTGAAAGACATGAGTGGTAAGAACGTGAGGCTGGCGGACTTCAAGGGCAAGGTGATCCTGCTCGACTTCTGGGCCACGTGGTGCATACCCTGCAAAGTGGAAATACCGTGGTTCGTCGAGTTCCAGACCAAGTACGGACCCAGAGGGCTGCAGGTGATCGGCGTCTCGGTTGACGATACCGTGGAGAAGCTCAGACCGTACGTCACCCAGCTGAAGATGAACTATCCGGTGCTGCTGGGCCTCGGGCACGACGATGTGCAGGACGCGTACGGTCCGATGTGGGGACTCCCTCTGACGGTGGTGATCTCACGCGACGGGAAGATGTGCTCGAAGCACACGGGCCTTGGGTCGAAGCAGGCGTTCGAGAATCAGATCAAGGCCCTCCTCCCGGCGAAAGCACTCCTGTAGGACGTGTAGTATGATGCGGCGATGGTGAAGGGATTCACGCACGCGCGTCTCGCCTGCGGCTGCCGCATCACTTTCAGAGAAGGCGTCGAAGGCAGCCCCGTCACGGTGATCGTCGAAGAAAAATCGCCGATCTGCATGGTGTCGCAGCACGTACGCGACCTGCCCCTGTTCGACTATCGCGAGGCTCTGCGCCCCTCCACTCGGCTCGGTCCCCCGGAAGAAGGCGAGTTCGAAGAGGAAAGCTAGCCCACCCTGATATCTGCCACCAGCGGCAGATGATCGGAGGCCACGAGCGCAAGCGGCGTGCGTGGCAACGAGACGCCGACAATCTCCACCCGCCCCTCGTAATAAATGTGATCGAGATGTAGCACCGGGAACAGGCCCGGGTACGTCCGCCGGCGCGGAAGGTAATCCTTCAGATCGACGCTGTTGAGCCGCGCGCTCAGGAGCGTCGTCGCCAGTCCCCGCATCCACTCGTTGAAGTCGCCCAGCACGAGCTTGGGCCCGGCCACGTGCCGATCGGTGACGATCGTCGCCAGCCGCGCGGCCTGATGGCGCCGTTCGAGGATCGCCGTTCCCAGATGCACGTTGTAGATGTGGAGAACCCAGCCGTTGACGGCGATGTCGGCGCGCTGCAGTCGGCGCGGCTCGCACGTCTTCCACGACAGATCGTGCCCGATGTGTTCGGTGATGGGAAAGCGGCTGAGGACGGCGTTGCCGTACTGATGGTCACGCAGCAGGCGCGCCGGCGCCATGACCCATCCCATGCCGAGCGCGGCGCCGATCGCCTCGGCGTGGCCGCCGCCGCGCGGTCCTGCGCCGACCACTTCCTGCAGCGCCACCACATCGGCGTCGATGCGGCGCAGCACCGAGGCGATGCGGTCGGGACGCGTGCGTCCGTCCATGCCGCGGCAGCGATGGATGTTGTAGGTGGCGATCCGAAGCCTCGACGCCTGGCCGTGACTCACTCGGGCTATGATAGTCCGGCGTCGGCGCCCTGTCGGAGAAGTCACGAAGGGGGAGCGGTCATGGCAAAGCTGCGGTCCGAAATCGAAGTGACGTGCCCCTGCTGCCAGACAGCCCTCGTCATCGACAGCAACCTGGGGCGCGTCGTGTCGCACAAGGAGCCCGACCGCGGCAACAAGCCGGAACTCGGCGACGCGCACCGAATCCTCGCGGAAGAAGCCGCGCGGCGCGAGGCGGCCTTTGAGCAGTCGGTCAATTCCGAGAAGACCCGTGGCGATGCCCTGTCGCGCCGGTTTGAAGAGGCCCTTCGCCAGGCGCGGAAGGAACCCATCACCAAGCCCACCCGGGACTTCGACCTCGACTAGCGGCCGAATTCCTGCGGCAGCTCCGTCCACCGCTCGCGGCAGCCGTAGAAGAGCGGCTTTCGGTCCGGAAATTGTTTCTTGAATACTCGATAGCGCGCGCGTAACCGGTCCACGCGCCGATCGGAAGTCGCAATCCGTCGATGCGGGTACTCGAGCAGGACGCGCTCGACCTTCCAGACGTTGGTCTCAGCCAGCCGCCAGTCGTACGTCCCCATCTGTCGTCCGAGATCGACAAGCGCGTACCCGGTGACCTGTCCGGTGAGGTCGACATACGGATCGACGTAGCTGAGCGCGAGCGCGCGCGGTGTGGCGAAGACAGGCTTGCGCCCGTGCAGCCCCGGGTCGCGTGACCGCGCCACCGATCCCCATCGGCCTTGGTCGCGGTACGCAAAGATGACGTGATCGAGTTCGTCGATCGACTCGAAGCTCAACACGAGCGGCGGATAGCCGTGCTGCTCGAGCACGACGGCGGCAAAGAGGGCGGCTTCCAGGCAGTGGGCGCATCCGTGGCGCACGACGCCGCGGAAGCTCCGCTGCGTGGCGCGTCCGCCCGGCTCGAGGTTGTAGGGCAGGCGGTTGAGGTATCGCTGCACGGCGAGCGGCGTCCGCAGACGTCGGACGAGTCGCCCCTCGCGCGGAAGAAAATCTCTACCGTCCGGCTTGCGCAACGGTCTTGAGGTCGGCCACGACCTGGGCGGGCGTCCACTCATTGCCGGTGTACATCTTGACAAGCTTGCCCTCGGCGTCAACGATGACCGTCCGCAGGTTGTGGGTGATGTTGAGCGGGTCGTCGAGCGCTCGCGAGACGGACAGCCCGAATCGAGACCCGAACTGATCGATGTCGTCGCGGTCACCCGTCAGGAACGTCCAGCGTGACGGATCGGCCTTGAGCTCGCCCGCGTGCTTCTTCAGCACGGGCGGCGTGTCGGCCAGCGGGTCGATGCTGACGCTCAGGAGATGGACCTTCCTCAGGGACGGGTCGGTCTTGGCGGCCTGCTGAACCGACACAAAATGGCGATCCATCAGCGGGCAGAAGTCTGGCAGCGGACACTGCGTGTAGATGAACGTGATGGCGAGGATCGATCCTTTGAACGAACTGAACGTTCGCTTCTGGCCGTCCTGGTCCAGGAAGGACCCATCCGGCACCACCTCGCCTGGCCTGAGCAGCTCGAAGCCAGAGGAGGCGGACGGCACGGGAGCCTTCTCGAGCGGCGCCGCGCCAACTCTCTTGACATCGATCAAATAGGCATCGTTCGACACCACCACCAGCGTCGCCTCGATGAGGTCGCCCGGGGCGATGCTGTCGGGCCATCGCTCCCTCACCTTGTACGGCATCGTCATCGCCGGCATGAAGTCTTTGATCTCGTCGTGCTTGACGACGGCCTGCTGGCGATCCGATGCGATCGAGAGGATTTGGCCCTTGAGCGCAAACGTGCGCTCCCTGGACGACGAGCCGCAGCCGGCTGCGGCGACGGCGAGGCAGACGCATAAAATAGTAGGGGCGCGCATGCCAGATAGTTTACAGTGACCCACGACCAACGACCATGGTTTGGATCGGCACGTCCGGCTACAACTACCCCGAATGGAAGGGCAGTTTCTATCCTGCTGATCTGCCGGCGGCGAAGATGCTGCCGTACTACGCGGCGCGATTTCCCACCGTTGAGATCAACTACACGTTCTACCGGATGCCGACCGAGAAGCTGGTCGCCGGCTGGGCCGGGCAGACGCCCTCGCCCTTCAAGCTCACGCTCAAGGCGCCGCGGCGCATCACGCACGACAGCCGGCTGAAGGACTGCGCTCCACTCGTGCGATCGTTCTGTCAGGTGGCCAGCACGCTCGGCGACAAACTCGGCGTGCTCCTGTTCCAGCTCCCGCCCCATGTGAAGAAGGATCTGGCGGTGTTCGATACGTTTCTCGGCTGGCTGCCGCCCGGCGTGCGTGCCGCGTTCGAATTCAGGCACGCGTCATGGCTGGACGACGAGGTGTACGAGCGGTTGGCGGGCCGGCAGCTCGCGTTGTGCGTGGCGGACAGCGAGAAGATGTCGACCCCGGTGCGGATCACCGCCGACTACGCGTACTTCAGACTGCGAGACGAAGGCTACACGGAGAGTGATATCTCGCGCTGGGCCGACACGATCGCGCGCGAGACCGCCGTGTGCCGCGATGTGTTCGTGTACTTCAAACACGAGGATGAGGGAAAGGGCCCGGAGTTCGCGAAGTTGCTCATGCAGCGCCTACCGCACCCGTGATGAACTCGACCACCTGATTCTCCGCCCAATAGCCGTCGTCTGCGCCAGAGGCGGGGCCCACAAAGCCGCAGTGACCGCCGTGTTCGCACAGGCGCAAGTCGACGCGGGGGTTGCCCGTGACCGTAGCGTGGCGAAACGGCTGCGATGGCACGAATGGATCGTCCTCGGCCGTGATCACCAGCGTCGGCAGCGCCACCCGATCGATCACGCGCATGGCGCTGGCGCGGCGGTAGTAGTCCTCGGCGCCCCGAAAGCCGAAGTGGGGGGCCGTGTAGGCGTCGTCAAACTCGCGAACCGTCCGGATCGCCTTCAGTCTCGCCAGGTCGAATGTGCCGGGTCGAAGCCGATCCTTCCGGCGCAGCCGGCGCTTGAGGTCGCGGACAAAATTCCATTGGTACAGACGATTGCCCGGCCGTTCCAGTGCCCGGACGCACTCCCCGACTTCGATGATGGGCGACACGGCGGCGATCGCCAGCAGCGCTGGCGGGGCGTGGCGGCCGTACTCGCCGGCGAGCTTCAGCGCCAGGTTGCCGCCCAGCGAGTATCCGGCGACGGCGATCGCGGGCAGTCCGTCGACCTCAGTCAATTCGTGTACGACGTGGGCCACGTCGGCCGTCAGTCCGGAATGAAACAGCCCCACCGACAGATGCTCGGTGTCGCCACAGTTGCGCTGATTGAGACGCACGACGTTGAAGCCGCCGAGGAAGGCTTTGGTCGCGAGTCCCTTCATGTAGTGCGCGCCGCTCGAGGCGTTCAAACCGTGCAAGACGACGAGGGTCGGATGGTCCGGCGCGTGCGACTGCCAGTGACATTCCGCGACGATCCGCGATTCGGCGTCGACGTCGAAATAGCGACGCGTCGGCGCCGGCAGCTGGGGAAAGTATCGCGGGTTGCCCCAGCTGTAGATGGTCATCGTGTGGCCGTTTGCGAGAGAGGGCCTGGGGACGAAGGTCGGGAAGCAGTCCATGCCGGGGGCGTCGGTACGCTATCCTTCGTCGGCCGAGGGGCCGTAAATCGCTGGCACCGGGACGTTCGTCAGGCGCAGGTAGACGCTGAGCTGCCCACGGTGATGAATCATGTGGTTGAGGATGAAGCTGCGAAAGGCGGCCACGCGCGGCAGCGAGAACAGTTCCTGCCCATGGCGCTTGAGCGACCAGCGCGCGGCGTACTCTGCGTCGCTCTTGTCCATCCACGCGCGCGCCTGCCGGACCGCCGCATCGAATTCTTCGAGAACGGCCAAGCGCGACGTCTTCGGCGCGGGGTTGGGCGGCGCGTCGGCAAAATCGAATGACGAGGTGTTCAGGATTGTGCCGGCCCATTGGGGGATACTGCTCAAGTGGGTCGACAGGTCGGCGAGCGACATCGATTTGTCGTGCGGCTTCCAGGACAATTTGTCTTCAGGAATACGCTCGAGCAGCCTGCGCGTCGTGCCCATCTCGTGATCGTATTCCGCCAGCAGCCCGTCCTTGATCGCCATGCGATGTAGTGTACTTGTCGGGAGGCGGGGCACGAAGTGGTTGATAGCAGCCAGCGCCACTGCGGCTGTCATAGCCTGTGGCCGCGAGGCGCCGGCGCCGACGCCTCCGCCGGCCTCGCCGCCGGTCTCGGGCATGTTGGCCGTTGACGGTCTGTCCGCGCCGGTGAGCGTCGTGCGCGACCGCTTCGGCGTGCCACACATCACGGCCGCCACGGCCGATGATCTGTTTCTCGCGCAGGGGTTCGTCCAGGCCGGCGACCGCCTGTTCCAGATGGACCTCTGGCGCCGATCCGTCCAGGGCCGGCTTGCGGAAGTCTTCGGGGTGAACTTCGTCGGCCGCGATGCGGCGACCCGCCGAATGCAGTATCACGGCGACCTCGACGCCGAGTGGGCGAGCTACGGCCCCGACACCAGAGCGATTGCGACCGCGTTCGTGCGTGGCATCAACGCCTGGGTCGCGGTCGCGCGGGAGCGTCCGCCACAGGAATTCGTCCTGGCCGGCTGGCTCCCGGACTTCTGGCGCCCCGAGGACCTGTTGAATCGGACTGACGCCTTTACGTCGAGCGACGAGGCGCTGCGGGAGGTGCTCCGGGCGCGCCTGGTCGCCGCGCTCGGCCTGGCCCGGGCCGGCGAGCTGCTGGCTGCCGGGACCGCAGCCATCGTGCCCGCGGGTCTCGATCCGGCGGTGGTCACCTACGCCGTCGGCGATGTGCTGCGCAGTGTCGGGACGGCGCCGTTCTTCGTCGGGCTCGAAGCGCCTGTCGCCGCGGTCCGCCTTCAGCCGGACCTTGTCGGCAGTAACGCCTGGGCGGTGGCGGCCAGCCGCTCGGCGACGGGCGCGCCGCTCGTCGCCACCGATCCGCATCGGCCGCTGGGGAATCCGTCGCTTCGCTATCTCGTCCACCTCACCGCGCCCGGCTGGAATGTCATCGGCGCCACGGCTCCCTGGCTGCCCGGCGTCGTCATCGGCCACAACGAGCGCGTGGCCTGGGGCATGGCATCGTTTCCCGCCGACGTTCAGGACGTGTACGTTGAGCGCCTCAATCCGGCCAATCGCCATCAGGTTGAGGATCGCGGCCAGTGGACGAACACCACCGTGGTCCTGGAATCGCTGTGGCTCAAGGGCCGCAAGGTGCCCATCGCCATCGAGCGCGAATATACGCCGCACGGCGTGATGTTCGCCATCGACAGCGAGAAGAATCTTGCGTTCACCGTCCGGTGGAGCGGCGCGGAGCCCGGCGGGGCAGGTGAGTTGGCGAGTCTCGCGCTCGATCGCGCCGCCTCGGCCGCCGAGTTCCGAGAGGCGCTCGGTCGCTGGACCATGCCGCCTGCCGAATTCGTCTATGCCGACCGCGATGGCCAGATCGGTTCGCAGGTCGCCGCGCGAGTCCCCATCCGCAGCGGCTGGACCGGGACGCTGCCGGCGCCGAGCTGGACCGGCGCCTTCGAGTGGAAGGGCTGGCGCACGCTCGACGAGCTGCCCAAGGACACTCGTCCGGGTGGAGGCTACGTCGCATTGGCCAATCGCAGCCTCGCGCGCTCGGGGCGGCTCCGCGATGTCTTTGCGGCCAGACGGACGTTCACGCTCGATGATCTCAAGAATCTTCAGCACGACGTTCTCTCCTGGACCGCTGAGCGCCTTGTTCCGCTCGCCGCTCGTATCCGGGTCGATCGCGAGGACGTCATGCGCGCGCGCCAGCAGCTGCTGGCCTGGGATCGGAAAGTCACAGGCGATTCAGTGGCTGCCGCCATCTACGTGACGTGGGAGCGCGCGATCCGGCGGATGATGGCCGAGCAGCGGCTCGAACGGGAACTGGCGACCGAGTTCGTCGCCCGCAACGGCGACGTCTTCGTGCCGGCTCTGACCAGTCCGTCGCGCCGCTGGTTCGACGGCGACGTGATCCAATCGCGCGACGCGCTCCTCGCACGCGCCCTGACTGCGGCCGTCGACGAGCTTCGTGTGCAAGGCGGTTCGGTGGAGGCGGGCTGGACGTGGGGCAGGCTCCACACGACGACCTTCAGCCATCCGCTGGCGATCACCGACGCGGCCAGGCGCCTGTTCGCCATCGGTCCGTTCGGCAGAGCCGGGTACGGCGACACACTCATGTCGACAGCCGGTCCCCAGTTCGAAGCGACGACCGGCGCGTCGTTCAGTGCGATCTTCGACGTCGGAGATTGGGATCGATCGGTGGCCCAGAACGCGCCCGGACAGTCTGGGTCGCCGGCCAGCCCGCACTTCGGCGATCTCGCGAAGCTGTGGGCGGCGGGTGAGTACTTCCCCTTACCGTTTAGCGACGCGGCCGTCCAGGCGCAGGCCGAGTCGACGCTGACGCTCGTGCCTCGACAGAGTCAGAAGTGAAAGCTCGACCCAGATCGGCGGACTGCGGACATCATAAGGGCAGTTCACGAGCACCGGTCGGCCAGGGTTCTTCGACCATGGCACCCTCGCGCACGTCGAGGCGGAACACGTTCAGTCTGTAAAACAGGTCCGCGAGGAATACCCCCCGTTCCACGAGGGGAAAGAGCGGCTGCTCCGTCGTGGAGAGGACCTGGGACCGTTCGCCCATGCCGAGCCATCGCAGCAGACGTTGCTGCTCAGTTGCGGTGAGCGCCGCCAGGTTGCGCACGACCAGAGTCGGTGGGCGTTGGTCGCCGAGCGATTCACCCCAGTACCTCACCGGCTCCTGGCAATGGGCCCTCAAGGCCTGCAACACCCCTTCGGTCGCCTCCTCGGGCCCCTCGATGAGCATGTTTGGCCGTTTCCTGAGCAGAATGCGCCACCTGTTGTCGGAGAGGTCGGGCATGGCCGCCGCGACCGGCAGGGACGGGAGATACACGTCGAATCGACTCCCAACTCCGCGCTCACTCCAGACGCGAATCCTTCCCCTCCGGCGCGTCACGATCCCGTGCACGACGGAGAGCCCGAGCCCTGTCCCCTCGCTCGGCGCCTTCGTGGTGAAGAACGGCTCGAACACTCGACGCTTCGTCATCTCGTCCATGCCAGCGCCACGGTCGGTGACGCTGATCGTCGCGTAAGGGCCGGCCAATATGTCGGGCTCGGATCGGACCAGGTCCGGACTTGCGTCGAACCGTCGCACGGCGATCTCGACTGTGGACGGAAGGGTCACGGCCTGCACCGCATTCGAAACGAGGCTGAGCACAATCTGTCGGATTTCAGCTGCATCGGCGAGCACCGCTGGCGTGTCGGGATCGACGGTGACGGCGATCAACACTCCGGCCGGAAGTGTCGCCTCGAGGAGGCCGGCGATTTCCTGGACGATGGGGCCGAGGCTCAGCGGGCGGCGCTCGCCGGCGCGCGGTCGAGCGAAGGTGTCCATCCGCTGGACAAATGTTCGCGCCTGCGCGCAGGCCGTGAGTACGGCATCGAGGCTCTGCCGCACGGCCGGATCGGCCGGCGCCAGTCTCCGCGCTATCTCCGAGTTGCCGACGATGATCGCCAGCGCATTGTTGACGTTGTGGGCGATGCCACTGGCCAGCGTGGCCATCGTCTCCAGCTTCTGCGCATCCATGAGCTGGAACTCGAGCCGCCGCCGCGCCTCATCCGCTTCTCGACGCGCGGTGATGTCCTTGGCTACGCCGCCCAGTCGGTACACTCGGCCGTGCTGGTCCTTGACCGGCGTGACCGTGTCGAGCAGCCATCGGGTTGTGCCATCGGATCGCACGATCCGGTAGGTCAGCGACGCCGGCTCCGTGATCGCCCCGCCCAGCCAGGCGTTGTAGCGCTCGGTCACGCGTGCTCGATCGGCAGGGTCGATCGACTCAATCCACAGCCGAGGGTTCGCATAGAGCGCGGTCACGGGCCGTCCAAGGATTGCCTCGAACGCCGGGCTGGCATACAGGACGTGCTCGGTGCCGACGTCTCTGAGCCAGAAGATCTGATCAACCGACTCGGCCAGTTGCCGGAACCGCTGCTCGCTCTCCCGGAGCGCCGCCTCCGCCTTCATCCGATCCGTGACGTCGCGGAAGCTCCAGACGCGGCCCACACTGATGCCGTCCAGGTACTGAGGCTGCGAGTAGCGTTCGAACGTCCGGCCGTCCTTGAAACTGATGACGTCAAAGCTCTCAGTGTCAGGGTCGGCGTATAGATCACGGACCTTGGCCAAGTACGCCTCGGGATCGACCAGTTGATCACGCACGAACGCCAGCGCCCGATCATCGTCCCCCGAGTCGACGATCGCTGCAGGGATCCGCCACAGCTTGACGAACCGCTGGTTGAAGGCGGTGATGCGGCGCTGACGATCCACGACCAGGACGCCATCGGCCGTCGAATTAAGCGTCGACCGCAATAGCGACAGCATCTCGCTGCGCCGGGCTTCCTCGATCTGTGGCGCGGTCTCCATCCGTTCGTTCGCCCGGAGCTCGGTCACATCACGGCAGATGGCCAGGATGGCGTCCGCCCCCAACGGGACCAGCCGGGCTTCGTAGGCATGTTCACCGTCAGGCATCAACAGTGTGTAGTCGACAGTGGCCGGGCGCTGGGTGTCACAGACGCGCGCGATCCCCTCCACGAGCCGCGCGGCCACGGGCGGGGGCAGCACGTCGCGCACCGAACGCTGCAGGAAGGCCTCGGGCGGCGCGTAGAGCGCGGCGTGACGCCCACCGCGATAGTCGAGGATGATGCCGTCCGGACTGACGAGAAAAAGGAGATCCGGAAAAAGATCGAAGCTCGTGTTGAGGACGGAGGTCGAGTCGTTCAGGCGATGATCCATGCGGCGCAGTCCACAAAACTAGCACATCCCTTCGGCCCGTCGTGAAAAGAAATGCTATTTCTTTGCGCAGGAAACCGTGGGGCGCATCGTCTCTACCAAGAAACCGGATCGACTTGCACAATAAGAGGACCTGGAGGGAGGATCGTATTGCGAGCTTCGGATCGTGACGAGTACGCTCCTCCGAGAGGGCGCCCTTGCTGTGGTTCTTTGATCGCAACGATCAACATCTCCGACTCGAAACACGCTACGACAACGCGACGTCCGAATACGTCCTCGTCGTCAACTGGCCTGACGGCCGTGAGGACACCGAGCGCTTCACGGATCGGGAAGCGTACCGCCAACGACTGGCCGTGATGGAGAGCCGGCTCGAGGCTGAGCGGTGGATGCGTCATGGGCCGCCGGTGATCCTGCCGGACGGTTGGCCAGACCGCCGGCCCACATAGCCGCTATCGCCCTGGATTACCTCTTGAGCCTCACTTCGCCCTGTGGCAGTGATAGCAGCCGAGCGCCAGCCGGGTCCGGTTGAATTCATAGGAACGCGTGAAGTCGTAGGCAGGGCGGCCCAGCACGCGCGCCATGCCTGGCATCACGACCTCGCGCATGTAGGCGGCCCGTGACTGTTTCTCCGGCTCGGCGAGGTAGCCGTAGATCGCGTTGCGCATCTGCGCGTCCATCACCCCTCCGAACTGTTCCCATCCCTGGCCGCGCAGATCAGGATCCGGCAGCCTGGCGACGGCCGGCATCTGCCATCCGCGAGCGTCGGCATCCAGCCCATGACAGGTCAGGCACGTGACCTGATCTGGGCCGCCCTTGATCGGACCGAGCGCCGCGCGCGCCCACGGCAGGACGGCCTGCTCCATGAAGCGCACGATGTCGGCCTGCGCCCGCCTCCGGCCGCCGGGGTGGATCGGATCGTCGGCGGGGAAGACGAGCGCGGCGCCCTTGCCGTGCAGGCCGATGGCCACAGCGAAGATCGCTGTCAGGGCGAGCGCGAGGCTGGCGACGACGTGCGACAAACGCGGGGTGGTGCCTCGCGGGTCCCAGCGAAGCGCCGCGCGCACGGCTTCGTCATCCAGCCGCGCGCGAGGATCGCCGGACAGGAGGTCGAGGATGGCCGCAAGCTGCGCCCCTCTTCGAATACCCCACAACTCGATCCGCAACGCAGAACGCCTGGACTGCACGACGAGGGTTGATGTGCCGAGCAGTCGATCGAGGCGCGAATACGTCTGGCGAATGTCTGCGATCTCGTCGAGCAGAATCTCGTCCGCGTCCCTGGCGCGGACCATCCGCACGAGGCGCAGGTCGGTGAGCCGATAACGCGCGCGCGGAAGGTGCGGGAAGGCCGAGTGGCCGCTCCAGAGCAGCCGCTCCCATGGCAAGGGGACTTGAAGGGCCACGGAACAAGACCGGCGGCTACGGCGTGAAGTTGACTCTTGGCACCTGCTTGGCTTCGGGCGGCGCCTGGAAGAACGGATACTCCTTGAATCCGAACATCGACGCCGTCAGATTCGCGGGGAACCGCCGCCGCGACGTGTTGTATCCCTGGACCCGCTCGTTGTACCGCATTCGCTCAACGGCGATTCGATTTTCAGTGCCCGACAGCTCGTCCATCAAGCGGTTGAACTGTTCGTTGGCGCGAAGCTGCGGATAGTTCTCCACGACAAGGAGCAGTCGTCCGAGTGCGGTCGATTGCTGGTTGGCGGCCTGGATGGTCTCGTCAGGCGTTTTGGCGGCGAGCAGCCGGGACCTGGAGTCGGCGATGTCCTTGTACACGCCCTCCTCGTGGGCCGCGTAGCCTTTCACCGTCTCGACCAGGTTCGGAATCAGATCGTTGCGGCGCTGAAGCTGGTTCTCCACCTGCGCCCACTGGGCCTTGATGGCCTCTTCCTGGCCGACGAACCTGTTGTACGAGCAGCCGCCGAGCGGCAGCGCGACGAGCGCCAACACCAGGAGCCGCACGCCAGTCCTTCGTGTCATCTGCATATCACCCTCGTGTGTTCAGTGTAACTTACCAACTAGCGCCGCCGCCGCCGCCACCACTTCGTCCTCCGCCAAAGCCGCCGAATCCGCCGCCGAAGCTCCGGCCGCCGCCAAACGGTCCGACGCCGCTCGACCACCCGCTCCACCCGCCGCTGCCCCAGGCCCGGATGCGCCTTCTCGGTCCGCCGCCAATCCGGCTAATCACGAAGAGCGCCATCAGGAGCACGATGACGGCGGTCACCGGGATTGGGATGTCGTCCGGTTCGTTCTGGTCACGCGGAACAACGACGCCCTCGAGCGTCACGTTCCGCCCGCGCGCGATCCGCGCGACCACGCGCGCCGTGCCGGCGCGCATCCCGGCGCCGTAGCGGCCGTTGCGGAACTCCGGCACCATGACGAGCCGGCTGGTCTCGCCGGCAAATCCGTCGGTCACCCATTCCTCGAGCGAGTACCCGACTTCGATCCGGACCTGCCGTTCCGCGAGGGCCAGCACGATCAGCGCGCCGTTGTTCTTGCCCTTGTCGCCGATGCCGCGGCCGTGATTTTCGAACAGCTTGTTCGCGTACTCGCGGATGTCGCTGTACCCGGCGATGGTCGGCACGGTGGCGACGACGACGACGTCGCCGCTCGCGGCCCTGAGGGCGCGGCTCATCTGATCGATCGCCGCCGCGTCCGCCTCGTCGATGAGATGCGCGAAGTCGTTGACGGGCGCCGTCAGTTCGGGCAGCGGAGGCGTCTGAGCTTGGCCGCTGACGGTCCAGCTAAAGCCGGCCCCCACGTACACCAGGAGCGCTGTCGCAACGAGGCAGGCTAGCCCTGACGGCGAACTGCCGACTGCCGACTGATGACGCGTCACCTTCATTTCCATGTGTCGATGTACTTCACCAGCCGTTCGACGGCCGTCAGGTAAAGCGGAAACAGCCGCTCGGCCTCAGCCGACGAAATCTCATCGACGCCGGCCAGGCCGACGACGGCAGAGGCTGGATGCCCCACCAACCCGAGCGTCCGTTCGAGATGACGCGCCGCGGAGTCGGCGTCGTACGTGTCGGCGTTCCCAGGATCGACGAGGCGTGCCACGCTGGTCAGCAGCGCGGCGAACGCGTCGGCCGAGTCCACGACGAGCACGGCCAGCGCGTCGCTGCGGCCGCGTGTCTCGAGAAACCCCTCGCGCAGGTGCAGCAGGTGACCGCGCGCCCGGACCTCGCACGCGCGCCGAAGATCGGCCGGGTTGACGCTGAGCCCGTCGAACGGATTGCGGCCGGAGACAACGATGTGGTCGCGGAGGATGGCGCCGAACTCGAAAGGGAAGGCGTCGAGCGATCGGCCGAACTCGCCGGCGGCGAATAGTAGCGGCGTCGCCAGTCCCGCGTCGTGCCACTCGGTGACTCGCGCCGCACAGGCGCGAAGATCCTCGGCTGACAGCGTGCTGACGATCGCCAGCGTGCGCATCATCTTTGCCGGGGGACCGTAGACAACGACCGACTGAAGACGGCCGGCGAAGATCTCGTGCAACGCGCGATCGAGCGCGTGGACCGACTCCGGCACGTGGGTCATCGCCACATTGTAGGTGAACTAGAATGCTGGTCGATGCGATTGCGCGAGCTCAACGTCGGCTGTTTCGGCGGTGGCACGGGTCTGCCGAGCCTGCTCGGCGGCCTGAAGAACAATCCCTGGCTCCACGCCAACGCCATCGTCACGATGTTCGACAGCGGCGGAAGCTCCGGGCAGCTGCGGGACGAGCTCGGGGTGCTGCCGCCTGGCGACGTGGTGCGGTGCGCTCTGGCGCTGGCGCGCAACACGCGCGAGGCGCGGCGGGTGCTGCTCGCTCGACTGCCCACGCTCGAGCACGCCCGCCTCAGCGGTCACACCGGCGGCAATCTGCTGCTGTCGATGATGGAGCGGTACAGCGGTGATTTTCTCGACGCGGTCGACGGCCTGCGCGCGCTGCTCGGCTGCCGCGGGCGCGTCTGGCCGGTCAGCGTCGAGCAGGCGTCGGTGTGTGCGGAGTACGGCGACGGGACGATCACGCGCGGCGAAGTGGAAGTCGACGCCGGGCAGTCATCCGGCCGCCTGGTGCGGCGCATCTGGCTGGAGCCGGCGGTGTCGATCCACCCGGCCGTGGCCAAGGCAATCCCCACGTTTGACGCCGTCATCATCGGGCCCGGCAGCTTCTATACCAGTCTGATGCCGACCCTGCTCGTCGGCGGTGTTGCCGATGCGCTCGCCAAGATGCCTGGTCCCATCATCCTGGTCGCGAATCTGCTGACCGAGGGCCGCGGCATGAACGGGTTTACGGCCGCCGAGGCCGTCGTCCGAATCGAGGAGGCGATTGGCCGCAAGGTCGACGTCGTGATTGCCAACGAGAAGTGGCCATCGCCACAGGTGCTCGGCCGCTACGCGCTCGAGCACAAAGAGCCGCTGGCGATCGGGTCGCTCAAGAATCCATGCGAGATGGTCGGCGGGGAGTTCTGGACCGGCGAGATCGCGCGCCACAATCGGTTGCGTCTCGCCTATGCCGTGTGGAGCGTGCTGTCGCGGCGCCTGCTCGCGGATGCCTAGCGAGACCGTTTTGGTTTTCGTGTGGCCTTCAGCTTTGCGGCACGCTCGATCATCTCGGCGAGCATGGCACCGGCGGCGCCGCCCTTGGCGGGTTTGCCAGACCGCCAGAGTGCGGGCGTGTCCGCGGCGAGAATGTCTTCGAGGTCGCCTTCGCTCTTGACGCTCTTTGGCGCGAACTCGGTGATGTCGAGCTCGCCTGACCAGTCGTCCCGGTGTTTGATCAGCAGCCAGCTTCGACTCTCATTCGATCCACCGGAACCTTCGCTTGTCCCCGATCGACGGCGCGCGCCGGGGAAGCGGCCGGTCGTTCGCACGAGCACCCACGATCCCTTGAGCTTGTAGCCGTTCAGCGTGAACTTGAGGTCGCCTTTTGCGAGCGCCGCGTCCACGTCGGCCACTTCAGGCGTCCACGAGCCGCGGTCCCACAGCATCACGATGCCCGCGCCGTAGCCTTCCGGGATGACGCCTTCGAACTCCCCGTACTCGATCGGATGATCCTCGACGCGCATGGCGAGCCGCTTGGTGGCCGGATCGAGGGACGGCCCCTTCGGGACAGCCCAGGAGAGAAGGACGCCGTTGTGCTCGAGGCGGAGGTCGTAGTGAAGATGGCTGGCGAGGTGCTTCTGGACGCAGAAGAAGCGCTCGCGCCCCCTGGCCTTCGCCGCCTTACCGGCCGGCTCTGGCGTCTTGGTGAAGTCTCGCTTCTTCCGATACTCCTCGAGGGCCATGCGCGCGTCAGCGGACTCCGCCCTGCATCTCGGTCAGGCTCTTGCGGAAGACGAGGATGATGATGCCCGCGACAATCGGCAGGATCGCGACGGCGCCGAGCAGCGTCGTCAGCGGCAGTGATTCGTAGAGCGATGCCGCCTGTCCGCCGATGAAGTTGCCGACTGAGGCGGCGAGGAACCAGACGCCCATCATCAGGCCCACGATGCGTGCCGGCGCCAGCTTGGTCATCGAGCTCAGGCCGACCGGGCTGAGGCACAGCTCGGCGAGCGTGTGAATGACGTAGACCATGAACAGCCAGCTGATGCCGACCTTGGCGCCGGTGCCGGCGATTTCGGCCCCCGGAATCAGATAGAGGAAGCCCAGGCCGACGCCCACCACACCCAGCGCAAACTTGGTTGGGTAGGCTGGCTGGCGATCGCCAAGCTTGACCCACAGCCACGCGAACACCGGCGCCATGACGAAAATGCCCATCGCATTCAGCGATTGCCACCAGCTGCTCGGAAAGGCGTTGCCGAAGATGACGTTCTCGGTGCTTCGGTCGGCGAACAGGTTCAGCGTCGACCCCGCCTGCTCGAACACGGACCAGAAGAGGGCGGCCAACAAGAAGTACACGCCAATCACGTACAAGCGCTTGCGCTCGACTGGCGTCCAGTCGCCGGCGAAGAACAGCCACCCGAAAAACACGAGCGTGACGAGTAGCAGAACATAGCCGTAGGCGCCCGTGACCTGCGAGGCCGTCACGGGAAGCATTCCGAAGGCGATCGCCAGGCCCAGCCCGACGAGCAGCACCAAGCCACCGCCGAGCCAGACGATGGCCTGCTGCTTCAGCTTCGCGGCCGCCTCTGGTGACGCGGCCGGCGCGGGGTGAAGGCCGGCCGTGCCGAGGGCGCGTCCGCCGAGGACGTACTGCAGCAGGCCGAACGTCATCCCGACTCCCGCGGCGCCGAATGCCCAGTGCCAGGTCGAGTTTGGATCCAGGCCCCATCCCACGACGCGCGCGCGGAACCCTTCGCTCTGCGCCAGATAGCCGGTGATGAGGGGGCCAAAGAACGCGCCCAGGTTGATCCCCATATAGAAGATCGAGAACGCCGCGTCCCGTCTGGCGTCGTTCTGTTCGTAGAGCTGACCGACGATGGCGCTGATGTTGGGCTTGAGGAGACCCGTGCCCAGCACGACCAGCAAGAGGCCCGCGTAGAACGCTGCGGTCGTCGGGACGGCCAGCGAGTAGTGGCCGGCGGCGATCAGAATCCCGCCGTAGAGCACGGCGCGCCGTTGCCCCATCAAGCGGTCGGCAATCCAGCCGCCCGGCAGGCTCATCAAGTAGACGAGCGACGTGTAGGTGCCGTAGATGGCGCCGGCGGCCGCGACGTCGAGCCCCATGCCGCCCACGGCGGTCGACGCGGTCATGTACAAGATGAGGAAGCCGCGCATGCCGTAATAGCTGAAGCGCTCCCACATCTCGGCAAAGAACAGTGTGGAGAGCCCGCGCGGATGGCCGAAGAACGCGTGGTCGGTGGAGACCGTTGACGGGGTCGTGGTCATGCGCCGCAGTCTACCAGACGTCGTGTCAGAATGGACTCGCGTGCGCGCATTGCTGATCTCCACCTATGAATTGGGCCGGCAGCCCTTCGGGTTGGCGTCGCCCGCGGCTTGGCTTCGCCACGCCGGCTGGGATGTCGAGTGCGTGGACCTTGCCAAGGAGCGGCTGCAGGAGGCCAGCCTGTCGGCGGCCGCTCTAATTGCTGTGCATTTGCCTATGCACACGGCCACACGATTGGCGGGGCCCGTCATTCAGAAGGCCCGGCGGCTCAACCCGTCCGCCCGGCTGTGCGCCTACGGGCTGTACGCGCCGCCCAACGATCCGTGGCTGCGCTCGCTCGGCGTGGACGAAGTGCTCGGCGGAGAGTTCGAAGGGGACCTCGTCGAGATCGCG
>JBAUGX010000217.1:0-4114 GCA_049679965.1 Vicinamibacterales bacterium
CTGTATATCTGAAACCGTCCGGCTGAAGCCGGACGCCACATTTTCGAGGGAGACGACATTCATGAGGGAGACGACCATGACGTTACGTTCGATCGTTGCCGCATCCCTGGTGCTCGCGGCCGGGACAACGACCGTGGCGCAGCAGCGCCAGGCGGCGGACCCGAAAGCGAAGCTGCGAAACCCGGCGGCCCTCGTGGAGAAAGCGCCCGACCTGTACAAGGCGAAGTTCGACACGAGCGCCGGCATCTTCACCATCGAAGTCCACCGCGACTGGGCGCCGCTCGGCGCCGATCGGTTCTACAACCTGGTCAAGAACGGGTTCTACGACGATGTGCGGTTCTTCCGCGTGCTCGAGGGCTTCATGGCCCAGTTCGGCATGAACGGCGACCCGGCCATCCAGGCGCTCTGGGGGAGGGCCAACTTCCGGGACGACCCGGTGAAGGAGAGCAACAAGCGGGGCTACGTCACCTTCGCCAAGACCGGGCTGCCCAACTCGCGATCGACGCAGGTGTTCGTCAATTTCGTCGACAACGCCGGCCTCGACGCTCAGGGCTTTGCACCCTTTGGCCAGATCGTCGAGGGGATGGACGTCGTGGACAAGCTGTACAGCGGCTACGGCCGGAACAACGTACCCGACCAGGGCCGCATCACGGCCGAAGGCAACGCCTACCTCAAGGCCACCTACGCGAAGCTCGACTACGTGAAGACCGCCACGATAGAGAAGTGACCGGGAAGTGACCGATCCGTTTGCCGTGCTCGGACCGCATGCCGAGGGTCGGAGCACGATCGTCCGGGCCCTTCATCCGTCGGCGCAGGCGATCGATCTGCGGCTGATGGCGACCGGCGAGCTCCGGCCGATGAAGAAGGTGGACGCGTCGGGCCTGCACGAGATCCGGCTCGAGGCTTCTGAAGCGGGCGACGGCTTCGCGCCGGACTACCGCCTGCGCTTCATGTTCCCCGACGGCCACGCCGTCGAGATCGACGATCCATATCGGTACGGCCGTGTCCTGACCGACTTCGATCTGCACCTGTTCGGCGAAGGCACGCACTACCGCGCGCACGAGAAGCTGGGCGCCCATCGCCTGACGATCGGCAGCACGACCGGCGTGCACTTCGCCGTGTGGGCGCCCAACGCGCTTCGCGTCAGCCTGCTCGGCGATCTCAACGGCTGGGACGGCCGCGTGCATCCGATGCGGCTGCTCGCGCCGGCCGGCATCTGGGAAATCTTCATCCCGGATCTCGCCGACGGCGAGAAGTACAAATTCGAGATCCACGCGAAGACGGGCGCGCTCCTCACGAAGACCGATCCCTTCGGCTTCTCGTTCGAGGTACCGCCGCAGACGGCCGCGGTCGTGCGCGACATCTCGCACCATGCGTGGCGTGATGGAGCCTGGATGACGGAGCGGCCTGCCCATGGCGCCTGGCTCGATCGTCCGATGGCGATCTACGAAGTGCACCTCGGGTCGTGGGCGCGCGTGCCGGAAGAGGAGAACCGGTATCTCACGTACCGCGAGCTGGCGGCCCGGCTCGTGCCGTACGTGAAGGAGATGGGCTTCACGCACATCGAACTGATGCCCGTGATGGAGCATCCGTACTCCCCCTCATGGGGGTACCAGGTGCTCGGGTTCTTCGCGCCGACCAGCCGGTTCGGCCCGCCGGAAGACTTCAAGTTCTTCGTCGATGCCTGTCACCAGGCCGGGATCGGCGTGATTCTCGACTGGGTGCCGGGCCATTTCCCCAAAGACGCCCACGGGCTGGCCGAGTTCGACGGCACCTCGCTTTTCGAGCACGCCGACAGGCGGCAGGGCGAGCACCAGGACTGGGGCACGCTCATCTTCAATTACAGCCGGCACGAGGTCCGGAATTTTCTGCTCTCGAGCGCGCTCTTCTGGCTCGAGGAGTATCACGTCGACGGCCTGCGCGTCGACGCGGTGGCGTCGATGCTGTACCTCGATTATTCGCGCCAGGAAGGCCAGTGGATCCCCAACGCCTTTGGCGGACGCGAGAACCTGGACGCCATTGGTTTCCTGAGACAGCTCAACACGCTGACGCACGGCGATTATCCCGGCACGATCACGGCGGCCGAGGAGTCCACCGCGTGGCCGGGCGTCAGCCGGCCGGTGCACCAGGGCGGCCTCGGCTTCACCTACAAGTGGAACATGGGGTGGATGCACGACATCCTCGAGTACCTGCGCGAGGATCCGGTGCACAGGGGCTGGCACCACGGCCGCGTGACGTTCTCGATGCTCTACGCGTTCACCGAGAACTTCGTGCTGCCGTTCTCGCACGACGAAGTCGTGTACGGCAAGCGGGCGATGCTCGACAAGCCGCCCGGCGACGCCTGGCAGAAGTACGCGACGCTCCGCACGCTCTACGGCTACATGTACGGCCACCCCGGCAAGAAGCTGCTGTTCATGGGCGGCGAGTTCGGCCAGTGGCGTGAGTGGCACCACGATCGCAGTCTCGACTGGCACCTGCTCGACGATCCGCTGCACGCCTCGCTCCGGCGCTACGTCCAGGATCTGAACCGGCACTACCAGGCCGAGCCGGCGCTCCATCAGCGCGATTTCGATGCCGACGGGTTTGGGTGGATCGACTGCAACGACAACCAGAACAGCGTGATTTCAATGGTGCGCTACGCGCGCGACCGGGCCGACTTCATCGCGATGGTGTTCAACTTCACGCCGGTCCCCCGCGCCGACTACCGGATCGGCGTGCCCGAGGCCGGCTGGTACGCGGAGATCCTCAACAGCGACGCGTCGTTCTACGGCGGCGGCAACGTCGGGAATGGCGGGGGCGTGACGAGCGAACCGGTCGCCGCGCACGGCTTCGGCCAGTCGCTGCGCATCACGGTCCCGCCCCTCGGGTGCCTCTTCCTCAAGAGAAGGTGAAATTGCAGGATTGCAGGATCCTGCAATTCCCCATGACATTTCGCAGTTCACGAGGCGTTGCTGTCGCGCTGGTGACGCTGGCCACTTTCACTGATCTCGTCGCGTACTCGATCTGCGTACCCGTCCTGCCCGACCTCGCGCGTCGGCTGGGCGCGAGCGCGACGATGATCGGGCTGCTGTTTGCGTCCTTTGGCCTCACGCTGGTCGCGGTTGGCGTGCCGATGGGCGCCGTGTCGGACCGCGCGGGACGGAGGCTCCCGCTCGTCGGCGGCATGCTGGCGCTCGCCGGCTCGACGGCGGCCTTTGCCGTCGCCGACACGCTGCCCTGGCTGTTCACGGCTCGACTGATCCAGGGCGCGGCCGACGGCGTGACGTGGGTCGTGGGTCTCGCGCTCGTCGCCGATCTCTATGGCCCCGAAGATCGCGGGCGCGTGATGGGGTACGTCATGTCGGGCACGAGCGTCGGCATCATCGTGGGCCCCTCGATTGGCGGCTGGTTGTATGAAGCCGGTGGCGTGGCGCTGCCGTTTTTGTTCGCCTCGGGTCTGTCGCTCGCCTGTGCGGTCGGCTTTGCCTGGATACGGCCCGCCGCCACGCCGGCCGAGCGTCCTCGCCAATCGATCTGGTCGCTCGCGCGTGCACCTGCCGTCGCGCTGTGTATCGTAGCCGTGGTCGTCACCGGCGCCACGATCGCGATGCTCGAGCCGGTGCTGTCGCTGTTTTTCGACGGCGCATTGTTCCTCGGCCCGGCCGACATCGGCCTGCTCTTTGGCGCGGCGGCCGTCGCCGGGGCGGTGATGCCGTTTGTCTACGGCCCGATGACGGACCGCTGGGGCGGCCGCCGGCTGACGCTGCTCGGCCTCGCGCTGACGGCGCTGTGGATGCCGATGATGGCGACCGCTGCGGGGTTTTCGAGCGCGCTCGCCATCATCGTTGTGCTGTGGATCGCCATCGCCTTGATCATCACGCCGTCGCTTGCGTACATGGCCGAGGTCACCGCATCGGCCGGCGGCGACGCGTACGGCGTCGGCTACGGCCTCTACAACACGGCGTGGGGTGTGGGATTGCTCGGCGGGCCGGCGCTCGGCGGGTGGCTGTTCGAGCGGCTGGGCTTTGCGACCCTGACGGTCAGCTGGTCGCTCGGCGTCCTCATCGTCACGTCGATGTTGGCGGTCGCGCGTCCAAGGTCCGGCTAGAGCCGGACGCACGTCTGAAGTCCGGCT
>JBAUGX010000218.1:0-20422 GCA_049679965.1 Vicinamibacterales bacterium
GGCCGGTCGCCGGCCACCGGCAGCGCCGTCACCTGCGCGACCGCGAGGCTGGCGAGTGCCGCCGCCACCGGTGGGACAACGGCCCGCCGGAACCAACCTCGCTCGAGCAGGCGTGCTGCCCACCAGATGCTACCCGCCGCCACGCTGAGCTCTCCGGCAGCCAACGCCCAGCTGTAAGGCAGCGCCCGTCGGGTCGCATACGCGACAATGAGGGCCAGCGCGCCGGTCGTCGCCGCGATCGCATCGAGGATCAGGCAGGCGCGCAAGCGGCCGGCGGCCATCACCACGCTCGATGCCGTGGAAAAGACGGCCAGCGCCAGGCCGAGCAGCGCACCAGGCCAAATCAGTGGATCCATGGCGACCCACTTGGTGCCGTAGAGCACGCGGGACAGGACGGGCCCCTGCTGGCCGACGAAGAGCGCGCCGGGAATCGCAATCAGTAGGAGCACCTGAAGATACGTCGTGGCATACGAAGCGAACCGTTCAGGCTGGTGGGCGACACGCGGCAGAAAGGGATAGGCCGCATCGTTCAGAATGAAACCCAATCGACCGATGCTCGTCCCGTAGAACGCCTGTGCGCGGCTGAGGAGTCCCAGTGCCGCAAACCCCAAGGGCGCCGGCAGCACCGCCGCTTCGAGCGCGGACCGGAAGCCGCCGACAAGGTTCGAGCCCGCGCGCTGGGCTCCGAACCGTCGCTCGGCGGCATATCGCTGCCATTCCGGTGGGCGCCACCAGCCTGGCGCCGGACGCCATCCTCGGATCAGCAGCAAATCGACTCCAAAAGGTATGGCGGTCACGAAATTATTCCCAATGACGATCGCGTAGGCGCCCTTGCCTGCGAAGGCCAGCGCGAGCGTTGTCAGGAGGCGAAGCAGGATCCCGACGGCGGCGACAAGACGGAGACGCCGCAGATCGAGGGCACGCCGGAGCATCACGGAACTGAATTGACTCGGCCAATCGAGCAGGATGCCGAACGCGGCGACGTGCAACAGCAGCGCGATCGGTCGGTAGGGCGCCACAAGCCAGCACAGCCCCGCGACGGCATGGCCCACGACCGCGAGCGAGGTCTGGAGGTAGAACCCGTACGTCCAGTGAAGGTTCCAATCGGGTTCGCGATCGTCAGGAAGCTGCAGCGCGTGTTCGAGGAACAAATGGATGTTGAACAGATTCAGAAACCCGAGGATGCCGACGACCGCCGCCGCGCGCCCGTAATCGCCAACGGGGATGATCCGGACGAGCACGAGCATCGCCCCGAAGCTCAGGATCACGTCGAGCACCTGGAAGGCGGCGCTCCAGGTGATCCCGCGCAACAACAAGGTGCGCCGGGGTACGTGCGTCACCGCCACCCCGCAGATCGCAGCAGCCGGCCCGCGGCGCGCCGACTTCGGACGACACTCGCATGCGCCGTCCATCTGGCCACGACTTCGGCATGCACCATGGCGCGATCGAGCTTCGAACCGTTCATCGACCCCCTTCGCACGATGGCGGCCCCCTGCGACACATCCGCGTCGATGGTCCATTCGTAGCCGAAGGCACGGCACACTCGTTTGCATACGCTCCACGCCTCGGCGGCGTGCGAGAGCACGTCGTGAAGGAGAATCACGCCATCCGCGCTCAAGAGCCCGCGCGCGCAGATGCGGTATAGATCGACCGGATACTTCGGCTTGTGGTGGTCGAGCAGGATCAGGTCGTAGACGTCGGGACCGAGGGACCGTAGGACCGCGCTCGAATCGCCCTCGATGAATCTGACCCGGTCGCCAACGCCGCGAAGCTGCAAATAGTCCGCAATCAGTCGCAGTGGGACGGAGTTCGTGTACTCGAGGTTGTCCACTCCCACATAACTGAACCCTCGCCGATGCGCACTGCCGAGAACAACTGGCGCCGTGAACCCCCCAGACTGCACGCCGAACTCCAGCACCCGAGCGTGCGCTGTTGAGGCAAGAAGGCGCAACCCGAGCTCCTCGAGGCCGGGATGCTCCGGACCGATGTGCCACGCGGATTCCGGCAGACCCAAGCGTTGAAAGTAGGCAGAAAGGCTCACGTCTTCCATGACCACCTTTCGACCGCACGTATACTCAGGCACGATGATCCTTCGCCAGGCGCTTCGACGGGTCCTCCCTCCGCGGCTGGCTCTCGCGCTGCGTCAACGGTGGCTTGTGCGTCGCGTTGTGACCCAAGCCGGCGGCCTCGAAGGTGAGATCCAGTTGCTTCCGAGATTCGTACGGCCGACCGACGTCTGCTGGGACATCGGGGCGAACGCAGGCACCTATGCGCTGGCACTGTCGCGGCTCGCCTCACGCGTGTTGGCCTTCGAGCCGGTCCCGCACAATGTCGATATTCTTGAAGGCGTGAAGAAGCGGGCTCGCCTCGATAACGTGACGATCCAGCGTGTCGCCGTTGGAGACACGGACGGCCCGGGACGCATGACGATTCCGATCGATGGCTTCTACGGCGGCTACTACCTGGCCGCGTTGGACGATGAGGGGCAGCTGGAGGTGTCGGTCGCATCGGTCGACGGGCTGATCGCCCGGGCTCTGCCAGAGCCCGATTTCCTCAAGTGTGATGTTGAAGGGGCGGAACGGCGCGTGATCAACGGCGCTCGAGCCCTGATTGCGCGCCGTCATCCGATCTGGTTGCTGGAGACCTTCGAGGATGACATCCTGCCGTTGATGCGCTCGCTCGGGTATCTGGCGCACGTCCACGTGGGCAACGGAAACATTGAGCAGGTTCAGGCGCGAGAGATCACGCACCGCAACTATCTCTTTCTGCCCGCCGCCGACGCGGTCGATTAAGCCCGGCATTCAGCTCGCCTGGGTAAACACGGCGCGCCACGAGCGCTCGAACCGATCGCGGCTGTACTTCTCTGCCGAAGCCTTTGCCGCGACCATGCCGCGCTGCAACCGATCGCGGTCGAGGAAGTACTCGATGCCTTCGGCCAGAGCCTCGGCCGTGTCTTCGCGGCACACCCACCCGTCTTCACCATGGCTGACGAGCTCGGGCAATCCGCCGCTGAGGGTCACAACCGACGGAAGACCCGCTCGCTTCGCTTCGACGACGACAATACCGAACCCCTCGCGCAGCTCCTGGCGTGAGGGGATGCAATGAATACCCGCGGATGCCATCAGTTGCGGCACATCCTCTCGATAGCCGAGCAGGCGGACGCGGTCTCGCAGATCGGGTGCCGCGGCCCTCGCGAGCAGCCGATCCCTGTAGGACTCGTGCTCCGGCGGCACCCAGCCATCGATTCGTCCGACGATGTCGAGGCGCACGTCAACGCCGCGGCGAGCCAGCAGGGCGATCGCTTCGAGCAGGAGATCGACGCCTTTGCCTGGGATCACCTGGCCGACGCAAATGACCCGTCTGCAATCGCGCGGTCCGAGGTCTGGTGAGTCCGCAGGGTTCCCGAGGTTCGCAGGGTTCGCGCCACATGCGTTCGACTGGCGCGTCGGCGGCGTGTGGGGGATCGTCACGCGCTTGGAGGCTCTGATGCCGTGCTCGGCGAGCTGACGCTCGGTGAACGACGAGTTGCAGACGAAGATGTCCACAAACGGATTCACGCCACACCGCCACAGGCGGCGGAAGAACCGACCCTGATCCGGGGCGTTGCCGAGCTTGAGCACGATGCGCCTTCCACTGAGACGCAAGAGGGCCAGAGCCGGCGCGTTACGAAGCACGGTGCCGTAGTCGCTCACCAGGACGTGAGACGCGCCAAACCACCATGCGTCGCGCAGGAGGCCACCGCTCGTTCGTACCGTGTCCCACACGAAACGGGCCCACTCCAAGGGGTGCCGGGCGCGGCGCGAGAACCGGTAGTTGTAGAAGCCGGTCGACCACGATGCGCCCACCTCCTCGGCGAGCGCGACGATTCGTGAGTTGTCCCACCAGTTGACGATGATGTGGATGACGGCCGCGTCCTTTTCGCGGAGCACGCGCAGGACTTCGAAGGTCATGCGCTCGAGGCCGCCCACCAGCACCATGCTGCCGCAGCAGGCGATGACCCTGATCGCTTCATTCGTGGGAGCCGGCTTTAGCCTCGTGGGATCCGGCTTCAGCTTCGTGGGATCCGGCTTTAGCCGGATTGGCCCGCCTGAAGGCGGACCCGGCGTGACCGCTTCGCAGGCGCGCTCGAGGCCGGCGCCCGCCTGCGCGAAGGAGTGCGCCATGGCCCGTGCCACGCACGCGGGAGCGAAGTCGTGGCCGCCGGCGATCCGATCGCGTACGCCCGACAGGGCCTCGGCGAACAATGAAATTCGCGTCGTGGGCTCACACGTCGCGTACACGCCGCCGGTCGCCTCGCTGCCGAGATCCGGCGCGCAGCCGGCCTGATCGGACAGGACGCACGGCAGCCCTGACGCGAGCGCTTCGTTGACCACAAGGCCCCAGGTTTCCCGGGCGTCGCTCGGCAGGGCGAGGCAATCGGCGGCGGCGTAGACCTGTGGCATGTCCGACTGGTTCACGAAACCGAGGAGCGTCAGACCGACGCCTCGCTCCTCGGCGGCCGCTCGCACGTCCGTCTCGAGCGGACCAGAGCCGGCAATCGCCACGTGCGGACGGGGGTTCATCGCGTACGCCGCATCCAGCAGATCGATCGGGCGCTTCTTGGGCTCGAGCTTGCCGGCGAACAACACCACGAACGCTTCCTGCGGGAACCCGAGCGTCCGACGCAGATCGGCGCGCCGATCGGGCGCGTGTCTCCACCCGAGCGCCTCGGCAAACCGTCCGTTGTCGACCGCGTGGGGTGTCGCGAAGATACGGCTGTCTGGGACACCGAAGAACCGAAGCCATGCGGCGCTGCGAGTGCCGACGCTCAGATAGCCGCTGAACTGACCGAGCAGCCATCGCGTCTTGGCCACCCACAGCGGACCGCGCCACCCGTGCGGCGCGCTCTGCAGGTTCGTGTCCCCGTGATAGAGCACCGGGATCTTCAGCCTGCGGGCCGCCCGAATGGCGCGCAGCAGCGTGACGGAATACCAGCCGAACACGACCACGACATCTGGCCGCGCGTCCGCAATGGCCTGGCTCACTTCCGGCACATCGAGCCCACGGAAATGCTGGCTGTCGAAGCGATCTGACGGTCGCGCCGGCCGAACGATCGTCGAAGAGTAGCCGTCTGTCAGCGGCACGTCCCAGGCAACCGCCCGATCGAAGCCAGCGCCCTGTTGTCGTGGCGTCGGCACCGACGCGTAGATCACGTGGAGATCGAGCGCCCGGGAGTTCGCGGCAATCCACCGGAACCACGGCGCGTAGTACTGCACCGGATGTGTGAGAACCGCCGAAACACGAATACGCGACACTACAGTAACGAGACCAAATCGCGCCGGACGGCCAGCAGATAGTTGGCCGGCTCGGCTTCGGCAATCGCCACGAACCGGCCCGAAGGCCGCCAATCGAGCAAAGCGTACGGCTGTCCGGCCACGCGGGCGAACGTCTCAGCGACACGTTGCCCGATGCGTGGCTCGACCCCTGGGTGAAGTTCGACGAGCACGGCGCGATGGCGTGCGGCGGTCAGGCTTTCAACCATGCCGCGGAGAACGAGCGCCTCGGCCCCTTCAACATCTATCTTCGTCAGCGCGATCTCGGCCAGACCAGCCTGGGCCAGCCACCCATCGATGCTGACCGTGCGAACCCGTCGGCTCGGGGCGCGTGCCGAGCCGGCCTCAAGTGAGCTCATGCCGGTATTCGAGCCGCCGGCGTCAAAGAAAGGCCGGTCGCCTGCCTCGTCGCAGACAGCCATCGGCACGACGGTCGTCCGGGTGTCATATCCGTTGACGTCGAGATTTCGCGACAGCTGCGCCAGGTGAGCGGGCACGGGTTCAAAACAGACAACGCGACCCGTGGGACCGACCCAGTCGCCAAAACGCAGGGCGGCGTATCCCACGTGCGCCCCCACATCGAGAACCGTCGAGCCGGCGGGGACGAGGGGACCGACGGCGTCGAAGATCATTTGTTCCCACCCGCCGGTCGTCCCCACCAGGCACTGCACGAGATCGGATGGATCCGCGAAGAACCGCTGGCCGCCCGGCAACTGACAGAGGATGGGCGCGCGATAACGCCGGAGCGCCCGCTGCCGGACCGCCGACGACACGCGGCTCGGGAGCCACCGCGGCGACCACCCGTGCCACTCGGCAGCCTGCCGCAGGACCGTTCGGCCCGGCTCCTGCCATGCGACGAGTGCGTCTGGAGCGGTCATGACACGCGATCCAGAACGCCGGCCAACTGGCCCGCCAGCGTGCGTGCCGAGTACTCGGCGATCACACGCTCGCTGACGTGGCCTGCGACATACTGCGGACACTCGCCGAGCGATTGGAGAGCCGCGCTGATCAGCGCCGATTTCGCGCCGATCGGTTCCCGATCCGTGAAACTCACGATCCTCACCGTTGGCGGCCGTGTCTCTCGCCGCAGGATCTCGACGACGCTGCTCGCGTCGTGATAGATCGCGAGCAAGGGACGTCTGGCCATGAGCGCCGGATACAGTCTGCTGGCCGTGTAGTGCGGTTCGGTGCTGCCGAGGAGCAGCACCGCCTGCGCGGACTGCTGAATTCGCACCGCCTCGAGATAGTCCACGCGCGCGGCGTGTTCGGTGACCAGATCCCCGACGCCGGCGGCCTCAGCCAGCGGACGGACACGATCCGCGGCCATGGCGCCTCGCTCGTTGCTCGTGCCGAAGAAGTGCACGCGGAGGCGGCCGGCCACTTGCGGGCATCGCCGCCTCAGATCGGCCAGTGCCTTCACCACGGCCCGGACCACGTCAACGCCCATTGGCAGGATCGTTCCAACCGAGCAGACGTGCACCAGACCGTCGGCGGGATCGAAGTGGGGCGTCCATCGCCCTACCCTCACGGCCTCGAAATCGCTCGGCTCGACGCCGATGGGGATCGCGGCCGACGGCCGGCCGCGCAGCGACGGCCAGCGATCGAACACGTCCTCGTAGGTGCGCGCGGAGACGGCGGTGATGGCCGCGGCCCCACTCAGCACGGGGCGCTCGAGTCGGGCCGCGATCGCCCGAGTCAGCCGGCTCTTCGGATCCGGCTCGCCACCCGGTCCGCCGCCGACCTCTCGTCCCCACGCGCCGACCCACGGATCCTGCAAATCAACGACGTACGGCACGCCGTAGGCTCGTTTGAGCATCGGACCGATGGCGGCCGTGTAGATCGGGTATGTGGTGATGAACACCGCGTCGATGCGCTCCCGTCTGACGAGCGCCGCGCACGTGCGGAGCGCGGGCACCAGCAGTCGCAAACCCAGGTCGCCGATACCAGCACGCCGCGTCCAGCGAGGTGACCAGGCCTGGCACCGCACCACGCGCAGACTGGGCGGCACCAGCGTCTCCAGCGCGGCATCCAACCGGCCCTCGTATCCGGCAGGCTCGGCTGTGACCACGATCGGATCCCATCCGTATTCAGGCAGATGCGGCGCGAGCAGCCGGACGCGGTGAGTCGCCGCGTTCGAATCGGGCGGAAAATGCGGCGAGAGCATCAGGACTCGGCGCATGTATACATCACGCACGGTCGGGTCTGTGCCTAACAACCGAACAACCTTCTGATCCGCAGTCGGACTCGACGCGCAAGGTAGGAGGGATCTGTCGCAGCAAGGTACGCCCAACGTTTCCATTTCGGATACGGAAACCCTCGCAAGAACGCCGGTACGTGCTGAATCCGACGTTCCGATAGTGCGACCTCGTACCAGGGAAGCATGCGGGAACCGCTCAGGAACATCGTCCCGTCGTATCCCGAAAAGAGATACGTCACCTGACTTCGATCGAGCCAAAGAGAGCCGATGCGATTGTCGTTTACGTGGAAGGCGTCGAAGCACTCTCGAACGACGAAGAATGCGTTGACGCCGATCACCGCGATCAACTCGTAGCCTTTCGACGTTCCCAGTTCCACAAGCGCGGTAAGGCTCGAACCCTGCGCCACCGACGGGTCGGCCGCCTGAACGAAGGACACCTCTGGAGGAATGGTCGTGTTGAATTCGATGCAGACAATCTGCGGTCGGTACTGTGTAGTCGCCCTCCACACGTGATAGTCATTCCCATCGATATCAATCGACAGAAAATCGAAAGTGCGTGGAAGACCAGTTCGGGTGAGGATTGTGTCGAGACTGTCCCGTTCTCCGAATCCGACAACCGCATTTATTGTCGTGACATCGGGTCTGTTAGCGTAGTTGGCCTGCAGTTCGCGGAACTTCGAGCGATCACCCTCAATCAAGACAGCCGAGTAAGCCTGGCCGACAATCAGATCCCGCGTATTCGACGCGAGCTTACCGTCCCACGCCCCAAATTCGACGCACCAGCGGTTTCGAGCCGGTAACAGTGCGAGCATCTCGTTGACGGCCGCTGCGAGGCCGTCGCGAGTGGCGAGGTCCGAGAGCCAGGTGTCGCTTACCTGTCGTCCGGGACGAACGTCGTGTTCTGGAAACGCTGGGCACATCACCGGTCTCACGCGCGCGGACGGGCCAGTAGGTGGCCGTGCGACACGTCGATGTTGATTGGAAGAAGTTTTCCGCCGGCACTGATGCGCTCGCACGAGTATCGCGCTGCCTCGAACAGGTCGAGGCAGGCTCGCCCCGCCTCGACGTTATGAACCTCAACAATGAAGATCGGGCGCGAGGTCGCGAGCAGGCGAGAGGCGCCCTCGAGGACGAGCGCTTCGGCGCCTTCCACGTCGATCTTGACGAGTGCCGGCGCAGAACCACGAGACTGAGCCAGCGAGTCGAGACGATGCGAAGCGATGGTGGCAATCGTAGTCGCGGGATCCGAATCGTACGCGCGGACGCCGGACGCGCGGATCTGGCACACGGCGCCGTCACTCTGGTTGACGAGGAGCTCCACGTCACCGTCGTGATCGGAGATGGCAACGTTGAGTACGTCGATCCGTTCCGCCAGCGATGGGTTGGCTGCCAGGTGTTGCCGGAGCACGTCGATATTCGCCGTTGACGGCTCGACGGCCAGAACCCGCGAGGCGCCGTGCCGTGCGCAGAGCAACGTCATGCGGCCGTGATTCGCCCCAATGTCCCAGACTTCGACCGAGGGCCCACGCTGGGCAAGCTCGCCCAGGATGGCGATCAGGCAGGCGGTGACGCCGACTTCGTACGCCCCGACCAGCACCCACAGATGGTTCGGGTGGAGGGCCTGTGTCCTGATGCCGGCAAACGGCCCGTTCCTTGGTGTCTGCCACCCGAGATGCGCGGCTCCCCATCCGGCACGACGACAGAGCGCCGTGTAATAGCGCCACGCGAGCGGCCGGGAGGCGATTCGTTTCTTTAGTCCCCACGGCACGCCGGTCAAACCGGCCAGGAGCGGAGAGATCGGGCGATCCAGGTTCACGCGGTTCTCGATTCCTTCTTCAAGACCGCCACCAGTTCGCCAGCCCACTCGCCCGGCCTGTAACCGTCGACGCGGTCCGTCAGATCGAAACTGTGTCTGGCCGCGAAGCGCCGCCAGAATGCACGGGTCACGCCGATGGGATGCTCTCGTCCGACGAGACGCTGGCTGGCCGGATCGGCGCGATAGCACTCGACGCTCGGGGTGATGTGGATCTGAGGCGTCGCTTGAACGATCTCGACGAGATCGTCCAGATAGGCGTCCAGCCTGGGGATGTGCTCGAGCACGTGTGACGACAACACGATGTCTGGCTGGGGCTCGCGCGCCCGAGCTTCTCGAACCGAGGCGTAGAGCGGCAACCCGAGCGTGCGTCGACCGAGTTCACGCCGGGGATCGGAAATCTCGATCCCGACGGCCCGAAGCCCGCTCTGTTGAAGGTCCCAGACTTCGTACCCCCACGAGCATCCGAGCACGTAGACAACGGGCGGACGATTGGAGGGGAGCACGACGAGTTCACGCAGCAGGTGGGCCCGCCGGCGATCTCCCATCGCCGCCTGCAGCCGGTCAAGATGGGCGATTGCTTCGGCGTCTGTGGCCAGATTCGCGTTGGAGTAGATCCGGGAATAGTAGAAGCGAGTAAGCGCGCCTCCGATCAACCCGGCCGGCCGGTACAGCAGGCGGCAATTCCGACAGTCCCACACCGCAAAGGCGTGAAGGGTGCCCCAACGGATGCGTGCGTCAGCGTCGGGACACGCGCCGCAGTTGGGGCAACGCGAGCCCCTGGACATGCCCGCCAGGATGTCAGCGGCAAACCAGGCGCGCGACAGCAGCAGCGCGCTTCTGTCCACCATCATGAGCGTCCCGCCGCGACCATCGCCTCCGACATCAGGACCAGCATGCGATCGACGAGCACGCGGTCGCTGAATCGCGCCTCGCATACGGCCCGGACCCGCGCGCGATTCAGGTCGCTGATCCTCGCCACCGAAGCCGCCGCGGTCTCCACATCGGGGCACACGAATCCGGTCACGCCGTGCTCGATCACCTCTGGCACGCTGCCGCGCGGAAACCCGACGACGGGTGTGCCGCAGGCCATCGCCTCGGCCATCACGATGCCGAACGCTTCCTTCCAGTCGATCGGAAACAGCAACGCGGCCGCCTGGCCGAGCAACCGATTCTTCGCCTCATCGTCCACGGGGCCGACGTACCGAACGCGGTCGGCGTCCACGTGCGGCAGGATCTCCCGGGCGAAGTACTCGGCCTCGGGACCCGACGTGGCGTGGTTGCCGGCGAGAATCAGCCGACGCCCGGCGAGCCGGGCGATCGCGATGGCCGCGTGGGCGCCCTTCACACGCTCGAGCCTGCCGAGGAACACCAGCGGGGCGTCCGCGGCCACGCAGCTGACAGAGTCGTACTTCGACACGTCGATCGCGTCGTGCAGGGTGCGCCACCGGCCTCCGCCGCCGTTCTGTCTCGGCAGCTCGTCATAGACGCTCGCAGACGCGCCGGCAAACGAAAGCGACGCGCCCGCGATCCGCACGGCTCTCTGCACGCTCGTCCACGGAACCTCGTTCCGGCAGTACCGCTGAATCTTCGGCAGGCGTCGATATGGCAGGATCGGGGCCAACGCCGCAAGGCGACCCCACGAAAAGACGACGTCGAACTGCTGTCGCCGGCTGAGGAGCGCGGACCCGAGCTGCCACAATTCCCTCGCCCGGCTCCATTTCCCCACGTGCGGCGGCGCCCCGTACGGCACGAGCGGCACATCGACGCGGCTGTCGGGATGCGCGAACAGCGTCACCGCGTGCCCACGCGCGCTCAATCCACGAACCGCCAGATCGACCACGCGCTCGATGCCGCCATAGAGCCGCGGCGGCACCGGAATGTAGGGATCGACGGTGATGGCAATCCGAAGCCTTGAGCCTTGGGCCTTGAGCCTTGCGTCGGCGCTCATCTCTTTAACGGCAGCGCCAAGACATGCTGCTCCTGGTCCTCGCTGATGACCCGGCAGTCGTAGCCGCGCGCCGACAGCCACGCCAGCACGGTGTCGCAATCCAGACCGCTCTGCGCCAGTCGCTGCGGGTGCAGGCTCAGCAGGAGGCGCGGGCGGTAGATCGACAAGGCGGAGACCGCGCCCAGCAGCACGTCGAGTTCCGCGCCTTCCACGTCGATCTTGATGAGCGCCGGCGGCAGCCGAAGCTCCTCAACCTCTCGATCGAGCGTCGTCACGGCCACGGTCGTCTCGACAAAGTCCTCGTACGGCAGCAGCCCGTTTGTGCCTTCGGGTCTGTCCGGCCTCGCATAGAAGCTCGCCTCGCCGGTTGTTCGACCGCAACACAAGGGACGGATGGTGACCTGCCCCTCGACGGCATTCCAGCGCAGATGTCTCTCGAGATACCGTCGTGTGAGATCGCAGGGCTCGTAGGCGATGACGCGCGTGGTCGGTCCGCCCTTGCGCGCGGCGATGATCGAGTAGGTGCCGAAGTGGGCGCCGATGTCGTACACGACGTCGCCCGGCCGGATTTGGTCGGCGAACGCGCGGTACGACTCGACCTCGACGGTTTCCCAGTTCAAATTCACGGTGTCGGGCGCCAGACGCATCAGCTGCCCGCCCACGCGAACGGGCACGCCCTCGCTGCCCGTGAGGCGAGTGAGCAGACGCCCGTAGGGCGCGCGCAGGCAGTTCCACAGCGGCGTCAAGCCCTGCAGGCCGGGCGCGTGCCGGATGGATTGCGCGGACCGGCGAAGGACGGCGGCTGGATGAAAGCTCATCGTGCCAATGCCTGATGGATGATCTGCCCCACTTCGGCGACCGTCGGCATGGATCGAGCGACCGCCGCGACAGCCTCGCGTACTCCAACAGCCGTGGTTCGGTCGGTCAGGCCGCACGCTAGCCGGGCGAATTCCTCCGGTGACTCGGCCATCGGCAACGTCCCCTCGCGCCAGACGTACCCGCGCGCGCCCGAGGGGGTCGTGACGATCGGGATTCGCCACGCCAGCGCGACTGCCAGCTTCGTGCTGCATCCACGGGCGAAGCAGAACATGGGATGGACAAACGCCGACCAGGTGGAGGCCTCATGATCGAGGTGGGCGTCGGGCAAAGGCCCCAGGTAGTCGACGGCTCGAAAGCGGCCGGCCAGCGCCTGGCCGGCGTCGACGGGACCACCAACCACGCGCACACGACAGCCGGCCGGCGCGATCGACTCGAACGCCCCCAGGAATTGACGCAACCCGTCAGAGGTCGGCGGATGGTCGAGCGTGCCGACGAATCCCAGTCTCGACGGATCCGGCGACCACACGAGTGGCTGCCGTGCGGGCAGGGTGCGCGGCAGTGCCGTGACGCGGCGCGCGCCGAGCCACCGCTCGATGTCCGCTTCCCACTCCGACAGGCAGAAGACCCGATCGATGAACGCGCGATGACGCCGCTCGTCGAGCAGCCGCCGGCCGAGCTCGGCCTCGTACCGGCGCGAGTGGCCGTCGAGCGGAATCGTGTGCAGGAAGTCCACGCTTTCGAGGCCGTGCGACAGCAGGACGATCTCGGTGTCGGCCGGCAGCCGGGGCTTGAGCGCGGCCCCGAGCGGCGCGAGGTTCACGAGATTGAGGAAGACGAACCGCGCGCGGCAGGCGCCGGCCGCCACCACGATGTCCCGCACGGCGGCGCTGCGCCACTGCGACGGGTACGGCTGGACGGAAATCCGGCGGACGAGCCGGGTCAGCTTGCGGCGATCGTGCTCGATGGGCGTGACGGTCAGCTCGACACCCGCCGCGCGGAGCGTTCGTACGTACTCGTCCGTGCAGATCTGAAGGCCTCCGGCCGCCTGGCCGAGCGCAAGAGCATGAGAGACGAACACGCCGGCACCAAGCGCGGCCGGGCCGGCGTCCGGATCAACGTGCCTCCGCGCAGTCGTGGGATCGGCCATCAGTTCGCCCAACTGCTCAACCAGCGCACCAGCTCCTGGTGATGACGCCGCCATGGAAACTCGAGTGCCCGAGCGCGCGCCTGCATCGCCATCTCCGCACGCAGCCGCCGATCTTCGTAGAGCGTGGCGATCCGGTCAGCCAGCGCGCCCGCGTCGCGAATCGGCACGACGAACCCGTCGACACCGTCACGCACGACCGATCCGGCGTTCGGCGTCGTGACCACAGGAAGCCCAGAGGAGAGGGCTTCGAAGACCGTGATCGCCGACCCTTCAAACAAGGACGGCAGCACGAACACGTCGGCGTTCTGGTACACCTGACGGACCTCGTTCCGCGAGACGTGCGAGACCCGCCGAATCCGGTCGCCGAAGGGGGCGAAGAACCGATCCGGCACCGTCTGCTTGCCGACGATGGTCAGCGTCAGCCCGCGGAGGTGCGACAGCCGCCGCATCGCCTCAAGCAGGTACCACGCGCCCTTGCGCAACCCGAAATGGCCGACAAACAACACCCGCAGGCCCTCGCGGTCCGCCGGTGTCTCGCGACCCGAGAACGCTCCCTCTGGCACGCCGTAAGGAATGACGCAAGTCTTCTCAGCCTTCACACCGCTTTCAACGAGCGTGTCCCGCACAAATGTGGATCCACACACGATGCGGTCGGCCAGCTCCATTTCGCGTTCGGCGCGCTGCATGTCGGCTTCGGGGTACGGCAACGGATACGGATCGAAGTCGGGGCCGACGAGACAGCGCTCCTCGGTCAGGATCCGATTCCAGACTCGAGGATGTCCAACCGTCTGGTCCAGGATGCAGCGGATGCCGCGGCCCCTGACATCATCGAACGCAGCCAGGCTCGACGTATCAAACCCCCAGATCGCGTCAACCGAGGTGCGAGCGGCGAGGGCAGCGACCTGATGGCCGAACTGCCGATTCCCCCACTCGTTCGCGTGGTGTTCCATCATCCGCAGACCGGCACGCATGCTCAGGCGTTCGACCCATTCCCAGACACCGAACGTTCGCACGAGCGACGGGTCGATGTCGGGGTGGTGGCGCCGCTTGAACTCGTACTCGAGACGGCCACGAGCGCCAGGCGGAAGAAACTTGACGACGTTGTAAGGCCAGCGTCGGGGGTCGTAGAAGATCGACGTCGCGTACCAGGCGAGCGCACCGGCTTGCTGGAAGGCCAGCGCCGTTTCGTGCGAATGCTGGGTCCCGGGATGAAAGACGCCGACCCGCACGTCAGTGTCTGTAGAGCGCGACATAGTCGGCCGTCACCTGGTCCATGGTCCGGGCAGCCGGAATGGCCGTGCGCCATGCGTCCACGGTTCCTCGAGGGTCGCCCGCAATTTCGGTAATCGCCGTTGCCAGCGCGCGCCAATCGCCGGGTGGAACGAGGCGCCCGTTGCGGCCATCGGTGACGAGCTCCGCCAACCCGCCAATCCGCGTGCCGACGACCGGGGTGCCCGCGGCATGTGCCTCGATGGCCACGGTCGGCCCGCCTTCAAGACACGCCGACGGACAACACAGCACGTCGAGCGAGGCCAGATGGGCCGGAACGCACGCGGCGGGCACGGCGGGTCCGACGGTGACGCGCGCGTCCCCCGCGAGAAGCTCACCGAGCCGCTCGTGCACCTGGCGGCTCTCGGGCGTATCGAGCGGCCCGCGAATATCGAAATGGAACGGCACGTCGTCTTGCAGCGACTGGAGCGCACGGCCGAGGTCGTACAGGCCCTTGATTGGATCAAACCTGCCGAGATAGCCGAACTTCACGGGGATGGTGGTCGGCCGGATCGACGGTCCCGGCTTGCGCACGAACGTGCCTCCGATGCCGAGCCGATTGACGGCGACTTTCGAGCCCGGCGCACCGTTGCGAATGACGGCGTCGGCTGACCAGGCCGTGAGCAGCACGAATCGATCGACGGCGGCCAGCAGCTCGCGCTGCCGTGCCATATTGAAAACGATGGCCGACGGCATCCCGAGTGCGGTGCCGAGCTTGCCAGGCAGTCGAGCACCGAGGTGACTCGACCACACGGGGACGGCCGCCGCCGCGCTCGCCGCCCACTTCGGCAGCCCTCTCTTCTGCAGATCGCAGGCGGCGCACTTGTGCGGCTCGGTGAGACCGTCGCAGAGCACCTGCCCCCACCGGAGCATCGTGCCGCGCGCGCAGACGTAGCCGAGGCTGCTGGCATGCGTCGTGGCGATGACTCGGGCGCCGGCGGCTTTCGCCGCTTTGATTTCGTCGAGCTCCAGCCCGGGCACGAGCGTGTGGAAATGGACGACGTCGGGGCGGGCGGCGCGCACCCACCGATGAAACCATTCGCTGCCGTCAACCGGCGCGCGCCCCTGTGCCTCGTCTCTCGTCAACGGTGTACGGATGGGAAAGCGAAAGACCGGAATGCCCTCGTGAATGTACTGCCGAGGCGCCGCCGCGCCGGGTTCCGGAGCGACGATCTGGACATCGTGATCCAGGTTCCGCAAACGCTCGGCCAGCGCCGCGACGTAGACCTCGGTTCCGCCCAGGCGTTCCGGAAAATACCAGCCGACCGCCTGGACGATGCGCATGGTTAGCGTCGCCAGCTGTAGCACAGGCGATGCCCGAGTTCGGCCTCCGAGACGCCGGCCATCATCAGGAACCGCGGACATTCGAGCCGCCGCTCTCCTGACGCGAATCCCGGTTCGGTCGTGAACGCCATGTCGTACGACAGCTCCCTCAAGATCGACATTGTCTCGACGGAGTAATCCGACCGCTCGCCGTTGGGATACGCGAAGGCCGCCGGCGGCCGGCCGACCCAGGCCTCGATCGATTGCTGATTACGAACGATCTCCTCGCGCTGGCGATCGCGATCGGCACGCGCCAGAACTGGATGGGTCGCGGTGTGCCCGCCGATCTCGAATCCGCTCTGGGCCAGGCGACGCACCTCATCGATGCGCAACGGTGCGTGCGGATCGTCATCCGACACCGCCGTGTGGGCAGCACCGCAGGTGGCCGCGAGCCAGAGGGCGAACGGCACCTGCTTCAGGCGCTGGACTTCCGATTCTCCGCTCCGGCGGGCAATCGCGTCGTACCAGAAAAGCCTGCGTTCCTCGATGGGCGAACTGCACGCAAAGAGCACGGCCGGAATCCCGAACCGTTCGAGGATTGGCTGTGCGACGGTCGCGACGGTCCGATAGCCGTCATCGAAGGTGACCAGCACCGGCCGATCCGGAAGCGGCGGTCCGCCGTCGAGCGCCGCCCGCCACTGGGCGATCGTGATCGGATGGCAGGTTGACTGCAGGAAGCGGCAGTGGGCTTCGAGCTCGGACGCCCTGACGTGGAGTCCTTCGAAGGCCATCGCACCGGCTGGCCACTCGTCGGGCCGGACGGCGTGATAACAGATCACCACAACGCCTTCAAACCGATCGCGCTCGAGGCGCCGACGGTAGTGGCGCGCCGCCAGCAGGGTTCCCTTGAGACGTGCGCTCAGGATTTCATTCATAACTTCCGGGCCGCGAAATGTACGTGCTGGTAACGGGTCGTGGCTTGCCACGTGGAGAGCCCGGACAGGCCATCATCGCCGCACACCGTGGTGACGGAAAAGCCGGTCGACTCGAGCTGACGAATGGTGTGCGACGGAGGCGCGGAGTAGAGCCATTGATCGCCGCCCCCGTCGTTGTAGCGGAGGTACCACTCACGGGCGCGAGGATTGGCGAGCTGCCGAGCGAGGAACTTCGCTGACTGCAGGTGGCCGCGCATGTACCACGGCCCGGCGCAGCACAGGGCGCCGATGAGGTTGTGCGAGCTGAGGATGAAGGGCGCCCCGGGGCGCAGCACGCGCGCGGTCTCCTTCATCGACAGAACGCGCCCGGCCTCTGGGTAGATCACGTCGATGCCGTTGTAGCTGAAGATGGCCGCGTCGAACGTCGCGTCGGGGAACTCCAGATGGCGTGCGTCCACGAGACGGAAATCGATGCCGGGATAACGCGCGCGTCCAATCGACAGGAGCGACTCCGCCAGGTCGATCGCCACCACGCGGTAGCCCCGCTCGTGCAGCGCGATGCTCGTTCGACCGGCGCCGCAGCCGATGTCGAGCACCGCGGCCGGAGGGGGCGGAAAGTGCCGGTCGACCAGCGCGGCCTCGACCGGTCGCAGCCCGACCTCACGCGAATACTCGCGCGCACTCCAGTCGCTGCCGTAGTTGGCCAGGTTCCGCGCGACGATGATGTCCGCGCGCTGATGTGGGTTCCCCACGGTCATCGCCTCATGAACCGGCAGCTTGCGTCATACCACGCCAGCACGGTTCCCTTGGCGGAGGGCGCATGCCAACCGAGCGTGGAGAGCGTCACGACATCCGCCTGCCATTCCACTTTGTATCGTTGCGCCCCAGTCAGCAGGTGCAATTCCTCGACGCCAGAGGCGATCGCGCGTTCAATCAACATCGCGAGCAGCACCTTGCCTGGTGAGGAGCGCTGCCAGGCCAGATCGTGCGCCGGAATCCACCAGTACATTCGATTGCGGAACGTCAAACCAATGTGCCAGGCGATCGACCGACCGTTGAGGGACAAGCGGTCGTAATGCGCCCAACCTGAAGGGACGCCCTCCGAGACGACCCGCTCGACAAAGGCGCGCACACCGGGTCGATCGAGCATGCATCCTTCCGGACGGGATCGCCAGTAGGTCGTGTATGCGGGGACGAACCGCTCGTGGAAGTCCTCGAGGGCGCCACCGGCCGACGCCTGACCGTCGGCGATCGAGAATGCCACCTCTCCCCGCTCGCGCAAACGCCGGAGTCGCCGACCAACGTCGCCCCGATGATTCGCCGAGCAACGGCCGAGCGCCTCGTCCAGGCTGGCCAGGCCCGCCAGCGCGAGCACGGGGCTCTCGTCACCGGCCGTTCGGGCGAGTGGTCCCGCCGCAAACGTGGCGTGCACCGAGGGTATGAGCGCATGGTCGCAGCGATCGCCGACGCTGGATCGGAGTGCATCCCAAAACGCGCTCCAGTCAACACGGCCCGGGTCATAGGATCCGGCGAGGAGCGGATCGTGGTACGCGAAAAAACTCAGGCCCGCCGGCCCCAGAACACGGCGCGCGGCGTACCGGCCCCGCTGAACGATCACCACAAACGTGCAGAGCACGTGCGTTCCGTCCGGCCCGTTGGCTATTCCGAAGAAGGGCTGCGCGCCGATGGCCAGACCGTGGGTGTCGGCCCAGGCCCGAACCAGATCGGGATGATGGTAGACGTTCGCGCTCGAACTCGCCGCGAGCAGGCGATCCCACTCGGATCGGAATTCGGGGGCCCAGACATCTTCCCAGCAGGTGCGCCAGTCGAACTGCCACGCGTCGGCTCCCGACACGCGGCTGTGGGGTCGTCGTGTTTCCGGGGTCATCGCCGAGGCGAGAGGAAGTGTCCCAGGACGGCGAGGCTCCAGGGTCGTGTCCAATGCGCGCGACCGTCACGCCACGCCTGCCACACGCGTTCGGGAGCGTCCTGGGCGAGCCACCGGTCGGCGACCAGCTGTCGCATCCCGTCGCGCACGAACGGCTCGAGCTCGCCGCCCATCCAGCGCGCGAACGGCAGGATGAATCCCTGTTTCGGCCGCTCGACAGCCGCGCGGGGTAGCGGCCGGGCCAGCGTCTCGTGCAGCAACCGTTTGTTGCGCATGAGCGCCGGGTAGGCGCCGAGATCGGGCCACACTGCGTCGACCAGGACATGGTCGACCAGCGGCACGCGGACCTCAAGCGAATGCGCCATGGACATCGCGTCGAGATCGCGCAGCAGCTGCGAGCACAGATACATCCGCGTCTCGAGACCTGCCACCTCGCCTTGTGGAGTCGTCGCATGGACGTCAAGGATTGCCGACTCGGCGGTTGCGAGCCGCTCGGACGTGGGCGCCCAACCATCACGCAGCGCCGGCCCCGCGAGGCGCTCGATTTCGGAGGGCATGAACAGCCCTCGTTGCGCGCGGTAGGCGGCATCCATGCGTCCGTTGTCAGACGACATGAAGTGCCGCCAGCGCTCCGACAGAGGCTCGGGCAGGCCGGCAGCCACCAGCGGAGCAAGGGCGGGCGCGACCGCGCGCAGGCGGCGCTTCAAGCGTACCGCCGCTGGCAGCCGCCGGAACGACGGGTAGCCGCCAAACAGCTCGTCACCGCCGGTTCCCGACAGCACGGCTTTGATGCCGGTTGCCGCGACTGCGCGCGAGACGTAGAACGAGTTGACCGCATCAAGGGTCGGCTGATCGAGATGACCAAGAATCCGCGGGAGATCGGCGACGACATCCGACGAATCGACGACGAGCTCTTGATGCTCGGCGCCGAAGGCTGACGCCACGAGCCGGGCGTACTCATGCTCGGAGCCACGATCCTCGAAGCGGACGGTGAAGGTGCGCAGTCCCGACACGCCGGCCTGGGCCGCCGCAGAAAGAACCGCTGACGAATCGATGCCGCCCGACAGGAACAATCCGACCGGGACGTCGGCGACCAGGTGGGCAACCACGCTGTCTTCGACCGCCGCGCGCGTTCTGTCCCGAAGGTCTCGCTCGGTGCATGCTGTGGGCTGGCGCGCGTGCGCGTCAGTTGGGCTCGCGAAGCGCTGGGTCTCGTGTCGGCTGTCCTGACCCCACCGCCGCCACGTGCCCGGCGGCAGGCTCTCGACGCCCGCCACCCACGTCAGCGACGGCGGCACGCTTCCCCACGCGAGATAGGCTCGAACGCCCGCCGGATCGATCGCGCGAGAGACGAGGCCTGACGACAGCAGCGCGCGAATCTCGGAGGCGAACGCCACCGAATGAGGAGTGGCGGCGACGTAGAGGGGCTTGATGCCAAAACGGTCGCGAGCGACGAGCAGCGCCCGCTCGCCTTCGTCCCACCAGGCGAACGCGAACATGCCGCGCACCCGCGCGAGAGCGGACGGACCGTCACACACCAGGAGGCGCAGTAGCACCTCCGTGTCGCTGGAGGTCGAAAACCGTTCGCCCCGATCTTCAAGCCGCCGCCGGATCTCGCGGTGGTTGTAGACCTCGCCATTGAAGACGATGCGATGGCGGCCGTCTGGGGTGCTCATGGGCTGCGCGCCGGCGGGACCGGGATCGATGATTGCGAGGCGCCGGTGCACGAGCACCACGTCGCGCGCCGGAGAATGCCACACGCCGTGGCCGTCGGGTCCCCGGTGCGCGAGCGCGGCACCGAGCGCCGGCGACGGATCCGAGGCAATGG
>JBAUGX010000219.1:0-3475 GCA_049679965.1 Vicinamibacterales bacterium
GGTCGATGTCGAGCGTCGAGGTGCTCGATACGAGGAGACAATCGGCGCGTGTCTCGCGCCCCAGATCCGCAAAGACTGACATCGTGAGGTCCCGGTCCTCGGGCACCGCCTCGGTGACGATGTCGACGGTGTCGAAGGCCGCGAATGTCGTCGTCGGGGTGATGCGCGCCATCGTGTGCTCGAGGGCGTCGACGGTCATCCGGCCCTTCGACACGGCGGACTCATAGTGGCGGCGCACGGATTGCAGCCGGCGCGCAAGCGCCCCGTGGTCGACGTCCATCAGGAGAACCGGTATGCCGGCGTCCGCATACGTGATGGCGATGCCGCCGCCCCTCGTCCCCGCACCGAGGACCGCGGCTCGCCGGATGTCCCGCGCCGGCGTGTCTTTCGGCACGCCTGGAACCTTCGAGGCCTCGCGCTCGGCGAAGAACAGATGCACCAGCGCGCGCGACGCGTCCGAGAGCACGCAGTCGGTGAACAGCTCGCGCTCGACCGCCGAACCCTCGTCGAAGGGGAGCATGCAGGCGGCCTCGATGGCGTTGACGGCGGCGTAGGGCGCCGGGCTCTCGGCGATCTGTTCGAGCGCCGCTCTCCGCTCGGCGCACGCCCGGAGGGCGCTGTCGACATCGGCCAACTGATCCGAGAGATCACGCGTGCGACGAATGTCGCCGGCGGCTGCCCGCTCGCGGGCCCACGCCACGGCGGCATCGATGACCCGCTGTCGGTCGCCGTCGACGAGTCGATCCAGAATGCCTGCCGATAAGGCCTGCTGTGCCTCGACGGCGCGTCCAACCGTGCACATGTCGAGCGCCATGGCCGGACCGCAGAGCCGTGGCAGACGCTGCGTGCCGCCGGCGCCCGGAATGAGACCCAGGAAGACTTCGGGTTGGCCCACCTTCGCGTCCTTCGCGGCCACGCGATAGTGGCATGCCAAGGCGAGCTCGAGGCCACCGCCAAGGGCGTTGCCGTGGATAGCAGCGACGACCGGCTTCGGGGCATCTTCGATTCGCCGCAGCCGCGCGTGCATCATGCGGACTTGCTCGAGCGACTGCTCGCGCGTTTTGAGCGTCGTGAAGATGTTGATGTCGGCGCCCGCGACGAACGTCCGGCCGGCGCCGACGAGCACAAGGGCCGTCACGTCAGAGTCGGCGACGCCGCGCGCGACCGACGCCTCGATGGCCTCAAGGACGCCCGGCCCGAGCGCGTTGACCGGCGGGTTGTCGATCGTGATGATGGCCACGCCGTCCACGACGTCAAACCGCGTGTAGGGAGGCATGCGGGATTGTATGGATCTATCGATCTAAGGATGTAAGGATCTGGCAACCGGTGGATAGATTCTCACATGAACTTCTGGCGTTCGGCGCGGCGTTTGTGGCCGGCGCGATCAACTCGGTGGCCGGCGGCGGGTCGTTCATCTCGTTCCCGACGCTCATCTGGCTGGGGTTGCCGTCGATCGTGGCCAACGCCACCAACACCGTGTCGATCTGGCCCGGCTCCCTCGGCAGCGCGTGGGGATACCGTCGCGAACTGACCGCCCTCGAGCCTCGGCTGCTGGTGCTCGTGGCGCCAAGCCTCATCGGCGGGATCGGCGGCGCGCTGCTCTTGCGGCTGACGCCCGCCCCCCTATTCGACCGGCTGGTGCCGTTCCTGATCCTCGGGGCGACCTGCCTCTTCATGGCGCAGGAATCGGTGCAGCGGTGGGTGATTCGCCCGGTGGGCACGTCCGGCTTCGCTCGCGGCTCGGAAGGCTCATCCAACCCGGCAGGAGCGTCGGCGAAGTGGCTCGCGGGCGCTGCCTGCTTCCAATTACTTGTCGGTCTCTACGGCGGCTACTTCGGCGCAGGGGCCGGAATCCTGATGCTCGCGGCATTCGGCATTCTCGGTCTGCGCGACATCCACCAGATGAATGGACTCAAGAACATTCTGGCGGTGAGCATGAACGGAGTCGCAGGTCTCTACTTCGTCTGGCAGCGGATGGTCTCCTGGCCGGAGGCGTTGGTCATGGCCGCTGGCGCTGTTGCCGGCGGCGTTGGTGGCGCCGGGTTCGCACGGCGCATCGGACAGCGCACGGTCCGCCACCTCGTCGTCGGTATCGGAATTGGCATGGCGCTGTTACTGCTGTTCCGTCGCTAGGGGCGGCGCCGTGAATTAGACTATCCCCATGCGTCCTGCTACGCGTCGGGCGGCGGTGGCAGTGGTACTGGTCAGCGCGGGCCTGACATCTTTGCTGGCTCAGCGCTCCGGTGTCTTCGTTGCACCGCGCGATCATCCATCGATTGGCTACTCCACTGTGCCGACCGCGGATCCGGTCGCTCGCCTCAACCGCGCGATCGAAAACGGCACGGTCCGATTGACAGCCGGCGGCGAGGAGAGCGGCTATCTGCGCTCGGTGCTCGAGGCGCTCCACGTGCCGGTCGAATCGCAAGTCGCGGTGTTCTCGAAGACCAGTTTCGAGGGGTCCCTGATCAACGTCAGCAACCCGCGGACCATCTTCTTTGGAGATTCCGTCGCGGTCGGATGGGTGCGCGGGTCCTCGATGATCGAGCTCGCCGCGGAGGATCCCCAGCAGGGCGTGATCTTCTACACGCTCGACCAGCAGCCGGCGGACCGACCGCAGTTCAAACGCGACGACGAGTGTCTCGCGTGCCATCTCAGCTGGGAAACCCTTGGCGTGCCGGGCTTGTTCGTGCTGAGCACGCTTTCCGAGCCGCAGGACAAGAACTCGTACGCGACTGGCTTTGTGTCTGACCATCGCAGCCCGCTTGGGCAGCGGTGGGGCGGATGGTATGTGACCGGCGGCGTGGGAACTGTCCGACACAAAGGGAAGGCGGTGGCATCGCTCGCCAGCCAGTTCGACGCTCACGGCTATCTGTCCCCTCATAGCGACATCGTCGCGCTGATGGTGCTCGAGCACCAGACGCGGATGGTCAACTTGATCACGCGCGCTGGTTGGGAAGCCCGTCTCCCGCGCGAGACCGACGATCGCGTCCGCGACGCCGCACGCGATCTCGTGGACTACTTGTTGTTCATCGACGAGGTCTCGCTGCCCGGACGCGTGCGAGGGACGTCGGACTTCGCTGAGAAGTTCTCCAGTGAAGGTCCGCGTGACAACAAGGACCGATCGCTCAGGCAACTCGATCTCGAACGGCGGCTGATGCGGTATCCCTGCAGCTACATGATCTACAGCGAGGCCTTCGAAGCCCTGCCGCCGGCGGCGCTGGACGCCGTGTACAGGAGGATGTGGGAGATTCTCTCCGGACAAGAGCGAGGGAGTCGATACCTGCGACTCCCGCTCGCCGACCGCCGGGCGATTGTCGAGATTCTACGAGACACCAAGAAGGGCCTGCCGGACTACTTCCAGACGGTGACCCGGTAGTCCAGCCGGCCGTCGGCCGCCTAAACGATCTTGCCCCGTGGCTCGAGCGTCAATCGCTGTTCGGCATGGCGGGCGGCATCGCGCAGCAGTTCGTCTGGG
>JBAUGX010000220.1:0-110473 GCA_049679965.1 Vicinamibacterales bacterium
CCGCCGGCGGCGCGCCCGGCCCTGACTGGTCGTCGTCGCGTGTCGTCATTTCGCCCTCCGCACCGGCCGCTGGTCGAACGTCCACTTCTGCTTGCCGATCACGAGGTACCCGCGCTCCAGAACTTTGGGCACGATGTAGGTGCCGTGCTCGACCTGGAAGTTCACAAGATTCGGCATCCCATCCCGAATCTCGTAGAGCGACGGTAGCTCGGGTGCGTCGGACCGAATGTAGGTGAACGCCTCGTCGTGAAACATGGCGGCCACGAAGAACGGCTTGGCGTTCGCCACGTAGCGATACGGGAATGCGAGCGTCGTCGGAAAGGTCCGGCGAAACGTCGTGACGCGCGCTTCGGCGGAGTCGGCCGCGGCAGCGGTGGCGCGCGCGATGTCCTGGACCGCCGTCGTTTTCGCGGTCTCAGTTTCTTGGCGCGCGTCCGCGAGTTCCCGGCGGAGGGCGTCCACCTGGGCCGCCGGATAGAACCGGGGTGATCCACCGAGCGACGGCAATTGCGTCTGATCCGCGGTGATGGTGATCTTTAAGTCGGGATCGGCCGCCCCCTCGGTCAGCAGAAACGAATACACGTGGCCGGCCGCGGTGACCAGATTGAGGTTCGTAGACGCGCCGGCTTTGCCCGGTTTCACATAGGCGAAGTTCTGCGCCCCGGAGACGACCCAGACGTCCTTGTCGCCGCACACGAAGTCCAGAATCTCTTCGCTGTCCGGCAGAATGATCAGCGTGGTGAAGCGCAGCTTCGCATTCACGCGGATAATCGATCGCGCGTCGTAGGTCACTTCTCTGGTGGTCTGCGCGGCGGTAACAGCGTTGAGGGCCATCACGCCGAACAGCAGGCTGAGGACGATCCGTTTCATCCGATCGCTCCTTTCGAGGGATCCCGTGGGGTGGTATTCGTGTAGAGGGCGTAGGCCTGCGGGTCGACGTGGAGATTGATGACTTTCGAGACATCGGGACGCTTGAGCAGCGCCTGTTGCCGCGGCCGAAGCTGTGCGATCAGGGCGGCTTCGGTCTGGTTGAGGTGAAAGCGTTCGCGGGCGCGCTCCAGGTCCATCCCCGGATTCGCCAGAAAGAACTTGGTCGGACAGCTCTCGACGACCGTCCGGAGGAGATCGGCATCGAGAAAGTCCTCGCTGCTCTGGGTGGCCAGGATCATCGCCGCGTTCCGCTTGCGCCAGGTCTTCAAGGCCTCCCGGATGTACCCCTTCACCGTGGCGTTCCGCGCGAAGCGCCACGCTTCGTCCAGCACGAAGAGCTTGAGTTGCGAGGCTGCCGACCGGTTCTGGATCGAGGCGCTCGCGCGGTGGAGGACGTAGAACAAGAGCGGCTCGAGGACGAGCGGGAACTGCTCGAGCCCTTCGAAGTCGAAGCATTGCACGCGTTGAAACGTGAGCGTGTCCTCCACGTTGTCGAAGAGCGCGGCATACGGGCCCCCTTGCACCCACCGGTGGAGATGCTGCGCGAGGGCGCGCGGGAGCAGGTTGGCCAGCGTGATGAGCCGCCGCTGCGGCGCGTCTAAGGCGTAGACGTTCTCGACCGCCTCGTAGAGGTCGCGGTCCTCGACCAGCGTGAGCTGGTGCTGCCCGCTGGCTTCCACGAGCACGCGCACGAACAAGAAGAGAAAGTGCAGATGCTCGGGCGTGGGATCCAAACAGAAGGGATTGATGGTGAAGCTGCGCTCGGTCAGCCCCATCCGCCAGATGCTGCCCCCCAACCGCGTCACGAGTGCGTCGTAGCTCCCCCCGAGATCGAAGATGACCGTGACGGGGTCGTACTGCTGCGCGTGGGTCACGATGAAGTTCGTGAGAAACGACTTCCCCGATCCGGTCGCCCCCTGGATGAGGACGTGCCCCACGTCCTGGTAATGCAGGTTCCAGAAATACGGAGTCTGGTATTCCGTTTCGAACACCGCCAGGCAGTCGCGGTCCGCGAGATGCCGGCTGTGCCGGTCGCCCGTGTCGAGTGTGAAGAGAAAGCTGAGGTCGGCCGCGTTGGTGTTGAGGAGCGCCAGCCGACGCAGGTTATGGGACGCATTGCCGGGCACGACCGCGAGCCAGGCGTTCAAGAGGTTGTAACTCTCCTCATAGAGCGCTCCGTCGTGCCCGGCAAAGACCTTGACGCATTCCGCGACACTGCGATCGAGCCGGCCGGCGTCGCGGTCGTAGGCGACGACGGTCAGGGAGCAGGCGCCGAAGATATGGCCGTCGACTTCGAGCGCCGTCAAACTCTGCCCGAGCTCCTGGACGGTGGCGGCGGCCGAGTCGTCCACCAGCATGTCCTCCGTCTTCGTCTGCGGACTGAGATAGTTGACGAGCGACACCTTCTGATTGAAGAAGTGGCGGCGCCTGGCGTGGAGGTCGCGCCGCATCTGGGCATTCGAGAGCCGCTGCCACTCGAAGCACGCGATGAACGTGCTGGGGATCGCGTACAGGTCCTGCAGGATGTGCGCAAACGTCTTCGCCGGCGGTTCTTTCATCGTGAGGACCTTCACGCGGTACCCGTCGACGAGCAGGTGATCCCGGTGGCATTCAATCGGGGAATCGGCGACGTAGAAATCCAGATGCGTGTCGTGCGTCAGTCCGACGGGGTCGACCTTGTGCGGCGCGTAATTGAGCAGGCGCCGAAAGAAACGGAAGGCCTCGTCCTTCGGCAGGAGGCGGGGCGCCACGGTGTCGGCGAGCTGCACCGTGAACGCGTGGGCCTTCTGGTGGAGGGTGGCGGCGGCGCGGTCGATCTGCTCGGCGAGCGCCGCGCTCGTCGCGCGCGCCGAGAACGTCTCGCGGACCACGGACCGCGGCGACTGCCAGAGACGCGCGGCCGTGCCCGACAGGCTCCGCCGCGCCGTCCAGCCTTCGTAGAGCACCACGAGATAGAGGTCCAGCTCGAAGAGCGCGTCCGCTTTAGCGGTGAGGTAGGCGGCTCGGCGGACGAGCGCTTCGTTGACCATCGGATGGGAGTGCGTCGTCGGGGCGATGGGCGCAGCGGGCCGCTTGATCACGTACTGGTAGATCCGGAACGACTCGTCGAGGTGCCGGAGGGCGCGCTCGAAGCGATGGGCGACGGTCCGCCGCTCGGCGTGATCGAGGCACTCATAGTCGACACCGCGGAGCCGGTACACCTGGCCGAGCGCCCCAGCCTTGGTGAGGAACGTCGTGTCATCGACGAACCCCCAGAGCGCGAGCAGGTTGTGGACGGTGCCGGCGTCGCGGTAGTCCTTGAGGACACGGCGGACGGAGACCATCAGACCCTCCCCGCTCGTGCCGCGTCCCATTTGGCCGCGTCGTACCGCCGGCGCGCGAGGCCGGAGCGCAACAGGATGCTCAGGAGCTGCGGATCGCGCGCGGTGCTGCACCAACCCACGAGATAGAGCGCCACGAACAGCAGACAGCCGGCGAGGAAGCTATAGAAGAGGTTGAAGGCCGCGACGCCCACGAGGAGCGCCAGAAAGAACAGGCGGCGATCGACGCCCCAGACCGTCAGCGGCCGATAGAGGGCGCGCGACACGACTCGAAATTCCGGCTGGTTGTCGGGCGTCATGGCGTCAGAACAACCACGCGAGGAACTGCGCCGCGAAGAGCGCCAGGCCGCCGCCGAAAACGATGCCGCTGATCTGGCGCTTCGCGCCGCCCTCGCCATACATGAACATGAGGCCGCCGAGCACGATGGCGACCAGCGCCAGCGATCGGGCCAGCGGCCCTGTGAACGACAGCTCGAGATTCGCAGCGGCGCGTTCCCAGGGCGACTGGGCAAAGCTCGCCGTGGGGAGTAACACGATCGCGACCGCGATCGCCCAGACGCGACGCACCCGCGCGCCAGACATGGCAAGCCCGTGGGACGAACGGCACCGCAACAACGACATCATGAAGACCTCCGAGTCGGTGGACATGGGGACGCATCGATGGCATCGGGCACGACCTGCCAACCCTGCGCGATGAGGACGGCTTCGAGCCGCTCGGCATCGGCAACGAGCCCCTCGAGCGTGACGTGCAGCTGCAAAGAGACGAGCTCTGCATCGAGCTCGAGGCCGAGCGCGTACCCGAACGACGTCTCGACGACGAGCCCGCGCAAATCGTCGGTCGCGCCGCGCAGATGCCAGAGGACGATGGGACGCGGCCGGCGCGACCGACTCCGCGATCGGTCCGAGCGTCGTGTGAGATCTGCGGCAGTCAGCGCCTGGTGCATGCGGCCTCCTTGTGTGCTGGCCGTCTCCACAGCAAAAGGCGTGACAACCACACGCCGTCCGCGATCCACGCGCGCACGCCGGCCGAGACCGCGAGGACGCGTCTCGCCCGGTCCACGTGATCGTGTTGATCGCGAAGGACATCGCACGAGATCGCGCGACGTGAGACGCGTGCGCACGCCAGGTGGCGCTCGCGCCATGCGATCGCGCGAGAGAGGTTCACACGTGACCCAGGCTCATGACCCGCGGTCAGAAGTGACCCGGATGCCCGCCGCGTGTGCCGGTCAGCGTCGGTCACGCAGCTTCCGCTTCAGCGTCGAGAGCGAAATGCCCAGTTCCGCCGCTGCCTGCCGCCGGTTGCCTTGATGTCGTTCGAGGACTGATCGGACATACTCGCGTTCACGCGCCCGGAGTGGACGAACCTCTCCCGCTCGCTCGGGGGCGTCCGGCGCGTGCTGGACGCTGGGCGGGAGGTCGTCGAGCTGGATCGTGGTACCGGTCGCCACAGCGCAGGCGCGCTCAATCGCATGTTCGAGCTCGCGGATATTGCCCGGCCACCGATAGCTCAGGAGGCGTTCGAGGGCCAGCGGCGCGTAGGCGACCACCGGCCGGCGGAGCCGTTGCGCCGTGTGCACCAGGAAGTAGTCCGCGAGGGCGCGTAAATCCTCGGGACGGTCCCGGAGCGGCGGTACATGCACGTCCACGACGCGCAGCCGATAGTACAGGTCCTGCCGAAACCGGCGCGTCCGGACCTCCTCCGCGAGGTCACGGTTCGTCGCCGCGATGAGCCGGACATCCACCGGTCGTGTCCGCGTCTCCCCCACCCGACAGACTTCGCGTTCCTGGAGCACGCGTAGCAGCTTCACCTGCATCGCCGCCGTGACTTCGCCGATTTCATCCAGGAACAGCGTGCCGCCCTGGGCGGCCTCGAAGACGCCGAGTCGATCCTGTACGGCACCCGTGAAGGCGCCACGGACGTGGCCGAACAGTTCGCTCTCGAGGAGCGCGTCCGCGAAGGCACCGCAATTGACGGCGACAAACGGCCGACCGGCCCTGCGCGAGGCCTGGTGGAGCCAGCGCGCGAGCCGCTCCTTCCCGACGCCGCTCTCACCGGTGATCAGCACGGTGGAATCCACGGGCGCGATACGCGCCGCGAGCGCCATCACCGCCCGCATGCCAGGACTCTGGGTCCCGATGGGGAGATCGGACGAGGCGCCGGGTCGGATGGGATTGTGGGCGACGGATGCGGGAGACGGACGGACGAATCGCGAGTCAGGAGTCGGGGCGTGCTCATCTGGGGCCATGGGGAACGGATCCTCGACGACAAAGACCGGCGGGCATGTGAGTGTTGTGCCAACCCCGCCGGTCGTTTAGTCAGGTCGGCAGAACTGTTGCTCTGGCAAGAACTGTGACGCGCCGTCGTCGATCAGATCGTCCGAGCGCAGACGGTGTGCAACGACGGGCGGCGTGGGCGAAGCCGTGGAACGCGCAGGAGTTGCAGAGAGGGTCCGCCTTCGGGTGGCGTCACAGCGAGTCAGCATCAGATCTGATCGTGATCGGTCCGGCGGGAAGTGGCTACCCATGAGCACGCGAAACCGTGAACGTGAGCCGTGGGTAGGACATGCTCCATGGGTCTGCGGTATCCAGCCATCGTGATCGCGATCTGAGCCGGCGGCAGACAGGAGCGGACGATATGGCCAAGGAGCGCGGCCGCGACCGATTCGCGCCGGGCGTGAAAGCAACGGTTGGCTGTGCGGCGTTGAAGGAAGTGTGCAACCGTCGATGTGAGATCGCGATTCTCGCCGACGCGGTCAGAGGCACCCGAGTTCCCTGAAGCTGACATACCGCCCGTCGCCGACGATGATGTGGTCCAGGACGTCGATACCGAGCAGCCCGCCGGCCGCCACCAGGCGTCGCGTCACCTCGTGATCGTCTGGACTGGGCGTCGGATCGCCGCTCGGATGGACGTGCGCGAGCACCAGACAGCGGGCGTTGGCGAGGATGGCCGCGCGAAACACATCGCGGGGATGGACCGTCGTCGAATCGAGCGTGCCGCGGCTGACCTCGTGATACGCCAGCACCCGGTGCTTCGCCGAGAGGCACACGATCGCGAAGACCTCGGCCGGCTCGTGCTGCAGGATCGGAACCAGGACCGCCGCCGAGTCACACGGCTTGCTGAGGGTCCGCCCGATAAGGATCGAGCGGCCCTCGTCGTCTTTCTTCACCGTATACCGTACCGTCAGCTCGCGAAGTCTCATCGTGTCCGTCTGCATGGCGTGTCCTCCGGATGTGCGTGTTCGGGTTCCTTCGTGGAGGCCAGGAACCTGAACGCCGCCACCGAGGACACGCGCGAGACGCCGATCCGCCGAGGTCGTGGTCGAACGCAGCGACCGTGATCAGCCCGTGGGCTGGCGCGGCCGGCGAAGCCGGGATTCGCTGCAGGACCGCGACCGCCCGTGACGTCACGGCGGCGGAACGGCGGCTCGCGGTTAGGAGACGGACACGAGAGGAGAAGGAGGAGGAACGGTCGTAGTCGGTGGGGGTCGAGGGCTGATCAGACGAGGGCGGGTAGGAAGCGACTGAGAGCGTCTGGAGGAGCTGACAGCGGGGCGAATGGTCAGGGGTGGTCGTGAGCGGCACGAGCCACGAGACTGATGCGATTGCTCGGTGCGAGTCGAGAGCGTGTGAGAATCTCCTCGAGCTGTCGCAAGCCAGCGCATCGGGCGGTTGATGGCCTCACTGAAGCGTGCGGCGTTACCAGTTGAGAGAGTGCGACGGAGCGCCGGCGCGCTCCGTCGCAGAGTGCCGTCAGGCGTCAGCGACACCCGCGGTCGTTTCGTACTCGGCGTACGCCTCGAGGATGCGGTCGCGCAGGGCGTTCTGCGCCGTCACGTCGACGATCGGTCGCAGCAGCGCGAAGCTGCGTCGCTCGCCGTTGACGTTGTACTGGCGTGCCGGGAACGTCACGTTCCGGCCGGCGCCACTGCGGCGCTCCCAGACGCTGAAGCCGATCAGCTTCAGGCCCTCGAAGAGCGAGTCGCCCACGAAGTGGATCTCGACGTCGGCGAGCTTCCCCGGAGGGTTGCCCTTGTCGTTCGGCGTGATCTTGATCGTGACGGTGTCGGCGTGTGTGGTGGTCTGCATCGGTCTGTTCCTCCTGAGGAACCGTGATTGGTTCCTTCATGCCGTGTGAGGAACCATCACGACGTTCCTAGTGGAACAGAAACGGCGCGCACGTCGCCCGCGGCCGGGGCCTTCAGCACTGAGCGTGACCAGGTGCCCTGGCACGGCCGCCGCAGCGGCGTCCTCGGTGCATGGCTCCGGACGATCACGGGTGACGTGCGAGACGTGGACAGGACAGACCAACAGTCCGCCGAGACGGATGTTTCAGATCACCTGACACCGCAGGATTAGCCCTTGGTGAGATCGTCAGCGTCGATGGCGCGAGGATGGACCGAGCGCAGGCTGGGACAATCTGGTGTCAGCGTGGCCGGGCCACTCGACGGCCGCCAAAAGTCGACGGCGGAGCCGCACGGGCCCTGCTGGCGCGCTCAGTCGAACGGCAAGCGGGTGTTGCATCGAAGATCGCAAGCAGCGGACCGGCGTCACCTTTAGACGAAACACTTGGCGATCCTGGCGGGTGCGTTCAGCGCGCGCCTCGCGCAGCCCCAGCAACGCGACGCGGACGATCTCAGGGCAGCGTTGGGTTGCCTGACCCTCGCCCAGCCGATGTCGCGCTCGATGGGCTGATGTGGTCGCATGTGTTAGAATGTAGTCTCATTACATGATGGAGAAGGCTATGGCCGAGCGCCGCATCGGGATACGGGAATTGAAGTCCAAGCTAAGCGAGTGCGTCCGAGAGGTCAGAGGCGGTGGCACGATCGTGGTGACGGAGCACGGTCGGCCTGTGGCACGGATGATCGCGGACGCCAGCTCGTTGGATGAGCGACTTGAGGTGCTCGCCAACGCGGGTCGCATTCTGTGGAGTGGCCGGCGCCTGAAACCCGCGACGCCGGTCGCACGGGTACGCAACCGCCGGAAGACGGTGGCGGATCTGATCAGCGAAAATCGCGAGTGATTGTGTATTTGGACGCGAGCGCGCTGGTCAAGCGCTACGTGGCGGAGCCCGGCTCGCGAGAGACCGCCGACTTGTGTGCCAGGGCCGATATCGTAGCAACGTCTCTGGTCAGTCGAGCCGAGGTGGCTGCCGCCCTGGCGAAAGCCGTCCGGGTTGGGCTCGTCGAACCGGACAAGGGGCGGAAGGCGCAGCGCGCGTTCGCGAGTCAATGGCCGGACTTCGCGAAGGTGCCGGTGACGGAAGCGCTCGTGGCCCGGGCGGAGGCCCTCGCTTGGGACTCCGCGTTGCGCGGGTATGACGCGGTGCAACTCGCGTCGGCCTTGACCTGGCAGGAGGCGGTCGGCGCAGAAGTCAGGCTGGCGACATTCGACCGCCAACTCTGGGACGCCGGAAAACAAGTGGGGATGCAAGTCTGGCCGGAGACGTTGAAAGACTGACGCCCACTTTCGGTGCAGAGCGGCTCGCTCTACTCCCTCGCCAAGCGGCTGCACCTAGGGCCAACCGCCCGGCGGAGATCGGATCAGACAAGGCCTGACCCGTCGGCGCGTCAGTACTCGGCGGCGAGCATGATTGTCATGACCCGCACGGTCTGGCGCGGGTCGCTCGGATCTTCGCTGCCGTAGGTGAGCGTCGGATCGTAGTAGTCGATCTTCCAGAAGATGGTCTGACCGGCATGATCGAATGATCCGAAATCGCGCTCCTGGTGCGGATCATTTCCGAGCGTGAATGCGTCGAACAATTCGACCTTTTCGCGAATCGCCGACTGATCACCCTGCGGCAGCGCGCAGATGCCGGGTGTCTGAATGAGCCGGCCGGTAATGCCCATCGCCGTTCGGCAAAGATCGTTCAACGCTGCGATTTTGTTCGTGACTCGAACTTCCATGATGTCTCTCCGTTGAGGTGTCTTGGCCATTGCTGGCCTTCTGTGGTTCCGCGATGTGCGGTTCCTTCGCCACCAGAGGAATCCCACTCGCGGAACCTGGGAGGCGGCGAGCCCGGCCGGACTGACGAAGCCCAGCGCCCGTGTCGGTGGCGTGACAGCCAGAACTGAGGCTGGCGCGAGCCGTCAGGCGTCTACCGACGGTGCCGGGCTGGCCGCCAAAGCGGCGGCGGTCCATCCGGGCGAAGCGGAAGGCGAAGACTGACAGGAGAGACGACTGCATCGACGGACGAACGACCGGAAGTGACCGGGAGGGATCGGGATACGTCGATTGGCGACTGATACGGCCTGGCTGGCCGTCGAGTTTCGAGAGCGTCGCACGTGCGGGCAGGGAGAATCCCGGGACCGCCGGAGCCCGCTGGAACGCTCCGGCGGTTGGTGCCGGTTACCCGGCATGGCGTTGCCGCAAATCACATACAAAACTGGATCGCTGGAGAATGGCGAGAGTCGAAAAACCGTCTGTCAGATTCTTGAAAGCGGCGAACGCGCGTTCCTTGAACGGGAACGACGATACCGCCTGCGTTGGGACGAGAGGTTAGAGACGCCGACAACCTGATCCGTTCGCTGTGCGGCACGCCTGGGGTTGATTCGCGCAGTCTACACCTGCCCTTCAGCTGCGGCGTCCCCGAACGGAAATATTATTCCGGAAAAGGACCGAAGTTTTCGGTCCTTTTCGGTAAAAGGATTTCCGGCTTCTGTCGTGCGCTTCACCCGATCTCCTCCTTCTCCGCGGACGGTTGGAGTCGCGGGGTGCGTTCACGCGGTGGGGTACGGTTTCCAACTTTACGGCGTCTGCCAACCCTTTTGGTGCAAAGGGAGCGTCCGGGCGGCTGAATCGGTATGGCAGAAGCACCAGAATCAGATGTGTTGCTGAGGGAACTTAGGGAAAGGAGGTTGGCTGCTCACTCAGACTGGGCTCGAACCAGTAACCCTCCGGTTAACAGTCGACCCTTGAGCGCGGGCAGATCAAGGCGGACCCGTGTTCTTGGGCCTCTCCTCGGTCACGTCAGAGCGCACGAAGGCGCTTCCGACGACTTCCTTTACCGAACTTTACTTGCCTGCCGATCATCGCAGCGCAACGCAGCACGTGGCTAGAACCACCGCCTCTTCAGCTTTCGCCAAAGACCCTTCCTAGATTGAGTTTCTGCCGGCGTTCCGACTCCTCCCTTTGTGTCACGAACAGTCGGAGCCGTCGTGCTGTCGAAGTATCTCTCCTTGGCCAACCTGTCGTGAGTTCTCCCGGCCTCGATCTCTTTCTGAGACCACCGAGGAGCCCATTGGACCTTGTTGTGTCTTATCCAGTAATGAGACCTGCAATCGAAGCTCCAGTTTCCAATCGAGGGGTCAAGCGAAATCGACTCGCCATCGAAGATCAACTGCCAATCCGTAGGGCTTAGCGGAGTGACGACCTCACGGCCGCATCCGCAGCAACATTTATGTGCGGCCGTCGCGAAGGCAACCGACACATAGACGATTCCATCCTTCAGGTCTTTAGGAATGTACTCGACGAATTCATGTGTCAGGACCGTTTCGCGCTTCACAGCTGGTCTTCATTGATAAGTGTATTGCCGTCTATCGTGTACGTGCTGAAATGCTCCCTTTCGAGATCCCGGTAAAATCCGAACAGCTTTTTCCATTTGATGACGGCCAGGGCGGCGTTGAGGGCATTCAGATCGGCGATCTGGATGTTTCGGGCATAGTCATTGTTACCATCGCCGTCCGAGAAGGGGATTCTGTTCATGCCTCTGACATGCTCGCGCTTCTTGGCAGTGCTGGTCGTGATCCTGAGAACTCCTCCCAACGCCTCATCGACGAGATCCACTCCCATTCCGACGTCGATAAAGGGCAGGCCCAACTCTTCCAGCTTTTCAACGATCAGTTTTTTCGCTTCGCCCTTGTCCAGGCACAAGAACACGAAACTCATTCCTGCCAGCTGATCGATATTCGAAGGGTCGATGTAGTAGTCGTCCGCGACGATATTCCGATGCATCCTGGAATATAGGCCCTTGAAGTACGCCACTTTCTGCGGAATTTCCTTCAATTCGTCGCAGGATGCGGCTCCGGGAGACCTAAACGCATTGTGCTGCAAGAATTTGTCGCCGTCGAAGAGATGAATTTCCTTTACAGGGGTCTTGGCGACCAGATCCAAGACATAGGAACCGGTGCCGCCCAGTCCTACAATGCCCACCTTCGCCAGTTCCAGCTTTCTCGTAACTGCATTGATCCCGGCGTTGCTAGAAGCCGTATCGTGATAGTTGAATACGGAGTCGGCTTCCTCGGCTTCGACAAATCGGCAGGCCCTGGCGGTGACGGCAGGATCAAGAGCCTCGGCGGGGCCCGAGATGATCGCCGCGTACGTCGTCATCTTCTCGTAGTAGTCCTTGTAGGCCCCGCTCGTGGGCTTGCTCGAGAACATGTGGTGAACCACGAGCCCACGATCAAGCGTGTCCCGCTGAGAGGAATGCTTGATTTGGAGTATTTCGGTTCCGTCTTGGTAGCAGGGATGCTCTCCCGCAAACCTCATGACGTGATCACTGGGCGTCGTGGTTACGTCCCCCGCTAGCGTCAACGGTGATACGAGCATTCCGAACGCGACCTTTTTCTTCGAGTTCACGTACGGAACATTCTTCATCAGGAGATAGCCGGATCTGACCTCTATGTCGTACCCATCGTCTTTCAGCCTTTGCAAATCCGGACTATGACTTATCAGTTGCTGTGACATTAAAGACCATTCCGTCCTTGATCTTGACTGTCCCTCCAGGGACCAAGGTCCCTTCGGGCTTATCGCCTTCGCCCTTTCGATAGGTGACGGTGAACACTATGTTCGGGCCCGTCGGTGGGTTGTCGAAAGCCAAAGCGACGATGTCGGCGAACGACATTTCCTTCGCGGTCACCATTTTCTGCCGGCCGTTCACGATGATCGTGAACTCCTTGTCGTGACCATGTCCTTCGCCTGGGTGTTCTTGCGCGCTATTCATGCTTTCCTCCCTAATGACAATCAGTTCCTCTCCGACTCGTCTTCGAAAACGAAGGGCCTCAGGCCCGAGCCTTTCTTGAAGACGCGCGTAACACTTGCCGAGCTGTCGCCTGACGATTGGGGACGACAGGACGCTCTGTGGATTTAGTCGACGAACTATTTCTTCGTGTTCTTCGCCATGAACGAGACTTCGACTTTCTCCTGCACCACCTTCTTGGCGACGAAATCGACCGGCTTTCCTGCCTTCGTTGTAAACATGACCTCGGTCGGCTCTTTGACCTTCTTCGTCGCGATGAAATCAACGTGATGTTTCCTGGGCATGATCGTTACTCCTCTGCTGTGTCAATGTTCGAATTGCACTAGGCGCATGACGGCAGGGCCAAGAGGTTGTTGTTCCAGTCTCCGTCGGCATGAGTCCGCACGTAACGAGCGCGACCGTTCCCTGGATCAACGACTCCAACCTCAGACCGGTGACGCGCCGCGTCGATGACATGAAATGTGTTGGTCCGATTGTCGATGCTTGCGATGACTTCGCCGCGCGTCCATTTCCATCCGGTGCCACCAAGATGCGTGATGTGTTCGTGGGGGCTTTCTCGATGCGGCTTAGTGATACACGTTACTCGTACGTCAGCCATGCCTTCCTCCAGTACGTGAGCCGTCTACATGTCGAGCGCGTGTGTCCAGTTCGGCACGCCGCGTGATGCCAAGTAGTCAACTAGGTCGCGGGTTCCGAAGAAATTGATGCGTCCGGACTCTTCGAATGCGAGGGCCGCCTTGTCCACCTTCAAGCGATTCATCCTCGCGGTCGCAACAAGCCGATTGAGCAACGCCTGACGATCACTGCGACTGCCGCTGGGCGCATCGGCCGCGAACACGGCAAAATCGATTCCTTGGTCCCTTAGGTGAGCCATCTGAATTCGCATGGGTTCCTCCTGGTCGCTCCACCCCACCTACCGCTGAATCGGTTAAAATCTGATGCGTTGCCGATTTGCGACACCGATGGTACGATCGGGTCAGGAGCTCTGTCAACTTATTAGCAACGAGTCGTATTAAAACAACAGGGGTGCTATGGTCGACCTGATTCGACTGGGCCAGAACGTTCGGTTCCAGCGAAAGGGCCGAGGGTGGTCTTTATCAGAGCTCGAGGAGCGCTCGGGTGGCGTTCCCAAGGCGTACATTTCGGACTTGGAGAATGGGAGCGGCGGTAAGCCGAACATTCAGTATCTCTTTCAAGTTGCGACCGCATTCGGCACGACCATCGATGCACTGATTCGAGGGCCAGAGGCGGAACCAACGCCGGAACAGATGTCACTGCTTCCACCAGGCTTGCAGGACTTTGCGCAAGAGGAAAATTTGACCGACGACGAAGTTCAGATGTTGGCTGGCCTCAATTTTCGGGGAAATCGGCCGCGAGACAAGGCTTCGTGGCGAGCGATTTACGACGTCATCAAGCTGGCGAGCAATCAGAAGTAGTGGAGAGAAATCGTGCAGGTACGTCGTTCGAGAGGTCGGCGGTTTTCGGATCCTGACGTCGTCTCATTGATCGACCGTTCAGGACACGCCATCGACCCGTACGTGTTCGTCGAACAACAGGCCAAGGACCTGCTCGACAAGATGGCCGCGTTTGAAGGCCATGCCCCCCGTGCCCTCGACCGTATCCGCCACCTTGCGTCGCTTGCCGGTTTTGAAGTCAGTGCGATGGACGAAACCCGTGCGCGCGGTCACGAGCGTGACGCGGTTTTGGTCGCCACGAAGAGCCCGGGGCGTCGCGGGCGGATTCTCTACAATCCGTACAAAACCGAAGCGCGAACCGTGCATTCCATTGCCCACGAGATCACCCACTCGTTTTTTCCCAACAGTGATGTCGGCGCACAGTTTCGATCGGTCCAACGCAGTGGGGTCGGCCCGGCGCCTGAACTTGAACTGTTGTGCGACTACGGTGCTGCCGAGTTAACGATGCCGCGCGGTGATTTCATGAGGGCCATTGAAGAGATCGGTTTCGGCTTGGAATACATTGAACAGATTCGTCGACGTTTCGGAACGTCCTTCGAGGCCACTGCTTACCGCATCGCGACGACCTCGCAACTTCCCGTGGCCGTCGGCCTTTTCTGCTATCGCTATGCAAAGGGTGAAGTCGGCAAGCCGAGTCAAGGTGTCCTATTCCCCGCAAAGCAGCCCGACGCGCAGGTCACGCCGAAGTACCGCCGCCAGTCATTTCATCATTCCCGCGTCTACCCGCCGTCCCTAGTTCTGCCGTGGAACAAGTCCCTGCCAATCGATGGCGCGGCGTACCGGGCAGCTCGGTCTGGAAAAGTGGAGAGTGCGACTGAAATATTGGAAGCGCGAACGAAGGTGAGCGCGCGCTTCTTAGTTCAAGCGGTACCGGCACCCTATCAACCAGAAGGCGTCGATGCAAAGTGGCCGAACATGCTCGTCTTACTCACGTTGCTGCAGTAGACTGCGTTCAAAGGTCGGCCGCCAGACGATCTAGCATCGTGCTTAGGCGACCTCGGTCAGCGGTCAAGGTCACCAACAGCGGCCACTTTGCGGAGACATAACCTTCGCCTCATTGCTCCAGTAGAGGTGATTCGGCCGTGTCTCAGTCGAACAACCGCCAAAAGGCGCACTAGATCGTCGCCGGCAGCGCCCAATCGGCTTTAGGCGTCCCACCGCCTTCCTTCGTATTCGCCAACATGAAACGGGTGCCGCGAGGCGTCGTCGGAGGGGGAAGTTCATCGCACAGCAATGCCCCCTCAACTAGCGCTTCGCCGGGTTTGAAAGTCAGCGCTCCGTTGTATCGGCCGCGACTTCCGCCGTAGGCCTCCTCAAGCGCTCGGAGCGATAACGTCTCATTCACCCTGAGAATAATCCGATTGTTACATTCAGACAGGACGCCGCGATGAAGCTTGCCGGGCTGTTGCGTAATCACCATCAGAAACAGATTGAGTTTCTTGCCCTGGTCCGCGAAGCGCTCAATTCGCTCGCACACGGCGCGCCTACGAGGATCACTCGTCGACGGTGGAGCAAATAGGTGCGCTTCGTCGATCACAACTAATGTGCCTGGCCACGACCCACCGTTCTTGAGAAACTCTTTTCGCTTGTCTTGGCCTTCTTCCCACAATGCCTGGAGTGTGCGCGCGGCCGTGATGGTTCTCACCTCTTCATCGTCAGTCGATAGGTCGACCACGACGGCTCGATGAGGGTCGGCCAGAAATGTGTCCAGATCCTTCGTGGTGGTGGAAGTCGCCCACACACGTAGGGCCGCAAGATCCTGAAGGAGAAGACGATATCGCTCTAGTTCCTCGCCTACAGCTAGCTGAAAATACCCGCTGTCGAGGAACTCTTGTAACGTCCCGAGACGTTTCTTGCCGGCCTTCTTTGGAATTGTCTTTTCGTACTTATAGTGACGATCCAAATGGCGGTACTCAGCAAAACTCTCCTTCGGTGTTAACCGCAGGTAAGCCGCCATCTCACCCAAAGAGAGCTTGTTCCACAGAATTCCCCAAGCCGCCCCATCGGGCGAGGCAATACCAACCTGATCACTAACCTGCGTCCATCGCTTGATGAATTGCGGTTCGGCACCGCGCCTCACATGGCCGAGCAGCTTGAAGTCGGCATTCGGATCCAAGATGACTACACGAGTCGTTGTCCAGTTCAAAATCTCTTCGACCAAGCGGCGCGCCGCGTTCGTTTTACCAGAGCGCGACTGCCCCACAATCAGTGTGTGATTCGCGACCAGGGACTGAACAGCCTGTGCCTGCACTTCTGCAGGCGCCCGCCGGTCTGGCCAGCTTTCTGCGACACGAAACTGCAGCGTTGGCTGTTTCATCCTTGGATGCCGGCTCTAGAACGTTTTTCAGGCGGTATAAGGACTGAAACCGGCAGAAGCACCTCTGGACAGAGTAATTCCTTTCTGACGAAATTGTCGTGGTCAGGCAGATGCTCGTGTTCGCACGCGATAGTCAGGACACTGCGCTGATTGCTGTGGGCCATTGGAACGAAGGACCAGTATTGAAGGTCATAGTTCGACGAGATCCGGAACGCAGTCGCGCCGGCTGGCCTAAAAAGGCTCGAGTCAAAAATCAACCGCAACATAGCATTGCCCTGGCCTGGCAGCTCCGCCGCTAGTCTGGTCCCCATTCTGGTGACAATTTTCAGATGATACGTAACGCCGGGCTCCAACTGGTATTCAGCGACAGGATTCCCGATCAGAGCTCGAAACACTGGCTTTAGCGGTAATAAGGCATTGCCACGTTCTCGAAAGATTCCGCCCACTCGGACGAACACAATTGCGTATGTCACATCGAGAGGGACGCTTCCGAGGCTACGCGTGCGCCATTCGCCTGGCTTATACGAATGGGACACAAAATGTTGGAAGGCAAGAGCGTCCCTAGAGCGAGGGGCTCCCAGTCGAAGATCTTTGGACAAGTGGGCAAAACTCTCACTCGCGCCCTTCTTCGGCGCTACGCGAAACTTGATTCTCTTACTCAGGAGACGTCGGGCCGTCGAGCGAGAGATGGCAGGTTTCACATAGTCTGTCACCTCAAAATAGAAATGAGCGACATCCCCTTCCAGGTAGGCCTCCACAAGGCATCCGCAACGGAGCGGCAAATAGGATCCCTCATCCTGCGTAGGTGCGGCTTTCCACGCGCCAATAGTAGTTTGCTCTTGGTATAAGTACACGACAACAACGGGTGCGTTACGAAGGGCCGATGGTAGCCGACCCGGGGCGGACCTCAATGCCGTACGCAGCCCCTCGTCGATGTAGCGCACGAGGTATCTGAAATGGTGAATTGTTCCTCGCGGTAGCGCCAGCGCCTCCAGGCAGTCTGATACGTACTCTTTGCTTGAACTACTGGAAACGAGGTACAGGCAACGCTTAGTCATTCGTTAACGATTGACGCTACTTCCAGTGCCTTGCGATTCGCTTCGCATGTGTTCCTGAAGGCGGCGCTTTCAACGGTCAGCCCGAAATATCGTTCACACAACGCCAAGGAATTCTCGTGACGAGTGAATTCGGATTGACGGGTTGAGACGAGATCCGAAATGACGATCATGCGAAAACCCAGGTCGTAGCCGTGCCTGACAGACCCTTCGACACAGATGTGAGTGTCCACACCAGCAACAGCAACAGTAGTTACTTGGCGATCGCGCAACAAGGTTTGAAACTGCGGATTTGAAAACGCGCTGTATCGATGTTTGGTGAACACGTAGTCCCGTCGATCCGGCCTGAACACCAGTTCGCAGCCCGAACTGCCTGGGCGGCAAATCACCGGCTTGCCGTCACGTATTAGGCGCTCTTTCTGGGATTCCGACATTGCAGCCGGGTCATAGACCAGTTGGAAGAAGGCTACGAGACCGACGAGTTCCCGGACCTGCGGTAAGAAGCGCTCGATCCGATCGGCTACGGCCATGTTTGGCGACACATCGCTCCCGAAGCCGGCGAGAGCACCGTCAGTGCTGCAGAAGTCCCGCTGTAGATCGATCACGACTACAGCTGTTCGCGCAGGATCGATTTTCGACAGCACGCCAGTCTTCCATTCGTCGTACGTTATGTTGGTCGGTGTGCTCATTCACGCATCCTTCGGCCGACAGGGCTAGTCGATTCTTAGGGCTGCCGGCAAGTCTCGTATGTCTGACACAACGCTTAAGCGACGGGACCTCACAAGAGGCCTGTCCTCAAACGACCACGTGTCCTTCTGAAGCCAGACAGCGCTCATTCCAAGTCGAAGAGCTGGATTGATATCGGATCGCACGCTGTCGCCAATCGAGCATGCGTCTGCCGGATCGACGCCCTGATCCCGCAAGATCGTCCTGAATTCACTGTCACATTTTGTTTTGACAACATACACTTTGTCGAAAAACGGGCGCACTCCGCTGTCGTAGATCCGACGGCCCTGTATCCGTCGATCGCCTTTCGTGCAAAGGATCATCGAGCACCCCGCTCCTTGCAGAGCGTGCAACACCCGCTTAGCTCCAGCGATTCTGTGGGCGGGCAGACTGAAGACCTCAGCCCCGAGGGCCTGAACTTGTCCGCGGAAACGCAAGTCCGTTTCCAAACCGACGGACCTGGCAAGTTCGATGTAGCTCTGAGTCATAGAAATAGGGAATCGGCGTGTCGAAAAGCCGAACCGTTTCGCATTCTCGCGGTCCCGTCGCTCTAGCGTCTCAATTGCCAGAAAACGTGGTACTCCCGTCCTGTTCGCAATGAGACGGGCGAATTCCGCCTTCGCGGCGCGATAGAGCGGCATGGTACTCCACAGGGTTTCGTCACCATCGAAGACAAGTAGCTTGAGCAACCTGGGCCTCCGCCTTACAGCGTGGCGCGAGCGTGTGACAGGGAAGGTCACGCGTGAGAGCCCGAAGCGTCTCCCAAAACGCTGAGAAGTCGACGTAAGTCAAAGACTGACAACCGTTTATCTTCACTAGGCCGACGCCAATTCGTAAACCTCACTAAAACTGCCAATAGTTAGAATTAGGGGGTCATTTTGATCTTCAAGGATTGTTGCGATCTGAACATCGAGAATCCTGGCGCGTTCTCCAGGATGCAAGTCCAAGTCACCTGACGATGAGCGCAGGAGAACTCGTCGTGGTGGTCCGCTGTCGAGTTCTAGGATGGCGTCCCAGCTATGGGGGCCGTGCTGACCTGTGATCGTTAGTTCCACGTCTCGGTAACTGCCCTTTTCCAATGCTCGACCGCCGGCAAGTTGACGCTGGTTGTCCGCCGTCCAGTAGTCTTCACAGAGTTGTTTGACGCCACAGAAGCCACAGTTGTCGAGCGATGGCCTTGCCTCCGGAGAATCGGAAGTAACTGCTCGCCGAGCGGCCTCGGCGCGCGCAAAGAGGTCGCGCTCAAGTGCGGCGAATGCTGGAGGCGACGGCACCGCGACATCTACGTCTCCAGTGGGATATGCCAGCGTCAACTTGGTGGCGAGCCTGCCGTTCGGGTTCAAGTTTTGGTCGCGACTCCAAAGCACAGCATAGACCTGAAGCTGAAACCGATGCGAATCGTCGGCGACGCCCGTCTTGAAATCAACGATTTCGCATGAATACCTGGAACACGTCAGCAGATCCGCTTTACCCTTCCAACCCATGTTTGGCGCCCTGAGGACCAACTCGAGATGAGTGCCCTCAGGCAGGGAAGTTGGTGGTCTCTCGCTCGTCGCAAAGCCTGTGGGGCGGGCCCTAGCCGAGAGCCGCACGCGACCGACAAGGGTTTGGGTGGCTGTTCTCAATTTAGGAAGTTGGCTTCGCAGTGATCGATCGCCTGCTTCCAAAAGCCGAACGGCCCTGGGGTTGCCGCTAAAGGCGGAGAGAACGCGAGTGATGCAATCATTCAATACCTTGGTGTATCCGCCGAGACTCTTGAGAACGTTGACCGCTGCAGGGTCTGTGATCGAGCCACAGCTAGAGGTCGCAAGTGCATCGAGGACCGTTTCCAGCGCAAGATGAATGACGCTTCCACTCAAGCTACCCAAGCGAAGACGCGGCGGATATCCGCGACCTTGCCACAAACCGTCGTAGGTGGCTGCGTTCAGCGCCCATCGACGTGGACATGCTTCGATGTCTCGAAGTGCAGACACCGTCATCTCAGTCGGCGCCTTCGACCAGGCGCTCGGGCGATGAACTCTCCAATACGACCTGTATTCGAGCATCGGCGGGGCGACTACCTGAGTTGCGCGATGAGATCAGCGGTCATGGCCGGAAGGTTTCGCCGCACGACGAGTTCATCGGCCAATATCACGGGAATGGTCGACGAAAACTCCATCAGATCTCGAAGTCCTTCATTTGGAGGTTCGTCTGGCGTGAGCGGGCTGTGGAGGCCGATGACGAAACGGTTGCCCGACCGATTCGTCGCGAGAATTGGCACTCTAATATCCGGTAGGCCGGCAACGGACACCACCTCGTTGCGCCCGAGTGTAAGCCCTTCTACTCCGTGTCGATCGAGGTCTTCGAAGAGTAGATTCGTCGAGCGTTCCAGTCTATGTGGATCCAGCGTTGGCGCCGTCCCGTTGAGTACAAACCGAAGGAGACTCGATCCGAGATATCGATCGAGCAGATCGTGTTCGAACTTGTTCTTGTAGCTTCGCAGGCACCGATAGCACGAGCGATCGCAGTTGTCTGGGCATACCTCCAGTATCTGAAGGGCGCGTTCAAAAACTGCGACCCCGAGTTCACCGACGCGCCGAGCGAAGCCGGCGCCACCCGGCAAGGTGTCGTAGATGTAGATCTCAGCCTCTCGTCCGTCGCGCCCCTCCGGCGTCAGCGCCGGCCGATATTCCGCCTGTAGTTCTTTAGGCTCCAATTCCAGAAGTGCACACGCAGCCTTTGTCACCGCCTCCGACACGGTGCGAAGGGCGACATCCGTCGCAAGGAGCCCAGGACGCAAAGTCAGCGGCGGCTGTACACGGACGGAGACCAATAGGACATCGCTAATGAAATCCGTGCCCAGAACCAGTCCTTTGGTTGTCCCACCACCCACGCAGTTCGCTTCGCGGTCCGGATACGGCTTTTGGTGCGCGGCCCCAACCGTAGTTCGCGGAACGGCCGTCGGTTCTACGAGGCCACAGATCGTGCAGTACGTATATCCTTCTTCGCGCGGTCCGCGATTCGTGACCAACAGGTGTTGTCGCGTGTGGTGCACGCGCAGGCGCTGGTTAAGACGCCGCCATTTACTTGCCTCGGCGGGAGTAGGAGCGATGAGCTTCGCGCGTGTTGCATAGCTTCGTGCCGGTTGATCGTCTGGAGAAGTGCCTTCTGGTTTCGTTACTGGGTGCGCAAATCCCGGGGGACGCAGCCAATAGGCCGCAGGCCCAAACCTTCCAGGCGCCCCACACGCGTCGCAATCGCGACTCTCGCCTCGCGCGCCCTGATCCAGAGACACAGTCTTGGCGTAGTGGCAAACGCTGCACTCGAAATACAGGCGCTTCCGCTGCCAAGCGTTGAAGCGCTCGTCTTTCATCGGCGAGTAGATCGCACCAGATGTCCACAGCTTGCTCGCTATCCAGACCTCTTTACCTGGAGCGTACTGTGTAAGCGCCAGCGATAGCCCTTGCGAAGGTGTGAATCTAAAGGCCGGCCTGAACCGCGTGGAACGATCTGGATCGAAGACATAGAAATTTGCAACATCAGTCGGGAACGCATATCGCGGAAGGACGCCCTTGTAGAGCAGCCGATCCAATAAATTCTCTGCAGCCGGATCGCGGCCTGGCCGCTCTTCGCCTTCCTCTTCAGGGATCTCAGAAGACTCTTCGGTCGGATCGTTCGATTCCGCGGCGTCAATAGCTTCGCTCGGTTCAGCGCGGCCGTCGAAGTCGATCGCCTCGTCTAACGGATCGAGAGTTGCCTTAATCAAGCTGTCGAGCAAATTGTTTCGATCGTCCGTTGACAATTCGACCGGCAACCAAGCTCTCACCTCGTCTTTGAGTACGACCTCATTTTCACGAAGCCATCGCTCAAAGTCATAGCGATTCAGAACTTGCTTCGCATTCTTGAATGCCGACACCTTGCCGAGCACGGCGAATAGATGCGGTTGGTCCTCGGGCTTGATTGTCGGGAGTCTTACCTGGTGATAGCGCTGAAGCAGGAACGCTGTCACATGCCGCCTGGCAATCTCCACGTTGTCCAACGTCAACGTCGGATCATCGACCACGCCACGAATCATTTGATCTGGATGGGTGAAATAGTGCTCATCGTGACTGTCAGCACTTCCAAACGCGGTCACCGTCGCAACTGCATTGCCTCGTCGACCGGCGCGTCCTGCACGCTGCTGATAGTTGGCCCGCGCCGGCGGCATGTTGCGCAACGACACTCCAGACAGCGCACCGATATCGATGCCGACTTCCATCGTGGTAGTGCACGACAGGACGTCGATCGCCGGCCGCTCGCGCCCATCGATGTCGGAACCCAGGCTGACGTCCTGGAATAGCAGTTCGTGTTCTTCCGCCCTTGAGAACACGTCCGCCGACTGCGCGGCACCCAATTGGGCCGTGTGCTCCGCGGCTATAAGAGCCATCGGCTGAATTGGCGGCGACTTCAACGCGTCGATCGTGCTTGCTCGATAGTAGCCTTTTCTGGCGACAAACACAGAATCAGTATCCGGGTCTATCGGAGTTGCAGTGGGCTGCCCACAATTGAGGCAGACGCGACGATTGGGGAATGGGCGTTGGGTCGTTCGGCACGATCCGCAATACGCCCATTGCCCGCCCACCACAAGAGACAGTTCGCTCGCCCGTAGCCGGTACTTGGCGGGCGCTGTCGGTTCTGCAAACACGGCCAAAAGTCGTGGAATCCACTCTCTTTCAAACACCGTCCGATCGCCCTTGTCGCTCAGTATCCGCTGCATCTCAACGAACTTCCCAGATCTCGGTTGCACATCGGTCAGCCACCAGGCGGGCGGCATCCGACTAAACCAGAATCCCGCCCGTCGCCAACAACGAAGCCAGGCACGCGCGAGCGCCAACTTCTGCTCGTTTGTCGTCGCGAGCCCCGGCACAGCAGGCAACTGGAGGATTTTGGCCGAATGTTCTTCTCGTTCGACTATCGAACCCAGGGCGAGCGATTCAAGTCCGTAGTACCTGTCAACTAGAGACGTTGTGATTCCACGGAGTAACGACTCTGGTGGCGCCGATACGCGCAGCCGCACAAGTAGTTGCAGGAGCTGTGTGTCCGTCAGCGTGGTGGCGGCCCTGACCGCCTCTTCAACAATGTTCTCGTCGTGAAAACTCTCTCCGACCTTCAGTTCGGGGCGCAGGCGCACGCCTAAGCGCTTTGCCGCCAGCAAGACCGCAAGATACAAGTCCTCTAAGGAAAGGAGCGGAGCGAGTAACGGGCTTTCGGACAGATAGGAGAAGCCACACACCACCAAAGGTCGAAGGGCGTCGTAGATCGAATAGGTTTGAATATTCGGTGCGAGCCTCGCCGCAGTCTGTCGTGAGTCTGAGAATATGAGGACTTTGCGGCCCCGCAAGGGAGCCAGCCTCGTTGCGGGAACGGGACTCGGCGGCTGAACTTGGATCTGCTTCGCGATCAGAGCTTGGAAGGGTTGGTCCCCTTTTGTTTGATGATCTTGGACTGATGAGCGCCCGAAAGTGGCGCTTTCGTCACAGACGGCACACGGGATGAATTCCCCTCGGCGTGAGAAACTCGGCTCGCTGGCGTCAGCCATGACGCGTCGGTTTCGAATGAATACCTGTCGGTTGCGATTGCCGAGTTTTGACGGATTCAATCGTCCTGTGATGAGGTCGTATTCGGCAGGTTCGGCGTCTTCGATGACAGGTGTCTCGAGCAAGAGGTCAAGCGGCGCGAGTTCCTGGAACTCACCTGCGAGAGTCCGAAACGCGCCTCCAGCCTCGGCCCACAGATAATCTGGTTCGTCGATGTTGTCCGTGTAGGCCCTGGCATAGGCAGTGCCACAGTTTCGGCAAGTCAAGAGTTCCAAGACACGGGCGCCGCATCCGCAGACGTCGCGAGGTTGGCTGTACAGTTTTCCTGTGGGACCTCCTCGTTGATCCTGACGGAGATCCGAGCACTGAGGGTCCATACATACCCAGAGCCCAGGCAATCCACGATAGAACGAATGCACACGGCATGGGAGCAATCCGGGCTCTGAAGCCTCTCGGCGCGCTAAGCTTCCGAGTGCGACGAGCGTTGTCACAGCATGCGCAGCGAGGTCTTGGTCGACACCTAGGAACAGCTGTCCACTCAACTCGGCGAGTGGCATGGCTTCTCGCATTGTCAGGTTGATCAATAGAGCCATTGGCGGGAACGAGCGGAGAGCATCATAAAGAGCGCCTTGGAGATTGTCGGTGGCCGCGATACCTCGGTACTTGAGAAATGGTCCGAGACACTCCAAGCGCGTCTCTTCGGACTCTGACCCGTAGAACGATTCCAAATCGATTCCGAGAGCGCGTACATCCTTCGCTGTTCCCGGCGCCGCACCATCGCGCAGCATCAGTTGTCCTGCGACGGTGTCGAAGTCCTTGGTCTGCTTCCCAGACAGTTGCGCACCAAATCGCGCCGCGTGAGAGGGATCCTGGAAGCTTGCACTAGTGCAGATCACTTGCAGGCGCTCGGGCGAAATGCCCAGTCGCGTTCTTAGACGTCGGATCAGCAGAGCCACCTCTGCCCCAGCAGCGCCTCTATACAAATGCGCCTCGTCGATAACGAGCAGGAGCTTTTCATCAGGGTGTGAGTTCAGCCAGTCCCGCGTGCAGTCAAAGACCGGCCGCTCGAGCGGCCGCATCAACATGTACTCAAGCATCGAGTAGTTGGTTATGAGAATGTCCGGCGGCGCGTTATGCACTTCGTGTCGCGTGAGCAGCTCCGGATCTCCTGGGAGCGTGACGCATCGCTTGAAGCCGCCGGCTTTGTCCTTCCAACGAGTTCCCTGCTTCCCGTACCACGCTGTCAGGTCTGGTTTCGCTGGCCACTTGCCGCGTTTCTTCAGTTCAGACACTAAGTTGGCGGCTGCCTGTTGCTCCTCCGATGCCGGCCCGCTGGCCGTTTCAAGATTCTGGACGTAGTACTTTCCAATCGGCTGCAACCGATCTTTGTCCTTGTCCTCGTCGCGGACTCCAGGGTAAAGCGTTCGGCTCGTGTAGCGAGCGAAGCGCGCCGGGCGGCCGGCCCACGTCTTGAACTTGTCCACAACCCGAGGATCGCCAAATAGCAACCTCAGCCGACCCAGTTGGTCGTTAACCAGCGCATTCATCGGATACAGCAGGATGGCGCGGACTGCTGGCGTGGCGCCGAACTCCCGGCCTTTGGTTTTCGCCTCTTGAGCTAACTTCCCGAGAATCGGCAGGAGAAAACACTCCGTTTTGCCTGAACCGGTGCCCGTCATCACGACCAAGCTTCGATCGCCGACCAACGTACGCCGGGTTGCTTCTGCCTGATGGTCGTACGGCGGATCGTGCAACAACAACGGGAGATCGCCCTCGGGCTGTGATACGGCTGAAAACATTTCCAGTGCTGCCGCCGGAAGACCTAGGTCCTTGAATCTCGGGCCAGTCTGGTACCTTGGTGTACTCTCTAGGAATGGCCGCTGATGAATCACACCAACCTCATCGAGCAACTGCCGTCGCTGGGCGATGAGAGTTCGGTCGGTGATGTGGTAGGTCGCCTCGATATAGTCGCGAAGCGCGCCGTGTAGCTGTTGGATCGTCTGGCCAATCGTTCGCGACATGATTCGTGGTCCTGTGTTGCCTTTAGCGCGGTCGGGGTTCGAATATTACGTCCTGAAGCCACAGTCTGTCGCGCATGAAAGCCAGTTCCTCGGCTAACTCAGCATCACGAAATCGGTAGGCGAAGAGACACCCTTCGGAGGAATCTGGATCGCCGACAGCGTCCCATCGGCGTCGCGCCCAGCCAGGTATCGGCGAAAAGAACCGCACTACTGTCGAGCCATCGACAACGGGGCGCAGCTGAAAACGCTGTCGGTCGCCCCCGCGTGTAGAGTCGATTGCAAGTTGCAGGTGCCACGCCTCGTCGCAACCGCGCAAGCCCTTCTTACTCACGGGCAGATCGACGAATCGATCAGCGTGGCCATTCTGCACGTCAACGTAACACCAAAGGTCCGCACCGTACGCTTGACGACGCCTTCCAATGAATCGGCCAGTGAGCCCCCGAGGTTCTGCCCAGCGACCTGGGTAGTATCGAACAGGACGCCGCGTGTCCAACACCGTCAAGCCTGGAATGTCTGGTGACACCGGTGCACTCGCTAGCAGCGTGTCCATTCGGGCGATGAGTGTCGCGGCCGATTCTGGTGGGGGCGGCTTGAGCCACCGCTCGTACGAAATCTGAACCAGACCCAACTCAGTCAGTTCGGATCGGAGATGGGTAGCGCTCTTTGATCGCAGTCTACGGACGTGCCTGACGTACTCGACTCTTGACTGAAGTTCGTCAGATAGGGACGTGCTCTGGTCGGGAGCAACGCCAAGGAGCAGCGCGAGCCCGCTGTCTCGCCAGATGAAGCTCGGAGGGGCGCCATAGATAAGGAGCCTTTCGGTTTTGTTCTCGCGCTGCTCCAAGAGGTCGCCGTGCGCCAATATCGATTCGAGCACTTCCTCCGTCAACTCGCGTACAGAGTCTGGATCGGTCACCAACCCTTCTAACGGAGCGACGACTTGGCGAATGAGCGTGCTAGCGCTGCACGGTGAAAACAGTCCCGCCGCCCTTCGTAGCGCGCTCGCGATTGACTCAGCCGAAGCGAGATCCGCACGCGCAGGATCCAAACGTAATTCTCGAACTGCTTCCGCTTTCACTTCTTGGGCAGACAGGCGTCTCATCATCTACCGGTCCAATTCCAACCGAGATACAAGCTGCCCGTGCCCTCGAACGGGCCTCCGATAGACAGGCGGTAATCAACCGCCAGAACCATGAACCTCGCCGCCCGGCTGAGTGCTGGGTACTGGAGCAAGTATTTCAATCCTTCGGTCACTTTCGTGTCCGTCGATGCGGGCTGAGGTCCCGCTGCGCTTGCGAGGCGCAAGGCGAGTTCTGACACAGAATCGGGATGCTTGGGATTCTCCCGGTCCGCTTTCACCAATCGCGAACCGTCAGGCAACCTCATCGCGGCTCCCATCGGAACAGGCAGGCGGAGGGTTTCCTTAGTCAGCTGCGCGAGGAACCTGACACGTTGCATCTGCGATTGATTGCAGAGAGACGGGAGGTTGTCGAACAGAGAGCGCGCCAATTGTGCATTCCCTGAGGTCGGTGAGACCGCTCTCGCAAGCCGCTCCAGGTCGTGCTTCCGCTCGAATTCCAGTTCCGACGTCTTCCAAACACCACCGCCAAACCCGGCGAACAAGTGACGCGTGAGTCCCAACCGAACGTCGCGCTGCCTATAAGAGGAGAATGGATCACCCACTAGCCGAGCGCGCGACCAGGTTCCTATCAAATTGACGAGGACTGTTACGCCGGAAACTGATCGAGGAGGCTCTGATCGAAAGCTTGGTACGCAGCGCAGTTGAGCGAGCCCTGAGACCTGCGCCGGTGGCACAATGACGGCATGGACAGTGTCGGCGTGCCTCGCGACGTACATCCCGCCACTATTTGGCACAACTAACTCATGGCCGCCGATCGGAGCTGACTGCGGTTTTGCGATTTCAGGGCTCTCGAATTCGTGCCGCGCCACTGAGGCCAGAGTCGAGGAACCAGTGTCGTCAAGAAGTGTCAGCGCGTACGTGTCGCCGTCTCGTCTGACAACCCATCGCAGAGGAGTAAATTCGCGCTCGCAAACAACACTGAACACTCCAAACTCTCCTGCGTTAATGATGATCTCGCAGGCCTTTGATAAGTCATATTTGAACTGGACATCACGGAGGCCATGAAAATACTTCTCAAAGTGACCTCTCCACCTCTCGCTGGTTATTGGCAGTTCCAGTATCGGAAGGTCCTTGGTTAGGATTGGGATGCCACGATCGTGTCCAAACAGTTTGAGGGAGCACCGAATCTGCCGACCGGCGGGGCCCATCAGGTCGACATCAACGTGACCCTCCCATAGTTGCTCAAGGGAAGGGACCGGTGGCTCCAACTGGACACTCAAGGGTGATCCAGCGCCGGTCCCTGGGGCTGACGAGCACGGCTCCTTGATCAGTACTTCGAGTTCGCCTTCCAGTGCCTCATCTTTATCTTCGCGGACGAACGCCTTCAGCTTGTACAACCCTGGCGGCAACACTGGCAGTTGTAGGAATACGGAATCGCCTAACGGAACGCCACCGAACGCGCACTTCTCGTGAACGCCGTTGTTGGCAAGTGTCACCGTCAGATCGTTCACGGGATGGTCCGCGCTGAATCCTATGCATGGCTTCTCTGTGGAAAGCCACTCTGCTCGCCCCTCGCCATCCCAATTGGCTGCGCAAAGACCTGCCGGCCAGGCTCTGACGCCTTTCGACGGCCTTAATCCGAGGGCTCTAAGTGTCTTTCGTGTGTCCTCTGACATCGCCGCCTGAAGATCTAAGTGCATGCCGTGCGCACCGGCACAGGCCAAACCGATCGGCGTCAGACCTGATCCGCGTCTGTCGGGTTCGCCTGAAGTCACGACCACATATTTCTGGCCGGGACGGACAACTGGTGTCCGAAGTTCGTAAGCGAGCCCATCTGAAGCGATCTTGAAGAGCCAGACTGGACCGGGGCGCAACAAAGCGTCAGTGCGCAAAAGATATTCGAGTTCAGGCACCCGTTGCTCAAATTGCAGAAGTACTTCGTCTGACAGCGGCCATCGAGATAATGTGACGGGTTGATCACCGTGCAAGAGACGTCCCCGGGCAAGAGGCCGCCCAGCGGCTCCAGCAACGACACACCGCGACTGGGTGAGCGGCCCGAAAAAGGCAGGAAACTTCGCCAGCAGAGGGGAGAGATCAGGAATCTCAAGAAGGACATCCCATGTTCGTCGTTCAATATCTGTTGGTCGAAGCACAAGGCGCGGTTCGACGCCGAGCGGGGAGATTTCATCGCGAACATTGTCGCCCGCACGGTTCTGCCCAGGACTCGTATGGCGTCCGGCTGTAAGGCCGGTGAACGCGACACGCTCCTGGGCAACACGTCGAGCACTGCTCAACCAGTCCCGAGCCCGGCGCTCACGGTCGAGATCCTCTCCAATCCGCCGCAACGTGTCCGGCGTAAGTAGACCCTCCGAGCCCATCCTCCCTTCTAGCAATAGGGCGGCGGCGATTTGGCCGACTAGAACCGTTTCTTGCGAAAGGTTTTGGAACCTGGAGGTGGTCCGCCAACTCCGTGCGGCAATTCGCTGTCCCAGATCAACGGGCGACTTGAGGAGTTCGGCGGTAAACGAATGTCGAATCTCGTGGAGAATCTCCGCGAGTTGACGTTGCAGATCACAAGGCAGAATAGCGTGGGTGATCGGCCAACAAATGATCGAAAAATGCTCAGCCCAGGCGCCAGTTGGCTGCGCCCCGCCAAACTTCTTGTGGAAACGGATGAAGCACTCTCGAATCCATTCTCGGCGGCCACGAACGACCCAGAAAGGGGTTTCAGCCTCAAACGTTTGCCAATACTCGTCACCGCTATATCGATAGCCCAGTTCAGTCGCATATACGATCCATGCGAGCGCATGACTGACGTCCGGAGGCTCATTGGCGATGGATTCCCGAACGGACAATTGGAGCGCACGGATGTCGTCGACCGAGAGCCCATGTTCTAGCGCAAAGATGGGAGCACTGCTGCCGCGCTGCTTGTCGCGCAACGCCCGGAGTTCAGCAAAATGCCGATCGAGCTGTCGATGCCAGTCGGTCAGCGTAAACGCCATCTCCGAAGCAGACAGTCCCTTCTCGGCTTGTCTCTGCCGAACGCTCGCAACCGTCAGAAGCTATTGAATCTGGCTGGTGTAGGCAGATTGTTAGGGAATCTTGATACTGGGTCAAGCGCGAAGGAGGCTGGCTTGCTGGTTCGGCGGACGCAGCTTCGACCTCAGACGCGGGCGAGACGCCGAGTCGGTTGCCCCTTCAGGGATGCCGTCACCGGCAGGGTCGTAGCAGTCGACCATGCGGGGGGCACACCCGAATCGGCTGGCACCTCAGGTCGTTGGCCAGCCCGCGGGACCGGCGGCTTGTGGCCCGCGAGCAGCGGTTCGAGTTCCTCCGGACCGTCTGACAGGACCACTCGCGCACCATGATCGACGGGATACACCGTGGAATGTCTTTGCACATCGGCGATCACTTCCGGCCTCTCCACACGTTTCGCTAGCCAACGCGAGCACCAGAAGTCGATGAGGCGACTTGTCGTCGCCTCTTTCGCCGGCAGAATGTACTTTGCTCGTCGGCTGAAACCGAAGAGCACCTCACGAAAGTTCTCCGCGAGACAGATCCCATAAACGATTCTCGGACTTCCATGTTGAAGAAGCAGATCGGACGGAAATCCAACTGCATCGAGCGCACTCCTTACCTTCCTCAGTTTAGGGTTCACCCCCTCGCCGAAAATGCTGTTTACGGGGCGCCCGCGTTGACGCCGACCGAGCAAGAATCCCATCGCTTTCATCGTGTCCTGCGAGAAGTGGTACGAACCATACCCGGCTGTCTGGCCGAGCATCTCATAGGTAACCGTCAGCCCGCGACGGCCGCCAGCAAGTTCCGCTGGCATCTTGAGCCGGTTGTACTGGCTCGCGCCGATTCCATAAAGACTTGTCGTTCCTAACAGGACGAGTTGCGGTCGACGAATCACCGGCCGACCGGCCATTGAGGAGGCAATAACGCTCTGCGCGGTCCGATACCGTCGCGCGTATTCGGTGCGCACAGCCGGACTCGCCATCAGCAGTGATATCAGCTTTCCTCCGAGCAGCGAGTTGTACGGCGCGACCGCACCGCAGACCGTGATGTCCATCATGTCGACACCGACGTGTGTCGCCTTGGTGTATCTCAGAATTGTGGCAATCGCGCGCGCGACGCTGGCCGATGCGAGACCTGCCTTCCAAGCAGCCGAAGATGGGCGGGTGACTCCAGCCGCCTGCAGGTCGCGGCGAGCCAGCAACAACTCTGCAAGTCCAATCGCTCGTTTCGAGCGAAACAGATGCGAGCGCGCCTGCACTGCCCAAGTGACTCCAAAGCGTCCTTGACCCACGTTCTTATGCTGCCGACGCGCCGGATAAAGATGGTGCACTTTTCGCTCCGTTGCAGCTAGCGTTCGCAACCGAGCGATAATCTTCTCCGTGGGCTTTCGCAGGTCATTTCTGCGGAGGCGCTTCTCTTTAACGAAGTCGCTAATGAAGATGGCCCGAATGAGCCGCTCAACAGAGTCGTTCAGCCAGGTCGCCCAATGCGCCGACGAGCCCTCGCGGATTGTTTCAATAAGCTGTTGGGCCGTCCATCCAATCCACATGTCTCGCACCGACAATTGCACGATGGGACTGCCAAGCGCCGCAATTCCGATGACTGGATGATTAGAACTGGCGCGATCTCTGACCAGAAGAAATACTTTCCGCCCAGGGGTACTCTGATATGTTGTTGTCCAAGTGTGGCGGAAGTAGCGCCAAATGTCCGAGAGCTCAAGCCCTGTTAACTCACATCGAGCACCCGCGTTGACCACCTGAACATAGGGGTTAATCGTCTCTCGCAGCGCACGATTCCGAGCAGGACCGGCCGGAAGGTCAGCTCCAGCCGCCAGTTTCAGGGCCAATTCGCCGCCGTCTCGCATCAGCGAAAAGATCGAGTGCCAGGCGCCTCGATACAATCGTCGGCGTTCCATTTCCTTTATGAAACGACGAACAGAAGGCTGCCTGAGTTGGGCGTTGCGTTCAACCAAATGGGCTACACGGACGCGCCTCTTCTCTTCGTCGACGCCACCGCCGCTTGCTGGCGCTGCCGCAAACATCCGCTGAGAAGTTAACCGAAAAGTCCAACCTTGAGCACGGAGGTCGCAAAGCACATTTACACAGACAATCAATGGGATTGCGATGCGTGTGCCGCACTGTTGTGCCGCGTTTATCCCAACCTGTCTGATCGACTCGACGGTTGTCGAGAGCACAGGCCCTGATCCAGCGGACACAAGTTGCCGAGTGACCGACCGGAGAATAGCCCGAGCATTCTTGTCCTTCGCGACGAGAACCGGCGTCACATTGATCCAAGAGGCGGTCGGCGCCGGGCTCATGGAATCGTATTTGGTCATCAGGGCCTGAGGAAGGCAGCGAGGGCGTCGCTCCACGCTCGACGCAGCCGGCTCACGTGCTCGCGCTCGCGCACATTGCGGGCCTCAAGATCGGCGCGTGCGGCGGCGAGCACAAGGCCCTCGATATGCTCGAGCCCACAACCGGTCGGCCCAGAAGCGCGTCGGTATATCTCGGTAAAAAACGGATGGTCGGTATTTACCGACACGATGATTGAGTCTCGCAGGAGTCGTACTGCGTAAAAGTCAGGCACCGCAATCGGTCTGTAATCGAGTCGATACCGCAGGCCGCCTGCTGTGATCGTTCTGGAGCGCAGCGAAGTTGGTGGTGGTAAGAGAGCATCATTTCGCGAGGCGACAATCGCCGCGATCTTGTTGCCGCCCCCTCTTGCGCGTTCAAAAGCATTTCGAACGCGACGGTTGAGCGATCTCGCAACGGCTTCGAAGTCCGAAGAGAGTAGGACTTTGAGTTCCGCACGAGGACTGATACCTTGCTTGCTGTGCGTCACGCCAAACAACTCGTCCAAGTCTGGAGTGAATCTGATCTCGCATCGCCACCAATCGTCGTAGTTCTCCCGTCGCTTTCCGCCAAACAGATGCCATCCGTAGTCGATTTCTCTGCCCGCTCGCACGATTGACACACCGCCGCCGCCTACGATGCCCTTCGCGCGCTTTTCCTCAACAGACCACCCGTGCCACTTCTCCACGGGGAGTTCTGCGAATCGCGCCTCAAGGATGGAGACGCCTCCGGGTGTCCTAACCTCATACCGAAGCGGAACGCCGTAAAGCCTCGCCCCAAACGTCTTTGCTCGAGGATCCAGAAACAGTGGGTCGAAGGGCTGGATCGCAGTGTCGTTAATGCTTATTTTGGCGCCCTCCCACAGAGAGAATCGGTACAGCCGACCTAAGGTCCGTTGCAAGCGCCGCGCAAGAGTCTCTGGGCGATAGCGGCGTAGACGGTCGCAGCGCGTCCATAGGACCAGAGTTCCGGATCTGCGTGCTTTCAAGTTCAACCAGAGAGGTAAGGGGCGTCTGACAGGCGCCGGAATACCCTGGAGGAGCCCCGAAGCGACGTCATCAACATCCAAATACGTGTAGAGAACATGATCGGGCCGCTGCCACGAATAGACTTCAAGTCGGCGCGTCTGACTGACCGAACTATTTGGCAGGCCCATTCCGAACCGACCCAAACCCGAACGATCGCCGAACCTGTCCGTGCCGCCGAACTGAAGGGCCGAACTAAGCGTCGTGAGTGACATCCCATTCCCATCATCCAAGACGCCCACTAAGATCGATCGCTCTCCGCCCTCCTCGATGTCGCGAGTGAAGATGCGAATGTCGCGGGCCGCCGCCTGCAATGAATTGTCGATGAGTTCTGACAGTGCCGCTGACAGGTTGCGGTATCCCGTCTCGCGAGTGGCCAATATGAAAGTCTGAGGCGCGACAATCGGAACCGCCGCTCCGAACGCATGCGCTTGGACACTCATCGCCTTCTCCCTAACGACGCCTCTGCTGTTCGTCGGCGTTCGACCGAGGAACCCGACTTGGCGTGCATTTCGTTGTTCGAGAGTCGCTGACTATGCTTTGCTTGGAGGGCCCGCACCAGCGTCATCAAGGGCCCTCGCTTGACAGGATGTGAACCAGATAGGATCTGCGACACCCGAGATTGAGTAATCCCCAACCGCTCACCAAGATCGCTTTGGGTACGGCAGCCCATCGCATCCGCCAGTTGCCGCATCTCAGCCACGGTGATTGACACGGTCACAATGCGCTTCTTCACAGGTCCTCGGATTATAAATGATTCATATCCCCTGCAGCCTTCCCAGATACAATCGCGACCGCCATTTATGGATGAGCCCGAGAAATGCCTGTACAAGTTTTGTGCCAGTCGTAGCGGCCCTCGATTTTCAGCCGGGCGATTGGTTTCCGCCGCTTCATTAGCCATTCCCTGGTCGAGCTGTTGGCCGACGGTCGCCACTCGTCGCCTAATGAGATCGAGGTTGGAAATGGAATTGCGCTGGATGAGGGGACGACCGTGAAAGGCTTCAGGAATTAGGGCATACCCCCCCCTCCTTCCGCGCCTTTCGCCCGCGCGACCATCGCTTTGAGGAATCGATTCGCGAGTCGCCTCAGTCCCCGGCTGGCGGGTGATCGAACCATCCCTCACCGAGGGCGGCATCCTCGTCAGCGTTCCGAACGACGCATGCGGGCTTCGAGGCATGAAATCGGTACGTCGGATAGGCGATCCCCGCCAAGTTCGGCGCCGACCAGCGCCAATAGAGATGGCGGCCGATAGGGTCACGTTCACAGGTGGCCACGGCGCCGAGACGTTTCTTCGCCACCTTCAAGTCATCTCTATTCAGCCCGAGCGCCTGCGCCTCCGACACGAGGTCGCGTACACGCGCCGGTCCGCGGAGCAGATGCGCGCGAAGAAAGCTGGAGGCTTTGTGAGCGCGAGGGCTCATGCCAGCGCAGCTAGTGTCCGGTTGACGACCGGAGGGCCGCGGGCGAGCTCCTGAGGGTTTCACCAGTCTTGATCGTGCTGTTGGTCTTTAGGTTGCCAGGCAGGTTTGGTTTGGCCAAGAAGCCGGCCGATGGTGGTCAACTCTGACCTCACGGTCGAGGCAGCGGGTCAAGATTGACCCGCTAGTCTGATTCGGCGGGCCAGGCCTGATTCGGTGCGCGAAGCCTCGGGGCGGCGCATGCGGGCCACCGCGGGGGCCACGCCTTCCCGACGGCGCACGGGTAAGTCCAGCGAGTAGCCGACCTGCGAATTGAAGCCACAAGTACCGCGAGCCACGCCACGACCCCGCCGTTTCTCCAGGTGCTGCACGGACACGACACCGCTCAAACGCGCACGAAACTTGCTGCGCGTCGCCTGCAACTCGCTCGCGCTGAGCCCCGCCTGGCGCGGACGCGCGACCCTCGGGCGCCTCAAGAGACCGAGAGCGAGTTCCTCTGAAGTCGCGACAACGGGGCTGAAACGCTCTCGCCCATGAGAAACGTGCCCGGCCGCCCACGGTGACGAACCTCGGACCTAGGGGTCGACACGATGGACGCCGGCGTAAGAGCCGAACGACGGCCCGGCGCGGAACCAGGGTCAAGGCCGCAGCCCGGTCGAGCAGACGGGTCGAAGCGAACTGAGAGCCTTGACGCTGGCGAGCACCGGGCCAAACTCTCCGCCGGCCGGCGGCCGGCCAACAGGCCGCCTCGATCTCAAGCAAATGAAGGCTCAATCGAATGAGGTGACAGGTGATCCGGCGCGCACCTAATCTGTTGACACCGGTCGAGGTGGCGGAACTGCTACGAACGAGCAAGAAAGCGATCTACTCGATGATTGAGCGCGCGCAGCTCCCAGGCGTCGTGCGAATCGGCCGCCGCGTGCTCATTCAAGAGGACGCTCTGGTACACTGGCTTCGCCAGAAGTCCACGCCATCGCTGGAAAGGTAGAACAGCGATGAGCGTAACAGTCAGACCGTATCGACGCGGCGGTTGGACGGTGGACGTGATCACGCGATTGGCGGATGGTCGTCGCTACCGAGAGCGCCGACGATTGTCCGTCCGATCGCAATCAGCCGCCCACCGATGGGGCGAGGATCGCGAGCGGCATGTGCTGCAGCACGGCCCGCCCCAGGTCAAGAAGGAGGTGCCGACACTGGAAGAGTTCGCGCCGCGATTCATTGATGGACATGCGCGGGCGAATCGGCAGAAGCCGAGCGGGATCGCGGCGAAAGAAACGATCCTCAAGGTTCATCTCGTACCGCTGCTTGGGACAAAGAAGCTGGATGCCATCAGGAATGAGGACGTCCAGCGGCTGAAGAGCGTCCTGAGTCAGAAGTCGGCGAAGACGGTCAACAACGTCCTCGCGGTTCTTGGCGTGCTGTTGAAAAAGGCGGTCGAGTGGGAGGTCTTGGAGCGACTACCCTGCTCAATTCGGCTGCTACCCGTCTCAGCGGGGTCTGCGAGATTTCACGACTTCGATGAGTACGAGCGACTGGTCAAGGCTGCTCATGAAACGGACCGGCAGGCTCTTGTGGTCGTGTTGCTGGGAGGCGAGGCCGGCTTGCGGTGCGGCGAGATGATGGCAATGGAGTGGACGGATGTCGATTTGGTCAAACGTCAATTGTGTGTCGCCCGGTCGGAATGGAAGGGGCACGTCACGGTACCGAAGGGAGGACGGTTGCGCTACGTGCCTCTGACAGCGCGGCTCTCAGGAGCGCTCAGGGAGCATCGGCATCTCCGCGGGTCGCGCGTCTTGTGCGAGCGTGATGGATCGCCACTGACACAGCGAGCGGTGCAAGGTCTCGTTCTGAGAGCCGCTCGACGCGCCAACCTTCGGAACGTCGGTGTCCACGTGCTCAGGCACACGTTCTGCTCGCACCTGGCCATGCGTGGCGCACCAACGCGAGCCATCCAAGAGTTGGCCGGTCATCGTGATCTCGTCACGACGCAGCACTACATGCACCTGAGCCCGTCTGCCGTTGAAGACGCGATTCGACTCCTCGAGCACGGCGCCCGTGGCAACATGGTGGCAACGAGCGCTCTAGCCGGCCAAAACATCAATAAGTAAAAGGGAAAGTTGGTTGCGGGGGCGGGATTTGAACCCGCGACCTTTGGGTTATGAGCCCAACGAGCTACCGGACTGCTCCACCCCGCGTCACTGAAAGGACCCTAATGGTAGCATAGCGGCCGGAAATCCGATGAAGCGTCTTGCAGTCGTCGCAATTCTCGCGGCGATCATCGGTCCGGCTAAAGCCGGACCCCACGTACGTCCTCTCGCCCCTTCGATTCTCCACGCACAGCAGCAAGAGGACGACGCCGCGGCGCGGCGCAATCGCGCGCCGGTCACGTTGCTGCAGCTCAACGACATCTATTCCACCCTGCCCGTCAACGGACTGGGCGGGCTGGCGCGCATCGCCACGCTCAAGCAGCAACTCACGGCCGCCGGCAGCACGCCACTACTTGTCCTCGCCGGTGACTTCCTATCACCGTCGGTCGCCTCCAGCATCTTCAAGGGCGAGCAGATGATCGCCGCGTTGAACGCCGCCGGGCTGGATCTCGCCACGCTCGGCAATCACGAGTTCGACTTCGGCAAGGACGTCCTCATCCAGCGCATGTCGGAAGCGAAGTGGCAATGGGTCGTCTCGAACGTCATCGACCGCACGACCGGCAGGCCCGTCGGCGGCGCCGCCCCCTACGTCGTCCGCACGATCGGAGGCTTGAAGGTCGGCTTCATCGGCTTGTGCTTGACGACGAGCGAAATCAGCCGGGGCAACCTCACGGGCCTCCGTCTCGTCGACCCCGTCGCGGCCGCCGCGCAGTACCTGCCGGCCCTCAGACGCCAGGGCGCCAACGTCATTGTGGCCATCACCCACCTGAAACTGGCAGACGATCGCGAACTGGCGAGGCGCTTTCCGCAGATCGATCTCATCATCGGCGGCCACGAGCACGAACCGGTCACCACGACCGTGAACCGCACGCTCATCAGCAAGGCCGGCTCGGACGGCAAGTGGGTGGCACGGATCGACGTCGGCCGCCGCCCCAACAACCGCACGGTGGAGCGCTTCTACGAGCTGGTGTCCATCACTTCCGCGCTCGCGGACGAGCCGCGCACGGCGGAGGTGATCAGGTCCTATGAAGACCGGCTGAGCAAGGACCTCGAGGTCGTCGTCGGGACCACGAGCGTCCCTCTCGACTCCGAGGACACGCGCGTGCGGAGCTCAGAAACGAACCTCGGCAATTTCGTGGCCGACGCGGTCAGGGCCGACGCCGGTACGGACGTCGCCATCGTGAACGCCGGCGGCATCAGAGGGGATCGCCTCTACCCAGCCGGCCCGCTCACCCGCCGCACGCTCGTCGAAATCCACACGTTCGGCAACCTGATCTGCACGATCGCCTTGCCCGGCCGGGTACTGCTCCAGGCGCTCAATCACGGCGTCGCCAGGCTACCGGCCGCGGCTGGACAATTCCCACAGGTCTCGGGGCTGACAATGACGATAGACCCGCGCGGACCGCCTGGGGATCGCGTGCGCGACGTGCGCGTTGGCGGCCAGCCGCTCGATCTCGGCAGGACGTACAGCGTGGCCATCCCCGACTATCTCCTCAAGGGGGGCGACAACTACACAGTGTTCGCGGGCCAGCGCGTGCTCGTCACCCCAGAGGCGGGGCGCCTGATGCTCGACGCGCTGGAGAAGTACGTCTCGGCGCGAGGCACGATCGCGCCTGCAATTGACGGACGGATTACTGTCGCCCGCTAGGACTGTGAACCCCGTAAGTCTGCCTTCGAAGTCCTCTTCAGTCGAGCCCAGTACACCCGAAGCAGAAGCAGCACACCCACGACGATCGCATACCGCTGCGGACGGGCGACGTCGGCCTTGACCAGCCACCAGTAGTGAGTCACGCCCGCGATGGCGGACACGTACACGAGCCTGTGCAGCGCCTGCCATCGCCGGCCGCCCAGGCGGCGGATCATGCCGGCTGTCGAGGTGGCGGCGAGCGGCACCATCGACACGAACGCCAGAGAGCCGATCATGATGAACGGCCGTTTGTAGATGTCGGCCGCCACCGCCATCGCGAGCCCTCGAGCCGTCTTCCACGACATGATCGTCCCCAATGAAAGGCCGTCCGAGAAGTCGAGGCCCGCAAATCGGTCGAGGATCACATAGGTCATCAGGTGCAGCGTGCCGTAAAAGAACGCGTACAGGCCGACCATGCGCCGGAACCGAATCGCCCCGTTCCAGCCGCTCAGCCGGCGCAGCGGGGTCATCGCCAGCGTGAGGCAGAGAAACCGGAGCGTCCAAACGCCGGTTTCATTGGTGACGTCGCTCAGGGGATTCGCGCTGAGGTTGCCGGTGAAGAGCGCCCAGACGAGATAGACGGCCGGGCCGAGGCACGCGACAAACGTGACGGGTTTGAGTACCCACCGCGTGAACTGATGCGCAGTCACGTGCGGGCTAGAAGTTCTTCTTGAGATCCATGCCGGTGTAGAGGCTCGCCACCTGATCGGCGTAGCCGTTGAACGGCAGCGTCTTGCGCATGAAGAATTCCGGCAGGCGGCGCTCGGTGGCCTGGCTCCAGCGCGGGTGATCGACCGCCGGGTTCACGTTCGCGTAAAACCCGTACTCGTCGGGCACGGCAACCTCCCAGACGGTGAGCGGCTGCGTGGCGAGGAAGCGGATCTTGACGATCGACTTGATGCTCTTGTACCCGTATTTCCACGGCACCACCAGCCGGACCGGCGCGCCGTTCTGATTCGGGAGGACTTCTCCATAGAGACCGACGGCGAGAATCGCCAGCGGATGCATGGCTTCGTCCATCCGCAGCGCGTCGAGGTACGGCCAGCGAAGCACCGTGCTCCTGACGCCTGGCATCTGCCTCGGGTCGTTGAGCGTCGTGAACTCGATGAACTTCGCGTTCGAGGTCGGCTCGCACTTCTTGATGAAATCGGCCAGCGGGAAGCCGACCCACGGAATGACCATCGACCACGCCTCGACGCAGCGGTGCCGGTAGACGCGCTCCTCGAGCGTCTGGCCCTTGAGGATGTCCTCGAGGTTCCAGACCGCGGGCTTATTGCATTCGCCCTCCACGGCCACCGACCACGGCGCGGGCTTCAGCATCCCGGCGTACTGAGCCGGCGAGTCCTTGTCAGGCCCAAACTCGAGGAAGTTGTTGTAGGTCGTGATCTGCTGCCACGAGTTCTTGGCCTCGGTCGTGCTGAGCGGGCTGGGCTTGACGTTCTGGAGCAGGCGCCCATGCGGAGCAGCTTGAATCCGCTGCGCCTCCGCAGTTCGCGAACCCAGCAGGCCGACGGCAGCCGCGGCGGCAGTTCCTGCGGCCCCACGCATGAAGGCGCGGCGATCGAGGTACACCTTCTTGTCGGTGATCTCGGAGCTCGGAATATCGGCCGCGCGTTTGATCAACATGTTGAGACTTCAGACTTTCGACTTTCAGTATACGACCCCTCAGTTGACGTCTTTCCAGTTCTTTCCGGCCGCGAGCTGCCTGGCAAAACAAGCCCGGGCACGGGCATAGGCGCTCGAGAGGGCGCCAATCGAAACCGGACGCAGCAGCTCGGCGTCGCTCGGGCACGAGACGGCCGGCACCGTCGCCGGGAACGGTCGAGGCGCCGGCGGCTCGGGCGACGCGCCCGTCACCCGTGATTCACCGGCGAAGTAGATCGCCGCGCCCTCCCGCACCCAGGCCGGCCGGTCGGCCAACACGCCGTCGGTCAGGACATGGACGATCTGGTGGCGAATCGTGCGGTCGAGCACACCGCGCTCCCGCAGCACGGCGAGCGGCAGCAGATGCAGTTCGCCATTCCGCACCGCGTCGGCCGCAAACCATGGCTGGCCAGTCGTGCGCTCGAAGTCGTCGGTCGTGGGATGCACGCGGAGGGTGATGCGCGCGGGGGGCTGAATGCCCAGCGTTCGAACCAGCTCATCGCGAGCGGCAGCCAGAACGACCTCTATGGCGGCACGCTCCCCTTCCTGGTCGTCCGGAAGCGACACGATCGTTTCGAGAAGGGCCGGCCGGGGGCTGGCGACTGGCACGGGCGCGGGCACGACGCGTGGCGCCTCGGGTGTTGCCGCGACGACCCGCGGCCCCACCGACCCAATCGTCAGGCCAGGAAAGTACTTCGCCAGAATCGCGTCGGCGGTCTGGCCCTGCTCGGCCAGATGCGTCGAACCGATGACGCACAACCCGACGCCGTGGCCCGAGCCGTGGCCGGCAAAGCGGTAGGACGCCGACTGCCGGCGGAGCTCGAACGCCGTGCTCTTGATGTATTGCCACCCAAGCGTCCGCCCGACGGCCAACCGCAGGTCTTGTCCGGAAATCTCGTCCGGCGTCAGGCCGTCGACTTTCAGCCGCGCGACCCGGCCCGAATCGTTCCGCGAGAGGATTCGCAGCTCGCGCAGCCGATCGCCGCGGAAACCGGCGGCCCGCAACGCGCGCAGCATGTCCGCCTCGCTGAGCGCAGCCTCCCATGCCGGCTCGCCCATGCACGCCTCATCGGCGACCGATGGCAGATGCGGCGGGTCGTCCGCCCCGGGCCAGACGTCGGACGGCGTTTCGGTACGCCCGCCGCAGGACGCGGAGTAGAACACTGAAGCGGGCGCGCCGCCCTTCATCAGCACGCGCCCGGCGGTCGCTTGCGTGGCGCGTTCGGTCGCGGGCGTGGCCGTCCGCACGACCTGACAGTGCGTCTGGTCGCACAGGTCGAACCCGTCGCCGCGGTGGCGTCCCGGATTGGCGAGCGCGAAGGTGCGAATGGTCACGGCCAGCGCCTCGAGGGCCGCTGGACGGCTGTCGCGCGCCGCCTCGCCCGCCAGCACGCGTGCGACGTAGGCTTCGAGCGGCATGGTGACCACGGCGTAGCCACCCCCAGGCCGCGCGAGGCCGACGCGCAGCTGCGGCCCGGCCGCGTCAACGTTCCCAGGGCCAGGCCGTGACTGGGGCTCCGCGCGGGCGCCCAACGCGAGCACGAGCAGGACCGCGACGAGAAGGACTGATCTCAATCCGTCAACCCCAGAAAGGTTTCCGTCTCACTCCAGATGCGCGGCAGGCTGGCCATCAACTGGTGATCGTCTTCGACGAGCGACACGGTGACGTTGGTCCGTCCGCGCGCGAAGGCGTCAACCGTTCGATGATCGACCGACGCGTCGCGGACGCCCTGAACGATGAGCGTCGGCTGCGCGAATTTCGCCGTCAAGGCATTGTACCGAACACTGTCTTCGTAGAAGCTGAAATTCAGGGGTCGCTCCTGCTTATCGGCGTAGTGGAAGATCGGCAACACACCGCGGCGCCGCCACTCGTCCACTCGCTCCGGTGAAAACAGATGGTGGCCCGGCCGGGCGAACATGACAGCCGGCGCCAATAGTACCAGCTGAGTCACACGAGGGCCGAACCGATCGGCCGACAGAATGGCCAGCGTGCCGCCGAGGCTCGATCCGATGAGCACGACCGGGCCGCGGCCGGTCGCCGCAATTTCTTGCTCCAGCTGGCCGAGCATCCGCGTGATCGTCAGCGTGGCGAAATCGGGCTGGTTGAAGTCCGGGCACCGTAGCCTGATGTGATGAGCGGCGAATCGCTCGGCGAGGTACGATGCCTTGCCCGAGCCTGGAGAGGAAGCGAAGCCGTGCAGGTAGAACACATGCGGCGTCATCCTTGAATGCTATAATTTTTCCCGTCCTCGATGCTTTCCACCACAGCCAGCCGCCAGGCCCGATCACTCCGCGCGTTTCTGCACGGGCTCACGCACACCGCGCATCCGCTCCTCGTCCAGATCATCCCCATCCGCCGCTGCAACATCGACTGCGGATACTGCAACGAGTACGACAAGGTGTCCGAACCGGTCCCGACCGAGGCGATGAAACGGCGCATCGACAAGCTCGCCGCCCTCGGCACCTCGGTCGTCGCCTTCAGCGGCGGCGAGCCGATGCTGCATCCGGATCTGGACGGCCTCATCCGGCACATTCGCAGCCACGGGATGATGGCGGGCCTCATCACGAACGGCTACTTCCTCGTGCCCGCTCGCATCAAGGCGCTCAACGACGCCGGCCTCGACTTCCTCCAGATCAGCATCGACAATGTCGAGCCCGACGCCGTCTCGAAGAAGAGCTTGAAGGTCCTCGACAAGAAACTCCAGGATCTGAAGACCTACGCCCACTTCGACGTGAACATCAACTCCGTGCTGGGCGGCGGTATCAAGAACCCTGAAGACGCGCGGACGATCAACACACGTGCGCGGCAGCTCGGCTTCTCGACCTCGATCGGCATCATTCACGATGGAGCGGGACGGCTCAAGCCGCTGGCCACGGCCGAACGCAAGGTCTACGACGAGGTGTCGGCGGCCATCAGCAGCCCGTGGCAGGTGTTGAAGAATCTCTACTCGGGGATTCGCCACTTCCAGGACAACCTGGCCGATGGCAAACCGAACGACTGGCGATGCCGGGCGGGGGCGCGCTACCTCTATGTCTGTGAGGAGGGCCTCGTTCACTATTGCAGCCAGCAGCGCGGCTACCCCGGCGTGCCGCTCGAGTCCTACTCCGTCGACGACATTCGTCGGGAGTTCGACACGCCGAAGCCCTGCGCGCCGTACTGCACGGTGGGCTGCGTGCATCGCGTGTCCACGATGGATTTTTGGCGGAGTCCCCAGCGGGCAGTCGCCAGTCAGCAGTCTGCAGTCGACGGTCAGCAGGCGCCAAGAGCCTGATGCCCGCGTCGCCGCTGACGCTGAATCGGTTTGCGGGGTTCTATGCACCGCTGGCGGCGACGAGCCTCTTACTCACAGTCACCAATCCGCTGCTGACCAGCGCGATGTCTCGGAGCGTGAATCCCGCGATTGCGCTGGCGGGGTTCGGCGTGGCGTTCTCGCTGTGCGGCGTCCTGTACAGTCCCCTTCTGGCCGGTCAGCAGGTCGCCGCGACCAAGCTCCTCGCCGGCCGTCCGTTCCGACCCATCCTGACCTTCTGGTTGCGGATCGGCACGCTCTCTTCTCTCGTGGCCGCCGCCGTCGCGTTCACGCCCCTGGGCCTATGGATCTTCAGCGACCTCATGGGTGTGTCCGGAGACATCTTCGATCAGGCGCGCACGGCCAGCGCGCTGCTCATCCCCGTTCCGTGGCTCACGGCGCTGCGATCAGTTCACCAGGGCCGCCTGGTCGCGGGGCACCGCACCAACGCCATCGCGTTCGCCACCGGTGCTCGGACCGCCGTCCTGGGGCTCGTGGCCGTGGCACTGATTGTTTCAACTTCAGGCGGCGCCTGGGTCGGTGCGGCCGCCTTCACCCTGGGCCTGCTGGTCGAGACCATCTTGGTGACCGGCGCAGGGGTTGCCGCCGACGGAGCCTACCACCCGGTCGCCGCGGAGGGCGTCGACTTTGGCGCGGCTGACGATCGCTTGCTGCGGTTCTCGACACCGCTCATGGTCAACGTGCTGCTGTGGTGGGCCACGCCCCTGCTCATCGACAGCGTGCTGGCGCGTTCTCCGTTCCCGGCCGAAGCGATTGCGGCGTTCGTGGTGGTGGAGGCCGTGGCCTGGTTTCTTGCAGCCCCTGTCGGGCAGTACCAGCATCTGAGTATCGGCCTGGTCGACTGTCAGGACGCACACCGCAGCGTCCAGCGCTGGTCCCTCGTCCTGGCCGCCGGCGTCGCGCTGTGTGTCGCGCTCGTGTCGATTTCTCCCGTGTCGCGGGTCATCCTGGGCGTAATCTTCAAGCTCGACTCGGGCCTTCTTTCCGACATCGGGGCGGCGCTCCCATTCACGGTGGCGTACCCTCTCCTGTACGGGCACCGGCAGTACTACCAGGGGCTGTTCACTCGTTGCGGCCGGTCCGATGCCGTAGGATGGGGCGCGGCGCTCCGCGTGACGGTCGTGCTCGTCGTCGCCGTGGCCGGTCTCAGACCTCTCGGAGACGCGGGGGCCACACTCGGCGTGCTGGCCTCGGCCGTCGGGCTCGTCGTCGAGGGCATCTTCCTCGAACGAGTTTCTCGCCGGCACGTGATGTCGCTGCTGCCGGAGTCGCGTCGCACGCCACACGAAGCACTGTCGGGCGGAGGAATCCCATGATGAAGCGATTCACGCACGGGAATCGGGGCGTGGCGGCAGGGACGCTCCTGGCGGCGGGACTGGCGATCGGCTCGTGCGGAGGTCCGGGAGCCAACGTCGGTCCACCGGCCGTCGCGTCACCGGACGCGCACCTTCCGCCCGGGTATGCGCTTCGATTGGATCGCCCGAACCGCGACGACACGGAGTTCGTCGCGACCTCCCGCGATGACGGCCTGGAAGTGCAAACGGGCCCCGCAGGGATCGTGTATCGGCCCGATCAGGTGGTCGACGCTGAACAGTACGCCGTGCATGCACGGCTCACCGAAATCAATGCTCCCGTTGGGCACCTGGAGGGCTTCGGGCTGTTCATCGGTGGTCAGGACCTGCAGGGCGCCGGCCAGCGGTACATCTATTTTCTCATCCGCGGGGACGGACGCTACCTCATCAAGCGACGTGACGGCGCCAACACTCCGGAGATCTCAAATGGATGGCAGCCGTCCAAGGCCGTGCGGTTCGCCACCCATCAGGACGGCGACATGACCAACGAACTGGCCATTGCCGTGGACCGTGGACGGCTGCGCTTCTCCTGCAACGGCGAACAGGTCGCCGACATGCCCGTTGGCGACCTGAGTGTGCGGGGCGTGGCGGGAGTACGGGTGAACCACAACCTTGTGGTGCGCATTCAGGATTTCCGCGTCGAGCGCTGACGATTCGAGGTGGCGGGCGGCTACCGGCTGAAGCGTTCGCGTCTTGCCGCCAGCTCGGCCACGCCAATCTCGAGCGCATGCAGCAGGGCGATTTCCCGCTTGTCCGACGGGATGGCCTGCAGATACGCCACGATAGTCGGCCGGTTGATGACGAGCTCGCGGATGTGCATCGGCGCCGACAGTCCGCGCAGCGACGAGTCGATTGAGGCGGCGATGGGATCGAGGTGGTATTGCATGACCGTTCCGCTGGGCAAAGGCAGTGCCAGACACAACCGGTGCAAATAGGCGCGATCCCGCGCCTCGGCGTGACAGGTCCTGGGCCTCGATGACGGAACTGGCGTGCGGATACAAAGCGTGCGGTAACATTGACCTCAGGACCTCGATTGGCTGAACCCGCCCCCGCAGAAGCATCCCCGACGGCCGACACCATCACGTCTGTGGCAGCCCCGGCGCCCCCGGGCACGTCGTTCGGCTCCCGCGCCGCGCGGCGTACGCTCGCCGCCTTCGCCTACCGCGACTTTCGCGTGCAGTGGTTCGGCGCCTGCACATCGAGCGTCGGCACGTGGACGCAGTCGGCCGCCCAGAACTGGATGGTCCTGTCGCTGACCGGCTCTGCGTTCTATCTGGGTCTCGACGCGTTCCTGCAGCAGCTGCCGATCATGCTCTTCACCCTCATCGGCGGCGTGCTGGCCGATCGACTCGATCGCCGGCGGACGCTACTCATGTCTCAGTACATGCAGATGACGACGGCCGTCGCGCTGGCGCTGCTCGTCTATTTCGATGTCGTCCAGATCTGGCACATCCTGGTGCTGTCGTTCGCGACGGGCCTGGCCCAGGCGTTCGGCGGTCCGGCCTATCAGGCGCTCATTCCCTCGCTCGTCGACAAGAAGGATCTGCCGAACGCCGTTGCGCTCAACTCGATCCAGTTCAACGTCGCGCGCGTGCTCGGGCCCTTGCTCTTCAGTGCGACGATCGCCGCGTTCGCGACGTGGCGCTACAGCGACCAGATGGGCATGGCCGCGTGTTTCGCGATCAATGCCGTGTCGTTCCTCGTCGTCATCTCGACACTGATGTCGCTGCGAGTGAAACATATCCCGCCGGTCGCCGTGCAGTCGATGGGCGACGAGCTGCGCGGCGGCCTGTCGTACGTGCGCCATCACGACAACCTCGCGGCACTCATCGTCCTCGCGGCGGTCACGACGTTTCTCGGATTCGCGGTCCTGACCTTCCTGCCACTCTTTGCGAAGCAGGTGTTCGGCGGAGACGCCCAGACCTACAGCCACCTGCTGGCGTTCTCGGGGGTTGGCTCGATCGTCGGCGCTCTTGTCGTCGCCTGGCTTGGCAAGTTCAGGCGCATGGGGCTGACCGTGCTGCTCGTGCAGGTGATCTACGGGATCCTGATTCTGCTCTTTGCCCTGTCGCGGGTGCTGTGGGTCAGCGAACTGCTGCTGTTTCTCACCGGCGTCGCGCTGATGATCGTCTTCTCGACGGTCACCTCGCTCGTTCAACTGATCGCGCCCAACGAGATGCGCGGGCGCGTGATGAGCATCTACATGGTCGCCTTCCGCGGTGGCATGCCGCTCGGCAGCCTCGCCAGCGGCTACCTCGCGACGTTCATCGGCGCCCCGATGGTCCTTGGCATCAACGGCGTCCTGCTCGTCGTCGTCGCCGGATATTTCCTCGCGCGCAGCCACGGAGTGAGGGAAGCGTGATTGAACTCCTTGCCAGCTCGGGGCTTGGTTCGCTGCTCGGCATGCGTCACGCGCTCGAGCCCGACCATCTGGCGGCCGTGTCCACGCTGATCGCCAGAGAGGCTGGCAGCCGCAGGGCCGCGTTTCTGGGCATGTGCTGGGGCGTCGGCCACACGTTCTCCCTGCTGCTCGTCGGCGTCGTGCTCGTCATCCTCCGCGCGGAGATGCCCGCGCGCGTCTCGAACCTGTTCGAATTCTTCGTTGCGCTGATGCTGATCGCGCTCGGTGCGCGCGCCGTCTTTCTGTCGGCACGTCGGGGCGTGGCCGGCCCGCCGCACGTGCATCACCACGGCCGTCTCGTCCACAGCCATCCGGGTGTGCCCGAGCACGTCCACATCGGTCACTGGACGCTGGCCCGCCGCCCGCTCCTCGTTGGCGCCATACACGGACTGGCCGGCAGCGGCGCGCTCACCGCGCTCGTGCTGACGACGCTGCCGACCACGGCGGCGAGGCTCGCATACATGGCGCTGTTCGGGTTGGGATCCACACTCGGGATGGCGGCGTTGTCCGGGCTGCTCGGCTGGCCGCTCGCGCGCATGGGCGCGCATCACGCCGTGGCCCGGACCGTGTCGATGGTGGTGGGCTGCGTGTCGATCGGCTTGGGTGTCGCCTGGGGCTATCCGTTCATCTCACGTCTATTGTCCAACTGACCGGCACCGACTCGGGCACGAAGCACACCTTGTTGTCGCACGCCTGGTAGGCCACCGTGCCGGTCAGCCTGATCTTCGTACCAGGCTTCACCGAAGCCCCAATCGTCACGCCCTGCGTCAGGCGGAACGGACCCTTGTAGCCTGGCACCGGCCCGCCGGCCAGCGCATCGAACACCAAACCGACGTACTTGGGGTAGGTCAGCGTTCCCGCCTTCACGCTGGTGTGGGGATCGACTTTCACCGCGATTGGCAGGTAATCCTTGGCGCCAGGCGCGTAGACGTGAATCCCCTGCTTAGGCGCGATATCGATAAAAAGCGACACGAGCGCGCCAGGCTTCACGACTGCCGCGCTGGCGCTGGTCGCAATCGTGAGATGTCTGGCGATGACCGGTGGCGCCAGCGGCAGCGGTGGCGACGGATAGCCACCCGTCTGGGCGGCGAGAGGCACCGCCAGCAGGACGATGCCGGTCACGATCGCGAGGCGCATCTGTCCGGGATTATAGAACGATTAGAATTGAGCCCGAATGCCCGCACGCATCCTGGTCGTCGAGGACGATCCCGACATCGCCGAGCTGGTCGCCCGCTACCTCGACAAGGCTGGCTACACCACGACGCGTCTGTCGTCGGGGCGTGAAGCGCTCGACGCGGTCCGTGCGAAGCCGCCGGATCTGATCGTCCTCGATCTGATGCTGCCTCAGATGGACGGGCTCGAGGTGTGCCGCGCGCTCCGGGCGAACGACAAGACCGCCGCCATCCCCATCATCATGCTCACCGCTCGATCCGAAGAGGCCGAGCGCATTGTCGGCCTCGAGATGGGCGCGGACGACTATCTGGCCAAGCCCTTCAGCCCCAACGAACTGGTGGCGCGCGTGCGGGCGCTGCTCCGCCGGGCGCAACGCATCGTACCGGTTTCGGGCCCCTTGACCTACGGCTCGATCGCGGTCGATTCCGAGCGGCACACGGTGTCGTTGGAAGGTCGAGACGTGACGCTAACGGCCAAGGAGTTTCTCCTGCTCGAGTACTTGCTCCAGCATCGCGGACGCGTCCTGTCGCGCGATATTCTGCTCGAGGAGGTCTGGGGCTATCGCTATACCGGCGGAACCCGAACGGTTGACGTGCACGTGCGCCGCCTGCGCGAGAAGCTGCCGCTGCTGGCCGAGGCCATCGTGACCGTCAAGCAGTTCGGCTACAAACTCCTCGATCACCCGGCCGCGGACCGATGACCAGGGGCTTTCAAGCCAAGTTCTTCCTCGCCGCCGTCTCGTCGGCCATTGTCGCGCTCATCGTGGCCGGGACGCTCTTCGCGACGATGATGCGCGGACAGATCGACCAGCAGATCGAGGCGACGCTCGTCGCCGAGGCCCGGCTGGCGGCAGAGCTGATCGAGCTCGCGCCCTCGCTCTCGACCGTCCCCGATCTTGACGAAGTCGCCGATCGGATTGGGCAGCGGGTTGGGGCTCGCGTGACCTTGATCGCCGGCGATGGTCGCGTGATGGGCGACTCGTCGGAGCCGCCCGCAGGTGTGGCGGCGATGGACAATCACGCCGGGCGACCGGAAGTGGTCGAAGCGCGCGCCTCCGGGCTCGGCCACGCGCGCCGCCACAGCGACACCCTCAAGATCGACATGTTGTACGTGGCCGTCCCGGTTCGGCACCCGGCGATCGCGTTCGTCCGTGTCGCGCTTCCGCTGACCGATGTCGGTCAACAGCTGCGGCCGGTGCTCACGGTGACCCTCACGTCGCTCGCGATCGCCTTTATCGGCGCGGCGACCATTGCGTGGCTCTCGTCAGCCAGAATCGGTCAGCGCGTTCGCGGGGTGGCCGACCTCGCCCGCCGCTACCGGAGCGGCGACCTGACCCCGCCGCGGATCGACTTTGGCGACGATGAGATGGGCGCCGTCGCACGGGCGCTCGACGAGTCGGTGCAGGAAGTCGGGCGCCGCCTCGCCGAGCAGGCGCGCGACCACGGCCGGATGGAGGCGATTCTCGCCGGCATGGTCGAAGGCGTCATCGTCGTAGATCCGCAGGGGCGGCTCCAGCTCGCCAACCAGGCCGCGCAGCGGATGCTGAAGCTCGACGCGCTCGCCCTGGGCCGGCCGTATGTGGAGACCATCCGGCACCCGGCGATTGCCGAACTGCTGGCGGCAGGGCTCTCGGGCCGCACGCCCGACGCCTTGCAGTTCACTCCCCCGCGCGACTCGTCGCGCGCCATCATCGCGAGAGCAGCGCCCGCGTCTCCAGACGCGGCGCACGGCGCGGTCGTCGTGATGCACGACATCACAGAGCTCAAGCGCGCCGACCAGATCCGCCGCGACTTCGTCGCCAACGTGTCGCACGAACTGCGCACGCCACTGACCGCCATACGCGGGTATGTCGAGGCGTTGTCGGATGGGGACGGTGACCCCGAGGAACATCGCCGCTTTCTGGCCATCATCACGCGCCACACCGAGCGCATGGAGCGACTGGTCAAGGACCTGCTGCGGCTGGCCCGGCTCGACGCCGGACAGGAAACGCTGGACATCATCGGCTGCGATGCGCGGGCGCTCGCCCAGGCCGTCATCGCCGATCTCTCGATGGCCCTCGCCGAGCGTCACCAGAGAGTCGAGGTGGCCGTCGCGCCGGATGCCGAGACGGTTCGGGGCGATCTCGGCAAGCTGCACGACGCGCTGCGGAATCTGGTCGCCAACGCGGTCACCTACGCGCCCGAGCACACCACGATTCGGATCGAGGCCCGCCGAGCTGACGGCCGGGTCGCCATTGCCGTCTCGGACGAAGGACCAGGCATTCCCGAGGAAGATCTGCCGAGGGTGTTCGAGAGGTTCTATCGCGTGGACAAGTCGCGCGCGCGCGATCCCGGAGGCACCGGTCTGGGGCTGGCGATCGTCAAGCACCTGATCGAGCTGCACGGTGGCGATGTGCGCGCTGAGAATCGCGCAGAGGGAGGAGCGCGTTTTACGTTGACACTCCCGTCGTCTTAACTTTTTAGTTTTGACTTTTTCGTTCTAACTTTTGACTTCTACGTTCCTCCTGTCTGATGCCTGACGTCCTCGCCCTTGACCAGATAAATCACTTCCTCGCAGATGTTCACCGCGTGATCGGCGATGCGCTCGAGCGCGCGCGCCAGCAGGATGAGACTCATGCAGCGCTTGACCATCTCGGGGTCGTCGGTCCGATCGGTCAAGAGGTCCTTGAACGTCTGCCGGTTCAGCGAGTCCACCTCGTCGTCCAGCTTGACGACCTGCTCGGCCTTCTGCACATCTTCCTGGTCGAACGCCTGGAGCGCGTCGTGAACCATCTGGCAGGTGATCTCGGTCATCCGCGACAGGTCCTTCAGGGGGCGGGGCGGGGGATCGGATATGAACATCTCGACGTACTCGCAGTTGTTCACTGCGTGGTCGCCGATACGCTCCAACTCGGTGTTGATCCGCACGACCATCAACAGGAACCGCAGATCCTTCGCGGTCGGCGTGTAGATGGTGATGAGGCGGATCGCTTCACTGTCGATCTCGATCTGAAACCGGTCCAGTTTTTCCTCGGCGGCCAGCACTTCCGCGATGATCGCGCGGTCGCGCGTCACGAGCGCACTGGAGGCCCATGCCACCATGCGCTCGGCCAGCGCGGCCATCTCCATCAGGCGGGCCTTGACGCCCTTCAGTTCCTGCTCAAACTTGATCATGCCTGCACTCCTCTAACCATATCGGCCTTCCACGTACATTTCCGTCTCCTTGTGCGTGGGTTTCAAGAAGACGTCCACTGTCGGCCCGTGCTCAATCAACTCTCCGAGCAGCATGAAGATGCACTCGTCGCTGATCCGGCGGGCCTGCGCCATGTTGTGGGTCACGATCACGATGGTGAAGCGTCCTCGCAGTCCGTCCATCAGCCGCTCGATGGCGGCGGTGCCCTGAGCGTCGAGCGCTGAGCAGGGCTCGTCCATCAGGATGACGCTCGGCTTGAGCGGGAGCAGGCGGGCGATACAGAGCTTCTGCTGCTGTTCGAGCGTCAGGTGCGTCGCCTTGTGGTGCAGGATGTCCTTCACGGCGTCCCACAAGGCGACCTCCGTCAGCGACGACTCCACCAGCTCGTCGAGTTGACGCCGTGTCAGCGCGCGTGCGCCGGCGTGTACCCGAAGCCCGAACACGATGTTCTCGTAAATGGAGATCGGGAGCGGGTTCGGCCGCTGGAAGACCATGCCCACCGCCTTGCGCAACTCGCCGAGGCTCACGTCCGCGTCGTAGATGTTCTTGTCCAGTATCCGGACCGTGCCCGTGGTCTTCACGTTGCCGTATCGCTCGTTGAGGCGGTTGAGACTGCGCAGAAATGTCGTCTTGCCGCAGCCCGAGGGGCCAATCAGGCCGGTGATCAACCCTTCCCGGATCTCGACGGACACGTGCTTGAGCGCCTGGAAGTCTCCGTACCACAGACACAGGTCCTCGGCCGAGATGGTGTACCGCACCGAAGACGTCGCCTCGGTCCCGCTCATCCGAAGTGCCCTCGGACGTAGTCGAACGTCAGACGCTCGGCAGGATGCTCCGAGAACATGTGCTCGGTGGGGCCCACTTCGATCAGCGTGCCGTCGTTGAGGAACGCGACGCGATCCGCGAGCCGGCGGGCCTGCTGCACCAGGTTGGTCACGAGCACGACGGTCATCTGCTGCTTGAGCTCGAGGAGCACGTCCTCGATCTTCATGGTCGTGACCGGATCGACGGCGATCGAGAACTCGTCGAGGCACAGAATCTCCGGCCGGTGCGACAGGGCCCTGGCGATCGTCAGGCGCTGCTGCTGCCCCCCGGAGAGTCGAGTGCCGAGCAGCTGCATGCGGTCCTTGACCTCGTCCCAGAGCGCCGCGTGCCGGAGACAGGTTTCGACGAGCGCGTCCAAATCGTCCCGGTGGTTGAGACCGGCCATTCGCGGCGCGTACGCCACGTTGTCGTACACCGACAGCGGGAGGCCGACCGGCAGCGGGAACACCATGCCGATGCGGCGCCGCAGACTGAACACGTTCGCCATCTGGAAGACGTCTTCGCCGCCGACGAGCACCTCTCCGCTGACCCGCGCGCTCGGCGTGAAGTCGATCGTCCGGTTGATGCACTTGAGCAGGGTCGTCTTGCCGGAATTCGCCGGGCCGATGATCCCGAAGATCTCGTGGCGCGGCATCTCGAGCGTCACGCTCTTGAGGGCAACTTTCCGGCCGTAGCTCACCGACACGTTTCGAAACTCGATGTGGGGATTCACGGCGCCGGTTACCACCGCTTGCGAGACCGCAGGTACACGCGAAACCCGATCGAGAGCAGGTTGACGCTGATGACGAGCGCGATGAGGACGACGGCCGTGCCGTACTGCAGGGCCTCGGACACGCCGGTGACCTGGGTCGAGATGGTGAACAGGTGATACGAGAGGGCCATGCAGCGATCGAAGAGCCCGTAGGGAAGAAACGCCGCGAGTCCCCGATCCGGCACCGAGACGTAGAACACCGCGCCGGTGAACAGGATCGGGGCCGTTTCGCCAGCCGCCCTGGACACTTGGAGAATGACGCCGGTCAGGATGCCGCTGATCGCGTTCGGGAGCACAATCGTGCGGATCGTCTGCCAGCGGCTCGCCCCCATGTTCCAACATGCCTCTCGGAACGACTGCGGGACCGCCGCCAGGGCCTCCTTGGTGCTCGTGATGATGACCGGCAGCGTCATGACGGCCAGCGTGAGCGAGGCGGCCAGGACGGAGCGGCCGATGCCCGCGAACAGCACGAAGGCGCCAACGCCAAACAGCGCGTGGACGATGCTCGGCACGCCGGCGAGGTTGACCACCGCGAGGGTGACCAGCCGCGTCCACCAGTTCTCGGCGGCGTACTCGTTGAGGTAGACGCCGGCCAGCACGCCGATGGGGGCGGCGACCGCCAGCGAGATGAAGACGAGGTAGAAGGTGCCGACGAGTGGCGCCCAGATCCCGCCCGACGTCATGTACGTCTGGGGGTTCTGGGTGATGAAGGCCCATGACAGCACGGGCCACGCCTTCACGACCAGGGTGGTCAGGATGGCGATCAAGGGCAGGACGAGCAGCACCGTGACGCCTCCGAGCAGCGACGCGACCAGCCGCTCGACGAGCACCTTGCGACGCTCCACCGCGCCGGCCGTGAACCGCCCGTTAACCATTCTGCTTTCCGCGCACACCCTTGACCACCAGGTCGGCGGTCAAGTTGACGGCAAACGCCATGAGCATCAGCAGCGTGCCGATGACGAACAGCACGCGGTAGTGATCGCCGCCCTCCACCGATTCTCCGAGCTCGGCGGCGATCGTGGCCGTCAGCGTGCGGACCGGATCGAGCAGGCTGTGGGGAATCTGGACCGAGTGGCCGGTGGCCATCAGCACCGCCATGGTCTCGCCGACCGACCGTCCGATGCCGAGCAGGGCTGCCGCGAGAAGGCCGTTTTTGGCCGCCGGCAACAGGACCTTGTAGACCACCTGCCAGCGGCTGGCGCCGAGCGCGAGGGCCGCCTCGCGATACGTGTCCGGCACGGCTTTGAGCGCATCCTCGCCGACCGACATGATGATCGGGACGCTCATCAGCGCCAGGATGATGCCGCCGTTGAGGATGTTGATGCCGATCGGCGCGCCCGTGAGCGCGATCAAGAGAGGGTTGAGCACCATGACGCCAATGAACCCCCAGACGACCGAGGGAATGGCTGCGAGCAGCTCGATAACGATCTTGAGGGTCTCGCGGACGCGCGGATGGCAGAACTCGGACACGAAGATTGCCGCGCCGAGGCCGGCCGGCACCGAGAGCAGCATCGCCAGAGCGGTGACCGATGCCGTGCCGGCCAGCAGCGCCAGGACGCCGTACTGCGCCTGGATCCTGGAATCGGGCCGCCAGTTCACGCTCGTGAAGAACTCCCCCAGGTCGAGCGCGCCGAACAACATCGGGGCGCCCTCGCGGAAGACGAAGAAGAAGATCGCGAAAACGAAGAAGATCGCGCTCCACCCACAGAGGCGGATGATCACCTCCACCAGCGGCTCCGCGAGACGACTCAGGCGGGGAGCTATGGCGTGACGCATCGCGGCCAGGGCTCGACGGCTACTTGTTGACAGCCGGGGCGGGGACGAACCCGATGTCCTTGAGGACCTGCTGGCCCGCTTCGCCGAGCGTCCAGTCGATGAATTCCTTGGTCGGCCCGGTAGGCGTGCCGCGCGTGTACAGATACAGCGGCCGAGCGATGGGGTAGGTCTTGTCGAGTGCGCTCTCCACGGTCGGCGCAAATCCCGGCTCGCCTTTCTTCTTCGAGATCTTCAGCGCGCGCACGCCAGGCATGGCATACGCCATCCCGCTGTAGCCGATGGCGCACGGCGTCCGGGACACCAGTGCCACGACGTCCTTCGAGCCGCTCTGATCGATCGAGCCGAGCCGGAACTCGCGTGTTGTTCCGAGGACCGCCTCGCGAAAATAGACGTAGGTGCCGGAGTTGTTCTGGCGGCCGACGCGGATGATCTCGTCGCTGGCACACGCCGTGTTCTCGATGCCGGCCTGCGACCATTTGACCAGCTGTCCGCCGTCACCGTAGATCTCCGCCAACTCTTCGAGTGAGATCGTCTGAACGGGATTGCCCTCATGGACGTACACGGCCAGTGCGTCCAGTCCGACCACGAATCCCCTGGGCTCCGCGCCAGCGGTCTTCACGACCCGTGCGATCTCTTCCGCCTCCATCTCCCGGCTGGATGCGGCAATGTCGAGGATCCCGTCGATGAGGCCGGCGATCCCCACGCCAGATCCTCCGCCTGCGACCTGGATCGAGACGTCCGGCTTCACCTTCCTGTAGTTTTCTGCCCAGGCCTGATCCAGGTTGACCATCGTGTCCGAGCCCGTGAGCCGAATCACGACGCTGGTGCTCACGGCCGGTCCGGACGTCGTGGCCGGCGGACTCGAGCATGCGATGCCGACCAGCGCGCCGCCGACCAGACAGAGAGCGGTGACCGTTCTTACCGTTGACATGCGTTCTCCTCGCGGGGAATCAGATGGAATGATCCGGGGCGGGATTGTAACAGATTCGTTTACACCTCGCCCCGATGTACCATTTTCCTGCCACATGGCCATTAACAACGAAGTCCTCGCGCTTATCCTCGGCGGCGGCCGGGGCACGCGTCTCTTTCCACTGACCCAGCACCGATCGAAGCCAGCGGTGCCGATCGGCGGCAAATACCGGTTGATCGACATCCCGATCTCCAATTGCCTGCACGCCGACATCCGGCGCATTTTCGTGTTGACGCAGTTCAACTCGGCATCGCTCAACCGGCACATCTCGCAGACCTATCGGCTGGACCTCTTCAGCACCGGCTCGGTCGAAATCCTGGCCGCCGAACAGACGCCGGACAACCCACACTGGTTCCAGGGCACGGCCGACGCCGTGCGCCAGGCGACCCGGCACTTCGCGCGCCACGGCGCCGACTACTACCTCATCATGGCTGGCGATCAGCTGTACCGGATGAATTTCAACGACCTGATCGATGCCCACATCGATCGCCGCGCCGACGTGACCGTCGCGGCGTGCCCGGTCACCGTCCAGGATGCGTCAACCATGGGCATCTTCCGATTCGACCGCACCGGGCACATTGTCGCGTTCGAGGAAAAGCCGTCGCCCGCGCGGCTCGAGGAGATCGGCCAGAGCATTCCGCCGCACTCGACGCTGGCCGGTCACACACCGGGCAAGCCGTTTGTGGCCTCGATGGGGATCTACGTGTTTTCCCGCGATGTACTCTTCGACGCACTCGAGCGGGAGAGCTATAAAGATTTCGGCCGTGAAGTGATTCCTGCGGCGCTGGGGCAGTACCGGGTCGAGTCGCATCTGTTTCGCGGTTATTGGGCGGACGTGGGAACCGTGGCTTCGTTCTACCAGGCCAACATCGGGCTTACCGCGGCGAATGCACCGTTCACGTTCTACGATTCGCGCTGCCCCATCTACACGCACGCGCGCTTCCTGCCGGGATCCCGCCTGAGCGACTGCACCGTGCGCAACACGGTCATCGCCGAAGGCTCGTTCCTCGAGCGCTGCACGATCGAAGATTCCATCGTGGGCATCCGCGCGGCCATCCAGCCCGGCACCTCCGTCCGGCGATCGGTGTTGCTCGGCGCCGATTACTACGAACTGGACGACATCGCGCCGGCCCAGGGCGACAGACCGCCGCTCGGCATCGGACGAAACGTCGTCCTGGATGGCGTCATCGTCGACAAGAACGCCCGCATTGGCGACGACGTCCGGCTGGTGAACGAGGCTGGCGTCCAGGAGGCCGATGGCGATGGCTACTACATTCGAGACGGCGTCATCATCGTGCCCAAGGACGGGGTGATACGGGCGGGGACCAGGGTCTAGCCCCCAGCCCCAATTTGGCCGCAGCGGCGTGTCACGCCGAGGATCCCTATTTGTAACGCGGTCGTCGCATCGCAGACACGGTGGCGTCGCGGCGTCCTCCTAGACTGGCTCGGTTCCACTTCAAGGAGGATTGCTGCATGCGTGTACGAACGACAACACTGGCTCTCGCGCTCGTCGCGGTCGGGGCCTTCCCCGCCGCCGCGCAAGTCACACCCGGCACCGTGCCGGGAACGTTCCAGGGACCGACCAGCTCGCAGACGCCGTTCGTCGTCCCCGCCGCCGACGGCTGGGAGGTGGTCTCGCTCATCTCGGCAGGCGACCCCGCCAAGAACAACGGCTACCGAATGGTCGGGATTCCCGACGGCCTCGGCGCCGTGGCCGGCAAGTTCGAGGCGGGCCGATGGGGCCGCTACGTCGCCGACGAGAAGTACATGACGGTGTTCATGAATCACGAGATCCCGGCCGGTGGCGGCATCGCGCGCGCGCACGGCCAGAATGGTGCCTTCGTGTCGCAGTGGACCATTCAGCTGAACACCCTGCAGGTCAAGGCGGGCGAGGATCTGATTCAGGATGTGTACACGTGGGACACCGCCAGCGGGCAGTACGTGTTCAACCCCACGGCGCAGTTCAACCGGTTCTGCTCAGCCGACCTGGCCGAGTTCACGGCGTTCTACAACCCCAGAACAGGCAAGGGCTTCTACGGCCGTCTCTTCATGAACGGCGAGGAGGCGGGGAACGAGGGCCGGGCGTTCGCCCATGTGATTACTGGCTCGGGAAAGGGCGACTCCTATCAGCTGGCCTCGCTTGGACGCCTCTCCTATGAAAACAGTGTCGCCAGCCCCAACTCTGGCGACAAGACCCTCGTGGTCAGCATGGACGACAGCACGCCTGGCCAAGTGTATGTGTACCTCGGCAACAAGCAGAAGACCGGCAATCCGGTCGAGCGTGCGGGTCTCGTCGGCGGGAAGCTCTTCGGCATCAAGGTGACCAACGGTGGCACGAACTACTCGGGCGCCGCCGTGACCCGCGAGAACAACGGCCCGATCAACGGGGCGTTCTCGCTCGTCGAGGTCTCCGACGCGGCCACGGGGACGGGCGCAGTGCTGCAGACGACGAGCACGACCAGGGGCATCACGGAATTCGCGCGCCCGGAGGATGGGGCGTGGGACACGCTCAACCCGCGCGTTTTCTACTTCGTCATCACCGGTGCCACCATTGACGGCAAGCTGCAGTCGGCGCGCCTCTACAAGCTGACCTTCAACAGCATCACCAACCCGACCGGGGGCACGATCGAACCCGTGATCGACCGTGCAGACCTGCTGCCTTCAACGACGGGCTTCGCGCAATTCGACAACCTCACAGTCGACAGTGACGGCTTCGTCTTGATTCAGGAAGATCCCGGCAATCAGGCGTATCTCGCGCAGACATGGCGAGTCAATCCCGCGACGAAGACCGCCACCGCGATCTTCCACTCCGACGCGGCACGGTTTGGGTCGCCGGCGCCGGCCCCCTTCAACCTTGACGAAGAAAGCTCCGGCATCATCGAAGTGACGGACATCGTCAGGTCCGCACGCTGGTACGAGCATGGCCGGCGGTATTTTCTGGCCGACATGCAGGCGCACTACGCCATCTCAGGCGAGTTGTTCGAAGGCGGCCAGCTCTACCTCCTCGCCTCGCCAAAGGCGCCGCGTCGACACTTCGATGACGACGACGACGATCGCGGCCGCGACAACGGTGGGTGGGACAACGACCATCACGGGCACGACGACGAGGATTAGGCCAAGACGACGTGGCATAGCATAAGCACGGAGGAAGGGGGCGGCGTCGGCTGCTCTCTTCCTCCTTTTCACGGGTGGCGACGGCCTGTGTACTTGCGGCGACGGACATGTTGCGCCCACGTTAAATGTCGCCGGACGGCGCACACACTGAGCGTGGCGAGTGATGTAGGCGAGTAACATGGTGACGTGACGCTTCCCAGGAAGGCGGCAAGCGAGTTCATCGGGACGGCTCTGCTCCTGGCGGCAGTGGTCGGCTCGGGAATCATGGGCGAGCGACTCGCCGGCGGCAACGTCGCGGTCGCGCTCCTGGCCAACGCGATCGCAACGGGTGCCGTCCTGATCGCGCTCATCCTGACCTTCGCGCCGATCTCTGGCGCACATTTCAATCCCCTCGTGACGATCGCGGACGCCAGTCAGGGCGGGGCCTCCTGGCGCGACGTCCTGGCGTACGTGCCGGCACAGGTCTTCGGCGCCGTGGCGGGCGTAGCGTGCGCCAACACGATGTTCGGTGAGCCGGTGTTTGCCTGGTCCAGTCGCGCGCGCACGGGATTCCCGCAGGCGCTCAGCGAGGCTGTGGCCACCTTCGGCCTACTTTCGGTGATTGGAGGCTGTGCGAAGCGACGCCCGGACGCCGTAGCTTTCGCGGTCGGCGCGTACATCACCGGGGCGTACTGGTTCACCTCATCGACGTCGTTTGCCAATCCGGCCGTCACGGTCGCGCGAGCGCTGACGGATACGTTCAGCGGCATTCGCCCAGCCGACGTCCCAATGTTCCTGCTCGCGCAGGTGGTCGGCGCAACAGCGGCCACGCTCTACTTCCGCTGGCTCTTCTCGAAAGACTGAGGTCTCATGGCTCACTACAACGTCCTGTTTCTTTGCACCGGCAACTCGGCGCGCAGCATCATGGCCGAAGCGCTCCTCAACTACTGGGGGAAGGGCCGGTTCACCGCGTTCAGCGCTGGAAGCCACCCGAAGAAGGAGGTCCATCCGCTTGCGCTCGACGTGCTGGAGAAGAATCAGCTCCGGATAGACGGTCTCCGAAGCAAGAGCTGGGATGAGTTCGCGACGCCGGGCGCGCCGCCTCTCCACTTCGTGTTCACCGTCTGCGACCGTGCGGCGGCCGAAGTCTGCCCGATCTGGCCGGGCCAGCCCATGACGGCCCATTGGGGCATCGAAGACCCGGCGGCCTTTGAAGGATCCGACGAAGACAAACGGCGGGCCTTTAACCGTGCGTTTCGGGAACTCGACGCGCGGATCAAGATCTTCACGAGCCTGCGCCTCGAGGCGCTCGATCAGTTGTCCTTGAAGCGTCAACTGGACGAGATTGGCAGACAGCCGCGTGCGAAGGACTAGCGGAACACCCTCTCGGCCGTGTTCCAGCGAGTCGCCGGATCGACGAGGCGGTAGGCGGGAAAGCGCGAGGACGGCGATCGAAGAAGGGCGGCATCGACGCCTGTCCGCACCTGCTCGGTCGAGAATCGGGTGAACCCGGCGCCGTCGGCCGTCGTGAAATCGCCTGGGAAGATCTGACTGTCACTCCACCACACGTCTCGGGCGACGGCCTCCTTGCGCATGGTCGTATAACGGTCGAACCGAATCCCTCCCACAACGCGCGCCTGTCCAGTGGGCTCGAGTTCGGCGAGCAGATCAGCATCACATCCGAGCATCAACACAGAGGCCCACCCGCGAATCCCCAGCGCGGCATGCAACCCGCTTTCGTCGTACGTCACGATCACCTGCGAGGGATGATCGATGAGAAACCCCGACACGCGGCGGCGATCCCGGACACTGCGCTCGAACAGCCACTCGCGGCCCTCGGATGTCGCGACGTGGATGCGATCGGAGGTTCGCGAAATGGTCTGATGAAGAGTCTGAACGGTTCCGTCTGGTGCTTGACGGCGTACGGTCGCCTCCAGCGTTAGCGGCGCCACCCGGTCCGCGCCGGCCGGGAGAGCTGGGGGTGACGCCGGTGGATTGCTGAGCCCGACCCGGGCGGCTGCGACCGCCGTGGCGACCGCAGTCAACGCCAGGACGGCGATGGCCCAACTCCAACGCGCTCTCGTCGGCAGTGCCTCCCCGCGCGCCCGTGCCGTGCCTGGATCCACGCGATCGACGATAGCGGGCACCCATGACGTGCACATCACGGGCGCGTAAACGTTGTGCAACAAAACGCCGGGCTATAATGCCCACCCGATGAAGTACCTGACCTTCTCGCTCCCCGACGACCGCACGCCGCGCACGGGCGTTGTCCTCAACAACGGCATCGCGGACGTGAACACACTCGTCGCCGGGAAGTGGCCAGGGGCTCCTCCGGCAAGCCTTCTCGACCTGATCCGTTCGGGACCGGACGCCTGGCAACGTATGGAGCGTCTGGCGAGTTCGGCGCGCGAAGGCCCGTACCGGGCCGAGGACATTCGCTGGCACGCGCCCATCCCACGGCCGCGAAAGAACATCTTCTGTCTCGGCCTGAACTACCGGAGCCATGCGATCGAATCGGCGACCTCGCGCGGGCGAGAGGTCAAGATTCCCGACGCGCCGGTCATCTTCACCAAGGCGCCCACGACGGTGAATGGCCCGTACGATTCGATTCCCTGGGATCCGTCGGTCACCCAGCAGTTGGATTATGAGGCAGAACTTGGCGTCATCCTCGGTGCGGACGGGAAGAACATCCCCCGCGCCCAATCGCTCCGTCATGTCTTCGGCTACACCGTCCTCAACGACACAACGGGGCGGGACCTGCAGGCCAGGCACGTTCAGTGGTTCAAGGGTAAGAGCCTGGACGGCTGCTGCCCGATGGGGCCCGTCGTCGTGACCGCCGACGAGTTCGGCGATCCTCAGACCAAGCGCATCACGCTGCGCATCAACGGGGAGACCCGGCAGGATGCGAATACGGCCGAGATGCTCTTCCCCATCGACGCAATCATCGAATGGCTGTCCAAGGGCATGACGCTCGAGGCTGGGGACATCATCGCGACCGGGACGCCAGAAGGCGTCGGCCTGGGACGAACGCCGCCTGAATACCTCAAAGACGGCGATCTCATCGAAACCGAGATCGAGGGAATCGGGACTCTACGGAACCGAGTCGTCGGCGCTTAGGACTCCGTCCAGCCTTCCTCGCGCAACTCTTCAACTTGTCGGGTGAAACGCATGACCTCCCGTTCCACGCGATGCCAGTCCGTATGCCGGTGGCGTAGCGTCCCCTTTTCCTCGTCCTGTTCGGACACTTCCCATCCACCAGGTACAAAGGAGATGTTGAAGGCTCGGACGTGACCAGCGCGAACAAGCGTCTTTTCGAAGACCATATAATTCCCTCCCGCCCGCTTAGAAAAACAGCCTCTGTACCCTAATCCATGCCTCGAGGAAGCTGTGTAAAACGTGTGTTAACTCTGACAGCGCGTGCAGGTCGGTGTCAAAGTGGGAAGAAACACAGGGAAATTTGCGAAAAACACACGTTTTGGTGACCTGCCCCATTCAAGCGCCGGTTCCGGCAGTGGTTGTCTACCCGGTGGTCTAAGAGGTCAGCCCCTCGAGCTTGCGGGTGGCAAAGCGGGCGAGTAGCGAACAGATCAGCACGATCGCCACGAGGACGAGCGCGCCGGCCCACGCCTGTCGATGCCAATCCTCGTAGGGCGAGATGGCATAGGTGTAGATCTGCACGGTGAGGGACCCAATCGGCTGTGTCAGGCTGGTGGTGAAGAATCGATTATTGAACGACGTGAAGAGGAGCGGCGCTGTCTCTCCGGCGATGCGGGCCAGGGCCAGCACGACACCGGTAATGATTCCAGGGAGGGCCGCCGGCACCACGACGGTGAACACCGCGCGGGCGCGCGTCGCGCCGAGCGCCAACGCCCCCTCGCGCATCGTGTTCGGTACCAGAAGCAGGAGCTCTTCGGTCGTACGGGCGATGATCGGAATCATCATGATGCCGAGCGCCAGGCCGCCGGCCAAGGCGCTGAACTGCTTGAACGGCAGCACCGCAACGCCGTAGGCGAACACACCGATGACGATCGACGGGACGCCATTGAGCGTATCGGCTGCGAAGCGCACCACGCTGGCCAGGGTGCTACCCGCGTACTCGGACATATACACACCGCTCATGATCCCGATCGGGATCGCGAACAGCGAACCGAGTCCGGTCAGCATGAGGGTGCCGACGATGGCGTTGGCCATGCCTCCGCCGGGCTCTCCAACGGGCGTCGGCATGCGTGTGAAAAAATCGAGGTTGACAGATTGAATGCCCTGGCCGATGACGAAGAACAGGACGAAGCCGAGCGGCACCAGGGCCGCCAGGACGCACAACACGCAGAAGCCGACGAACATCGACGACAGGATCTTGCGTCGGATGGTTCGTCTGGCCACGTCAGCCCTCGTCATGCCGCCGACTCCTCCGCGGGAACGACCGCGACCGGCGCGAGGCGTTTGGCTGGACGCGCCATGCTCCAAATCAGGACCCGCGACAGCCCATTGACGACGAGCGTGATGATGAACAGGACGAGGCCGATCTCGACGAGCGCGTTGAGATACAGGTCGTCGGAGGCCTCGGTGAACTCGTTCGCCAGGACGGCCGCCATCGTGTGCTGCGGCGCAAACAGCGACGCGGACACCTGGGGGTTGTTCCCAATCACCATCGTCACGGCCATGGTTTCGCCAAGCGCGCGGCCGAAGCCCAGCATGACGGCGCCGATAATACCGGTGCGCGCGAAAAAGACCGCCGCGCGAATCGCTTCGAAGCGCGTGGCGCCCAGCGCATACGCACCCTCACGTTGCGCGACCGGCACCGACTTAAGCACCTCCCGCGCGACTGACGAGGTGAACGGCACGACCATGACCGCCAGGATCACGGCGGCCGTCAGCATGCCCACGCCGATCGGAGGGCCGGTGAAGAGCGGGACCTGCTTCAGCCAGTCCGGTGTCGCCACTTCGAGTGCCCGCACGGCCGGCACCAGGACAAAAATACCCCAGAGACCGTAGACAATCGAAGGAATCGCCGCGAGAAGTTCCGTCAGGAAGACCAGCGGCTGGCGCAGGCGGGCGGGCGCAAGCTCGGAGATGAAAATCGCAATACCGATGGCGACCGGGGTCGCCAGCAGGAGCGCGAGGACCGATGAGTACAACGTGCCCCAGATGAACGGGAGCGCGCCGAACTCGCCGGCGACCGGGTCCCAGATCTCAGTCCCCCAGAAGCCCAGGCCGAACTTCTGGATCGACAACATCGACTGGCGCACCAACTCGTAGCCGATCGCGAAAACGATCAGGACGAGCGCGAGGGCAAACGCGCCCGTCCCGATCCGGAACCCGAGGTCTTTACCTTTACCGAACATGCCCACTGATTTTATCCTGACGCGGGGACAAGGCCGTTATCCGATCTTGATCTTCGCCAGCGTGGCCATCTCGAGCTCCACGATGCTCGCCGGCAACGGTGCATAGCCCAGTTCCGTGGCGAACTTCTGACCGTCGGTCAGGGCCCACTTCATGAACTCCACCATCGTCCTGGACTGGACCTTGTCCTTCGGATTCTCATAGAGCAGGATCCACGTGAACGATGCAATCGGATACACACCGGGGCCCGGCGCGTTCACAATCGAGACGCGGAAGTCGGCCGGCATGGCTGCAGTCGCCGCCGCCGCCGCCGCCGTCACGGATGCCACCGAAGACTTCACAAACTCGCCGGCCATGTTCTGGACGCTGCCGTAGTTGATCTTGCTCTGCAGCGCGTAGATGAGCTCGACGTATCCGATCGAGCCCGGGGTCTGCGTCACCAGACCGGCCACGCCTTCGTTGCCCTTGCCGCCGACGCCCGCCGGCCAGTTGACGGCCGTGGCGACGCCAACCCTCGTCTTCCACTCGGGCGATATCTTCGCCAGGTAGTCCACCCAGATGTAGCTCGTGCCCGAGGCATCGGACCGGTGAACAACGGTGACGGCGCTACCCGGAAAGTTGACGCCTGGATTCAGCTTCGCGATCGCCGGGTCGTTCCATGTGGTGATCTTGCCGAGGAAGATGTCGGCCAACACCTGTCCCGTGAACTTGAGCTCAACGTTGACACCCGGGATGTTGTAGATGGGGACCACGCCGCCAAGCACTGTCGGAAGATGGTGCACTTTGCCGGCGGCAGCGACCAACTGGTCGCTGGTCATCGGGCCGTCGGTCGCCCCGAAGAACACCGTCTGGGCCGTGAGCTGGCGAATGCCGCCGCCCGATCCAATCGACTGGTAGTTAATCTGCACGTTCGGGTGCAACTTGTTGTACTCGGAGAACCACTTCGAGTAGATGGGATACGGGAACGTCGCGCCCGCTCCGTTGATCTGAATCGTCTGCGCGGCGACCGCGCCTGCCATGACCACGACCGCCGCGATCGTCGCGAGAACTTTGTGAATCGGCTTCATTGGAACAACCTCCACTTAAGTTAGGGCGGACCCGACAGGGTCCGCCCTGCATCCTCAGAAATTGAGCAACGCACGAATCGTGAACGTCTTGAACGTGGGTGTCGGAAGAAACGGACCGTTGGCGGTCAAACCCGGGTTGGTCTGCGTCGGGGCCGCCGTGCCGATCCCGCTGACGCCAACAAGCCCGCCGGTGGCATTGGGCACGCCCGGGCCCGTCGTGAGTCCGTCGAAGTCAAACATGATGGCCGTGGTCGCGCCGCCGGCCGGATGCGGGAACCAATACGCGATGCCGAGGACCACACGGTTCCGCTCCTGCTGCTCGAAGGTCACCGTGTTGGTGCCCGTCGTGACGGGAATCGCCGTGCTCCGGGTGTCGGGGACGAGGTGGTCGTATCGGACGAGTCCCTCCCACCCGAGGTTCCCGGCGCCTTGCTTCGGCACGGCCCAGATCGAGTAACCCTTGCCCTCCCGGTTGAAGGGGGTCCCGAGCGCCGTGCCCTGATCGTTGGCGATCATGTACTGGAACGCCGCGTTCACATACTGATGCTCGAACGTCACCGCGCCAATGAGTCGCTTCCGCTCGGAGTCCGTCTGGTAGCTGTCCTTGTCGTAGAAGACCGACGCACGCAAGCCGCGATAGAGCGGAGCCATCCTGGCAAACGGCCGGACCGTCACGCGAGTCCTCCACGCCTTCTGCTGGTTGGTCTCGGCCGCCTGGTAGTTCTCGCCGTTGTAGATGCCCGTGTGGACGTCGCCCCAGTTCGCCGGAAAGGTGTAGTGGAACGACGCGCCCCGGTCCGACGAGGACAGATAGCCGCCGCTTCGCTCGCCGAACACGGTGCCCTGGAACCGATAGCGGTAGATGCCTTCCTCGAAGTCGATCCACGGCGTCTGCTGCTGCCCGAATCGGACCCAGTTGGTTCGGCTGTTCTTGATCCAGTCGTCGAGGCTGAACTGCGCGTACGCGTACTTGATCCGCAACGGGTAACTGGTGCCGGCGACCAGGCCGGTGAGGTCCGGGCTGATCCGGTAGGAAATCAGGTGAGAGATGTTGCCGGTGACATTCAAGTACGTGCGGCCCACATTGAAGGCGCTTGGCGTGAAGTCCTGGCTGCAACCCGGGGTCGCCGCGCAATCAGCGGACGTGCCCTTCGGGCCGAGCATGTAGGTGTTGTCCAGGAACATCGTCATCCCGACCCGAAGGGACTGCGTGTCGTCAGGCGGCACGAATCCGGCGGCCGGTGTGACCTGAGCGGATACCGTGGCCGCAAGGAACACCATCGGGGCAATCAAGGCAAAAGTGCGTCGCAAAGAAACCTCCTTCACTCACTCGATATCAATTCTGTGAACGTTGACTCGGCAACAGTAGCGGCGCGACATATCCGAGGTACTTCGCGTGTGTTACGTCGCTGTTAATTTCCCGTCGGCCGTAACGCCGCTGTAAACGGCCGGGGCCGACGAGTCGGGCCTCAGGCTGCCCAGGATCCGTTGCGGTACAGCGTCAGGGCGATGTCGACGTTCGCCCGCAGCGTGCGCGCAATGGCGTCCCAGTTCTTCTCGCATCTGAGCAGGGTCTTCCACGAGTACAGATGCTTCGGCTTGTGGAAGTCGCTGTTGGCCACGTACGGGTAGTGCTTCAGGCTGGTCACCGAGAACAAGTCGTCCCGGTTGGCCGCCTCCCACACGTCGACAAGGTCCACGAGCCGCTTGCGATGATCCCAGAGGTAGCAGGTGCTGATTTCGAACCGCCGGGTCGTGCGGTGGTGCGGGTGGCAAGCGATGCTAAACGCGCCCTGCCGGCGTATCTCGCGCAGGATGTCTTCCGCCGGCTGGTCGGCGCTGATGTACTCCTTGAGATTGAGCGCCACGATGTGCGAGTTCTTCCTGCTGCGGAGGTGATTCTGGGTCACCTCGGCGCCGGGAATCACGAGCAGGTCGTACAGCTCCCTGGCCCGCCTGGCTTCAGCCGCGATGTCGGCCAGATAGGCGTCGAACCGCTTCTCGGTGACCGAACACTCACGCCGGCCGAGCGTCGCCAGTCGCGCGGCTCGGCCGAGCAGGTCGCGCTTCATCAAAATATGGTCGGTGATCGCGATGACGTCGAAGCGCCCCGTCCGGCCGTACAGGTCCACGACCTCTCGCACCGACAGACGCCCGTCGCTCCACTGCGTGTGCACATGAAAGTCGCAGAGGAGGAAGGGTTCGTAGCCAGGCATGTCAGGCCCTCACATCCAGATGTTCGCGATCAGAGGGACGATGGCGCAGGATCTCGGACCAAAAGTTTCGCACGTAGAGCCCGAAGACCTGGCGCTTCCCCATCGCTCGGTACCGCCGCGCCGACGTCCAGACCCAGCAGTCGAGGCAGACGGCGATGTTGCCGACCGGCGTCAGACGCCGGCCAAGGTTGGTGTCCTCGCCGTGGAAATCGATGCGGCGATCGAAACCGCCGATGCGGGCCAGCGGCTCGCGCCGCACCGCGAAGTTACCGCCGTAGAGAATCGCACCGATCCCCAATAGGTGGTGCACGACCGCGTGGGTCGGCGGCGCCACCAGCATGTCGTACGCGCGAATCGCCGTGCGGCCACTCCAGTCCCAGTCGTAGAACCGGTACGGGCCCGTCACGGCGACGAGCGAGGCGCGATCGCGCAACCGCGCCTCCACCCGCTCGAGCCATCGGAGAGGCGCCCGGCAATCGGCGTCGACATACACCAGGACGTCGCCTTGCGCGATCCGCCGCGCGGTTTCCCGGGCCACGACCAGCCCCTTCTCCGGCTCGTCCACCACCCGGACGCCAGGCACCGCGCGCGCAAGAGCGCCCGTCTCGTCGGTGCTCGCGTTGTTGACGACGATGATCTCGTCAGGGGGCCGGGTCTGGGCGAGGAGAGAAAAGAGACAAGCAGGCAGCAGGCGGGCTTCGTTGTAGGCACACACGATGGCGGTTATGGTCACGCCCCGCTGTGCTCCCCTCCGCAACCCCCTGCCATTCCTCGTAGGGTAACCGCCCGATGTAACCGCTCCGCGCCGATGGCCTCATATCGGTGTGACGAATGTGTAAAATCCGTGTTAAATGAAGAGCCGGAAAGCCCTGCGGTCCGCGAGACGCGAACTCCTCGCGGTACAATTCCGCGGGCCATGGACACACTTCAGGGCGCTCAGAATTTCCTCGCGGAGCCGGCGAACTCCGACACCGACCTGAGGGATCCTCGGCTGTACATCAACCGTGAGTTGAGTTGGCTGGCGTTCAACGAACGCGTGCTGGGACAGGCCCGCAACGAAGCCCATCCCCTCCTCGAGCGGGTGAAGTTTCTCGCGATTGCCGCCAATAATCTCGACGAGTTCTTCATGATTCGCGTCGCGACGCTCACGCGTCAGCATCGGATGGGCGTCGCCGCGTCTTCGCCCGACGGGCTCACGGTCGGCGAGCAACTGACGGCCGTCCGGGCCCGCGCCGAGCGGATGCTGCGAGACATCGAGGCGTGCTGGGCACGCGACCTGCGGCCGTTGCTCGCCGCGGCGAACGTCGCGTTTCTCGATCCGGCGCAATACTCAACGGCGGTGGCCCGCTATCTGGGGCAGTACTTCCGCGCCAGCGTCTATCCGGTTTTGACGCCGTTGGCCTTCGATCCCGGGCACCCCTTCCCCTACATCTCGAATCGCAGCAAGAGCTTCGCCGTGGTGGTCGAAGACCGGGGCGCGACGAAGTTCGCCCGCGTGAAGGTGCCCGACGTGCTGCCGCGCTTCGTCCCGGTGCCCGCGTCGATCTCGGGCCGCGCGGGCCAGACGTTCGCCTTTCTCGAGGACGTGATCCATCTGAACCTCGGGGACCTGTTTCCCGGAACGACCATCCAGGGCGCCCACCTCTTTCGCATCATTCGCGACTCCGACATCGTGCTTCGCGAGGAGGAAGGTGAGGACCTGCTCGAGTCGGTGGATCGCAGCCTGAAGGAGATGCGTCACGGACCGATCACGCTGCTGCAGATCGACGCCGACATGCCGGAGCGCGTGGTCACGATCCTCATCGAGAATTTCGCACCGCACCAGCCCGTCGTGGTCCCGACCGGGACGCGCCTGGGCATCGCCGATTGGTTTGCGTTGACGCGAATCGAGCGGCCCGAACTGAAGGATGTGCCATTTGTGCCGAGCGTCATCTGGCGCGGCCTCGACCCTGAAGCGGTGTTCGACCGGATCAAGAACCGCGACCAGCTGGTCCACCATCCCTTCGATTCGTTCGCGGCGGTCGAGACCTTCCTTGACGCGGCCGTCGAGGACCCGCATGTGGTGGCCATCAAGATCACACTCTATCGAGTCGGGGGCAATTCGCCCGTCATCGATCGCCTGATCGAAGCGGCCGACCGGGGCAAGCAGGTCGCCGTGCTCGTCGAGCTCAAGGCCCGCTTCGACGAGCGAAGCAACATCGAGTGGGCGACCCGGCTGGAAGAGGCTGGGGTGCACGTGGTCTACGGTCTGGTGAGTCTGAAGACGCACTGCAAGCTCTGCCTGGTCGTCCGCCAGGAGGGAGATCGCGTCGCGCGGTACGTGCACGTCGGCACCGGCAACTACAACCGGACCACAGCCTCGATCTACACGGACCTGGGCCTGTTCACCGCGAACGAGCAGATCGCGGCGGATGTGTCGGATCTGTTCAACTATCTGACCGGCTACTCGCGCCAGACCGAATACCGTACCTTGCTCGTGGCCCCCGTCGCGCTGCGTGAGCAGTTCACGGCGCTTGTGGATCGCGAAATCGCGCATGCGGCGGCCGGCCGGCCCGCGGGGATCATCATCAAGAACAACTCCATCTCGGATCCCGACATCATCCGCCAGCTCTATCGCGCATCGCGCGCCGGGGTTCGAGTCGATGCGATCGTCCGGGGCATCTGCTGCCTCAGGCCGGGCATTCCCGCCGTGAGCGACAGGATTCGGGTGCGATCGATTGTCGGGCGGTTCCTGGAGCACTCACGCATCTACTCGTTCGAGAACGGCGGCGACACCGAGATCTACATCGGCAGCGCCGACCTCATGGAGCGCAACCTCAACCGCCGCGTCGAGGCGTTGTGTCCGATCCTCGATCCGGAAGTCCGCCGCTACCTCCGGTTCGAGCTGCTCCCCACGTACTTGCGGGACGACACCAAGGCCACGGTCCTTGGACCGGACGGACGCTACCAGCGGATCCACGACACCAAAGCCGGTACGGTCGATGCGCAGCACATCTTGATGTCTCGATGATATCCACCCCTTCCGGCCCGGGTCCCGTGCTGTCGCTACTTGTTCCGTTAACCCACATTTAACCCGGCAGACACGAGCCGTTAACTTGCCTGTCGTACGGTGGGCCATTCTGTCATGCCCACTCCACATCGCATCCTGATCGTCGAGGACGAACGCGACATCGCGGGCCTCATCAAGCACACGCTCGAGCGCACGGGCGAAGCCAAGGCCGACATTGTGTCGAGCGGCGATGCCGCGCTCAAGGCGATGACCGAGCGGCCGCCGGATCTCGTCATCCTGGATCTCAACCTTCCGGTTCTCAGCGGTCTGGACGTCTGCCGGCATCTTCGTGCCCGCTCGGATCTCCGGCACGTCCCAATCATCATGTTGACCGCGCGCACGAGCGAAGACGACCGCGTCAGCGGTCTCGAGCTCGGCGCCGACGACTACATCACCAAGCCGTTCAGCCTGCGGGAGCTCACGGCACGCGTGCGGGCCGTGCTCCGGCGGACCGCGGCGCGCGACGAACAGCCCGCCACCGGGACGTATCGGGGCGAGCACATGAGTGCCGACTTCGACGCCGTGGCCGTGACGGTCGACGGCGCTGCCATCCGGCTGACGCGTCGCGAGTTCGAATTGCTGCGGTATCTGGTCCAGAACAAGAACAGAGTGATCTCGCGCGATCGTCTGCTCGAGCGTGTGTGGGGCTACGACCGCCTGATCGAGACGCGCTCGGTCGATGTCCACGTCGGCCGCCTGCGGACGAAGCTCAGGACCGCAGGACGGCAGATCGAGACCGTCGTCGGCCTCGGATACCGCTTCGTGGACGAACAGCCGGCATCATCGTAGAATCTGCGGCGAGGAGCCATCCCAATGCCGCAGACCCAGGACTTCAAGCACCACGCCCGTTTCTATCCGCCGTTTCACTTCTTCGTGATTCCCGTGCTCCTGCTCAACTTCCTGAACTCGGTGCGTCACCTCTGGTTGGACCCCAGGCAAGGCACGGTGTTCACCTTGATCGTGGCCGCGGCGGTCCTGATGCTCGGGTTCGCCTCTCGCCTGATGGCGCTGACGGCCCAGGACCGGATCATTCGGCTCGAGATGCGGCTGCGGCTCCGGGATCTCCTGCCGCCCGACCTGCGGAGTCGCATCGACGAGCTGACGCCTCAGCAACTCGTCGCGCTGCGCTTTGCCGGCGACGCGGAACTGCCGGATCTGGTCCGCGATGTGCTGGCGGGAAATCTGCCGACGCAGAAGAGCATCAAGCAGCGTGTCAAGAACTGGCAGGCGGATCTCTTGCGGGTGTGAGGCGACTAGCCGATCCTCCGCAGCATTCTCGAGGTCAGGAACCACCGCAGCTCGCCGGGCCCTGACGGCGGAAGCGCGTCGAGGTCAATGCGGCACACCGCACCTTTCCTGAACGGGACGGCGTGGCGGGATCCGATGAGGCGCGCCGTCAGCTCGCCGATTCCCGGCTCGTGCCCCACGAGGGCGATGCGCGTCCGCTTGGTGTGCTTCTCGAGTTCAGCGGAGACCGCCGCATAGCTTCCCCCGGGAGCGAGCGACTCGGCCGTCACGAGGGCAGGCCGGGCGTCGAACCCGGCCGCAACGATTTCCGCCGTCTGCCGCGCTCGAACGAGCGGGCTGGTGAGGATGACGTCGAAAGAGACACCGAGTTCCGCGAGCCCGCGAGCCGCCTTGCGGAGCCGCGACATGCCTTTTGCCGTCAGAGGCCGCTTGTCGTCGTCGGGCCACGCCTCGCCACGCTCCTCGGCCAGCCCGTGGCGAATCAGATACAGCTCAAAAGACATCTCAAAGGTAAGACTGAAAAGTAAAAAGGGAAAAGTGGAGAGCGAAGCGAAATCCCGGCTAGGTCCTTTTGAGTCTTAACTTTTCAGTTTTTCCTTCAGCCCCGCCGCTGCGCCCGCTGAGTCGCGCCGCCAGTTCCGCGAGCGCGCCGCGGTCGCGCACGTAGCGACCATGCAGTCGCCGGCACTCGTCTTCGAGCGGAACGACGAGCGTGTCGAGTTCGCGCCAGACGCCGAGATCCGTCGGAGCTGGCGAGGCCTGCATCTGACGAACCCGGTCGATGAGCACCTGCAAATCATGGAGGCGCCCGAGCACGCCCTGCGTCCTTCGCAGGTGGTTCAGAGCGCCCGGCGCCTGACCGCCTGTGGTCTCGGCAGACACCTCGAGCGCGTATCGCAGCTTCTTGACGGCAATACGCACTGTATGCAGGCGGTCGGGCAGGTACACCCCGGCGGCCGCTGAGATTGCCTCGGACAAGGTCGCCGCTCGCCGCGCGATCCGTGCCTCGATCGCCCATCGCCACGTGCGCGACGCGGCCCGAGGCGGCCGCGCGCCCGCCGACTCCAGCCGCCGTTCGATCCTCTCCAGCTTCGCGGCCACCCGGTGCAGCTCAGTCAGCGTCGATTTCGTGAGCAGCCGCGCGCGCGCCCGGCGGCGCTCATCGCCGACGGCCAGGGCGACACGGGCCAGGGCCGGCCTTGAGTACCTCCCGGTCGCCGCCAAATCGTCGACCACAGCCAACAGGACGTCAAGCTCGCGCACCACACCAAACCGATCGGTGACGTGTTTGAGCCGGCGCGCCAGCTTGTGGGTCGTCTCGGCGTCGAGCTGCAGCACGGGGAGCAGTTCACGAAGGCGGCGCGACGCCACACGCGCCCGATGGAGCGACCGGTCGTTGCCGGCCTCGACGCCGTGTAACATCCGTGTAAACCGGTCGCGGCGCTTGCGGAGGAGTTCGTAACGGTCCAGTGACGTCGGCATGATATAGGAAGGCGACGAAGTCTGGGATTATAGTCGAGCCGGCCTTCGTCCATATCCAGATGCTCATTGCCGCCATCGACATCGGCACCAACTCGCTGCACATGATCGTGGTGCGCGTGCGGCCCGACCTGTCGTTTGAAATCGTCGATCGCGAGAAGGAAATGGTCCGGCTCGGCGCGGGCGGACTCGACGGTCGCGCGCTCACGCCGGACGCCATCCAGGCGGCCGTTCGCGTGCTATCGAAATTCCGACGTCTCGCGGAATCGCGCCAGGTCGACAAGATCGTCGCCGTCGCCACGAGCGCCGTGCGTGAGGCCGAAAACGGCGGGGAGTTCCTGCACGCCGTGCGCGAGCAGACCGGCATCCGCGCGCGCGTCATCTCGGGGACCGAAGAGGCGCGGCTCATTCATCTCGCCGCCGTCTATGGCGTCGGATCGGGAGATGTGGCCGTCGTCATCGACATTGGCGGGGGCAGTGTCGAGATCACGCGTGGCGGCACCACGGTCGAGCGCGGGCGGAGCTTCAAGCTCGGCGTCATCCGGCTGACCGAGCGGTTCGTCAAGAGCGATCCCCTGTCATCGCACGACGAACGGAAGCTGGTCAGACACATCTACGCGGAAGCCGGCAAGTACCTGGATGATCTCGCCCGCGCCGGGTTCAATCGCGTCATCGGCACCTCGGGGACCATCCTCAGTCTCGGTGCGCTCGCCGGGCAGCAGGGTCGCGAGACAGACGCCGCACTTCGTAACCGTCGCGTGTCGGCCAGGCAGCTTCGCCGCGTCAAGAAGCAGCTGCTGCCGCTCTCGCTGGAGAGGCGCCTTCGTCTGGTGGGGCTCGAGCCGCGCCGCGCCGATCTGTCGGTGGCCGGCATCGTGCTCCTCGACGCGATTGTCAGGCGCCTTGGCGCTGATGAGATCACGCTCTGCGACCTGTCGCTGCGCGAGGGCCTGGTGCTCGACTACATCGCCCGGCACCGGAAGGAGATCGTCCAGGTCGATCGGTACCCTGACATCCGCCGCCGCAGCGTGATCGAGCTGGCCGAGCGGTGCAACTACTGGCCCGAGCACGCCGCGCAGGTGGCGCGACTGGCCCTCACCCTCTTCGATCAGACGCGAAGCGTCCATGCCCTCACCGATCGCGAGCGGGAATGGCTGGAATACGCGGCCTTGCTGCACGACATCGGGGTCCATATCAGCTACGAGGGCCATCACAAACACTCGCACTATCTCATCAAGAACGGGGACCTCCGTGGCTTCGAGCCCCAGGAAGTCGCCGCCATCGCCCTCGTTGCCAGGTACCATCGGCGCGCGACGCCCAAGCGCGAACACGATGAGTTCGCCGACCTCCCGCGGGAGCGCCGACGAACGGTTCGCACGCTCGCCGCGATCCTGCGGCTCGCCGAGACCCTTGACCGTAGTCACTCACAGAGCCTCTCAGGCGTCGAACTCCACGATCGCGGCAAGGACGCGCTGCTGCAAGTGCGGACGAGCGGCGACGCCGAGCTGGAACTGTGGGCTGCGTCGCGCCAGGCCGTGCCGTTCGAGCGCCTGATCGGCAAGCCCTTGCGTATCGAAGTCGGGACCGCACAGGCCGAACAACCCCGCAGAACGCCACGGATATCCGGGAAAGCCGTTCGTCGTCGAACGAATCGACGGATCGGGCAAGACGCCGCAGCTCGGGCTGCTGGCCAAGTGGCTGCGCGCGGAGGGGCACCGCGTGTTCGTCACCGAATCGAACTCGTGCGCCCTGGTCAAGGCGGCGACCACGACCGGGAAGAAGAAGAACGCGCCGATCGTCTTCGCAGACAGGCCGGGTGACGACCGTGTGCCGGGATGCGCCTGGCGGCAGAGTTACGCACAATTTACATTACCGAAACCGCTTGGAAACTCGACCGGGATAGCCTTCCCGGATGCTTTTGCAGGATCCGCCTGCCGTGGCCGCCGGTGCCGAGCCTGAGAAGTCTGCAAAGCCGCTGAAGGCATCTGGAGCGCCGGAATCGATGACGAGCCCGCCTGTCCCCGCCGTGCCCGCCAAGATCGACGTCAGCGGGATGGACTTCTTCTATGGGGCCAACCGCGTGCTCCAGCAGATCGCCGTGCAGATGCCCGCGAATCAGGTCACGGCGCTCATCGGACCCTCGGGCTGCGGCAAGTCGACGTTCCTGCGATGCCTCAACCGCATGAACGACATCATCCCTGGTACGCGCGTCGTCGGCTCCATGCGGATTGACAATCAGGACATCTATGCGCCCTCCGTGGACGTGGTCGACCTCAGGCGGCGCGTCGGCATGGTGTTCCAGAAGTCGAATCCGTTTCCCAAGTCGATTTTCGAGAACGTGGCGTACGGTTTGCGGATCAATCACCTCGTCGACTCACGCGCGGAAATGAGCAACCGGATCGAAGCCAGCCTGAAATCCGCGGCCCTGTGGGACGAGGTCAAGGATCGCCTGCATACCTCGGCCATGGCGCTCTCGGGCGGACAGCAGCAGCGGCTCTGTATTGCACGGGCGCTGGCGGTCGAGCCCGAGATTCTGCTGATGGACGAGCCGGCGTCCGCGCTCGACCCCATCGCCACCCAGCGCATCGAAGAGCTCATCTATCAGCTCAAGACGAAGTACACGATCGTCATCGTGACCCACAACATGCAGCAGGCGGCGCGCGTGTCTGACATCACGGCGTTTTTCTGGCTGGGCAAGCTCGTCGAGTGCGACCGCACGAACAAGATCTTCACCGCGCCGTCACAGAAAGTGACCGAAGACTACGTCACCGGTCGATTTGGCTAACGCGCAGCCGGGGTGGGGCTCCGCTGCAAGGTTAAATAATGGAATCTGCCGAAAAGGTTGTTCCGCATTTCCGCGAAGAACTCGAACAGCTCAAGGCGCGGCTGCTCGAAATGGGTGGCATGGCCGAAGAACAGGTCCACCTGGCGGTCCAGGGGCTTGTCGGCCGCGACAGCGCGATGATCGAACAGGTGCTGCGCGGAGACGGTCCGCTCAATTCGATGCACATCGAGATCGACAATCGGTGCTTCATGCTGTTGGCGCTCCATCAGCCGATGGCCGCCGACCTGCGCACGATCGTGTCGGCCGTGAAGATCAACACCGATCTTGAGCGGGTGGGCGATCTCGCGGTCAACATCGCTGAGGCCGCGATGCGCTACACCCAGCACCCGCCCGTCAAGAAGCTGATCGACATCCCGCACATGGCGCGCATCGCGCAGTCGATGCTCCGCGACGCCCTGGATGCCTTCGTCCGCCGCGACACCGACCTCGCCCAGCTGGTGCTGAACCAGGACGATGAGCTCGACGCGCTCAAGACGCAGCTCTTCCGCGAGCTGCTCACCTACATGCTCCAGGATCCCGCCACCATCGAGCCGGCACTGGACCTCATCCTGATTTCGCGCCACCTCGAACGCATCGGGGACCATGCCACGAACATCGCCGAAGACGTGATTTTCATCGTTTCGGCCAAGGACGTGCGGCACCACGGCGCCGACCAGGACCGCTAGCCGGCCGCAATTGCGGTATACAATCTGGGCAGGTTTCGGCCCTGCATGCCTGAGACGCCCCTGTGTGTGTTCTGCCGGAGCCGTCCGGTCGTTGCCGGGTGGCGGCCCTTCTGCAGCGAGCGGTGCAAGATCCAGGATCTGGCACGCTGGGCGGACGGCCGGTACCGCGTGCCGGGCGAAGCGGCGACAGAGGAAAGTGAAAACTTAGAACTAAAAACTGAGAAGGACTGAGCCCCGTCCTCCTATAATTTGCCTTGCTGACGTTGTCCTTTTAACTTCTTCATTTTCCCTTTTCACTTTTCACTCTCCCATGGCTGACACGCTGAGCATTGTCGACAACCGCACGGGCAAGCAGTACGAGCTGCCAATCAAGGACGGCACGATCCGCGCGATGGACCTGCGACAGATCAAGACCGGACCCGACGATTTCGGGATGATGACGTACGACCCCGCGTTCCTGAACACGGCGAGCTGCCGGAGCGCCATCACCTACATCGACGGCGACAAGGGCATCCTGCTCTACCGCGGCTACCCCATCGAAGAGCTGGCCGAACACAGCGACTACCTCGAGACGGCGTACCTGATTCTGTTCGGCGAGCTGCCGACCGCCCAACAGCTGCAGAGCTGGACGCACGAGATCACCATCCACACGATGCTCCACGAGAACATCAAGAAGTTCATGGATGGGTTCCAGTACGACGCTCATCCGATGGGTATCTTCCTCAGCACCGTCGGGGCGCTGTCAACGTTTTATCCAGAGGCGAAGCAAGTCTTCGACAGGGAATCGCGGCGGCATCAGACGCACCGATTGATCGCCAAGGTGCCGAGCATTGCCGCCTACGCGTACCGCCACAGCATCGGCCGGCCCTACATCTATCCGGACAACGAGCTGAGCTTCGCCGGCAACTTCCTGAACATGCTGTTCAGAATGACCGAGGTGAAGTATCAGCCCAACCCGGTGCTCGTGCGGGCGCTCGACATCCTTTTCATCCTGCACGCGGATCACGAGCAGAACTGCAGCACGAGCGCCATGCGCGGCATCGGCAGCTCTCAGGTCGACCCGTACTCGGCGCTGGTGGGCGCGGCCGCCGCGCTCTACGGTCCGCTGCACGGCGGCGCCAACGAGGCGGTGCTGCGCATGCTGAAGGAAATCGGATCGGTCGACCGCGTCCCGGAATTCATCAAGAAGGTCAAGTCGGGCGAGGGCGGCGTCAGGCTGATGGGCTTTGGCCACCGCGTGTACAAATCGTACGACCCGCGCGCCAAGGTCATCAAGCGGATCGCGGATCTCGTCTTCACGGTGACGGGCAAGAACCCGTTGCTGCAGATCGCGCTCGAGCTCGAGCGCATTGCGCTGCAGGACGAATATTTCATCTCGCGCAAGCTGTATCCGAACGTCGACTTCTATTCAGGGCTCATCTACCAGGCGATGGGCTTCCCGGTGGAAATGTTCCCGGTCCTCTTCGCGATCCCGAGAACCGCCGGCTGGATTGCACAGTGGGAGGAGATGCTGCTCGACGGGGAGCAGAAGATTGCCAGACCACGGCAGATCTACACGGGCCCACAGGTTCGTGAATACGTCCCGCGCGACAAACGATCTTAGGGATCACGGGGATCACGCATTGCAGATTTCAGATTGCAGATTGCAGATTGGCGCGCTGCTAATTGTGGCGGGCGCGTGCGTCTCGGCCCAGGCGCCGGCGCTCGCGTTTGACTCCAATCGCGCGTGGGAGCATCTCCGGCAGCTCGTCGCCATCGGCCCGCGGCCTGCCGCCTCCCCTGCCATCGAACAGGCCCGCGCCTACATCAAGAATCAGGTCGCGGCGGCCGGCCTCACCGCGGTCGAGCAGGCCTGGGACGATCAGACGCCGCTCGGCAGGATGCGGATGGTGAATCTGATCGTCACGATCCCCGGCGCGCGGAAGGACCGGATCGTGATTGCCGGGCACTACGACACGAAGCTCTTCCGTCAGTTCCGCTTTGTCGGCGCCAACGACGGCGGGTCGAGCGCGGCGTTTCTCATCGAGCTCGCCCGCGTGCTGACGGCACGCCGGAACCCGCTGACCATCGAGTTGCTCTTCCTCGACGGCGAAGAGGCGGTCAACACCGAATGGGCCGGCAACGACAACACGTACGGCAGCCGGCACTACGTGGACGTCGCCAAGAAAGACGGCTCGCTCGCGGGCCTCAAGGCATTCATCCTCGTCGACATGATTGGCGATCGCGATCTCCGGATCCGGCGCGACTTGAACTCGACGCGCTGGCTGACCGACATCGTCTGGGACGCGGCCAAGCGACAGAAGCTCGAGGGCACCTTCATCGCGGAGACGACGTCGGTCGAGGACGACCATATCCCGTTCCTGCAGGCCGGCGTGCCGTCGGTGGATATCATCGACCTCGACTTCGCCGCGTGGCACACCGCGCAGGACACGCTCGACGCCGTCAGCGCGCGCAGCTTACAGGCCGTCGGCGACGTCGTCCTCGCCGCACTCCCGCAGATCGAAGCACGCCTCACCGCCGCGCCAGCACGATAGCTGACATGACAATCCGGCTAAAGCCGGATCCCACGTCCGACACGGTCACATGTCGCTGTCTTTGATGACGTACGTGGGGTCCGGCTTCAGCCGGCCCGCGGCCGACGCGCCGACAGCTGCACAGCAACAAGTCCGACGACGAGAATGGCCGCGCCGGCAGCCGTCGCCATCCACAGGCCACGGATCACGGCCGGACGCATCCAGTCGTCGATGTGCGCGTAGGGGCCAGGTCCCCTCGCCGCCAGCGTTGCTGCCCGCACATACTCTCGGCCGGCGACGACGATCACACGGTCGAATACGACATTCCAGACGACAATCGCCCAGACGATCCACAGGACTCTGGCCAGGCGCCTGGCGCGCGCCGGCTGCCTCAGCTCAACCAGACGTCCGCGCACCCAAGCACCTAAGAACCGAAGCACCTAAGCACCACAGAGGTCAGCGAGCACCTCATGGATCTGAGTTATCGCCCATGTCGTCTCTGCCTGCGTGATGACGTACGGTGGCATGAAGTACAGAATGTTGCCGAGCGGACGTAGCAGGAGACCGCGAGACAGGAAGGCCGCCGCAAGGCGAGGTCCGATGTCGTCGAGGTACCCGCCCGCATCCTTCCGCACTTTGTCTGTGACCAACTCGACGATGCCCACTCCCCCGATGACGCGAACGTCACCAACCATCGGAAGCGTGGCCAGCGGTGACAGACCCTTTTCCAGCCAGCCCTCGAGCGCGCGAACGGCGTCGAGTGTGCCCGTCTCCCCGAACAGATCCAGGCTAGCCAGCGCGACCGCACACGCCAGCGGATTGGCGGTGAACGAATGGCCGTGGAAAAACGTCTTCGAGCGGTCGTCGCTCGAAAAGGCCTCGTAGACGGCCTCGGTCGCGACCGTCGCCCCGAGCGGTAGATAACCTGCCGTCAGCGCCTTCGACAGGCAGACGATGTCGGGCGACACCGCGGCGTGCTCGCACGCAAACATCCGTCCGGTCCGGCCGAAGCCCGTCAACACCTCGTCGGCAATCATGAGGGTGTCAAAGCGATCGCACAGGCGCCGGACGCCAGCGAGGAACTCGGCCGGCCACACGATCATGCCGCCCGCCCCTTGCAGCATCGGTTCGACGAGCACGCCAGCCACCGAACCAGAGTGTTCTCGCAACAGCCGCTCGAGGTCGCCGAGGCAATCGATCTGGCAGGTCGATCGCTTCAGCCCCAGCGGGCAGCGATAACAGTACGGCGAATGCGCTCGCAGGACGTCGAACAACATCGATGCGAACGGACGCGTGAAGATAGAGTCCTCGCTCGCCGACATCGCCCCGACCGTATCGCCGTGGTACGCGTGGTGAAGCGTGATGAAGGTCCGTCGCGAGGGCTCGCCTCGGTTGCCCCAGTACTGAAGGGCCAGCTTCAGCGCCACTTCCACCGCCGTGGATCCGTTGTCCGAGTAGAACACTCGCGTCAGCCCTTGAGGCAGCACGGCGACCAGCCGCTCGGCCAACCGGACAGCTGGCGGATGCGTACAGCCAGCGAAGACGACGTGCTCGAGCTGGCGCGCTTGCGTCGCGAGTGCCTCGTTGAGGCGCGGATGCGAGTGGCCGTGAATGTTGACCCACCACGAAGAGATCCCGTCGAGCAGGCGGCGGCCGTCCTCCGTATAGAGGTACACGCCCTCACCCCTGACGATCGGCAGCGGCGGCGCCGCCGTCCGCGCCTGCGTGTACGGGTGCCACACACAGGCGCGATCGCGATCTACGAGCGTCGGCGGCACGGTCGCCGGCTCGCTCATCCGAGGAACTCCATCAGCCGACCTTCCGGATCGAGCGAGGTCCGCGCCCATCGCTCGAGCGGACGAGGATCGAGCCGGGCCAGCATCGGCAATTCGCCAAGCACGCGCACGACGCCGTAGCGTTCGATCGCGAGCCGGTTCTCGGCGTCAGCCACGCCGACCATCACCAGGCCGGCGATTCGCACCAACCGCGCGCGCAGCACTTCGAGCGTCAGCAGCGTGTGGTTGATGGTTCCGAGGCCGCTGCGCGCGACGATGACAACCGGCAGGTCGAGCCCGACGATCAGATCGATCATCAGTTCGGACTCGTTCAGAGGCACGAGCACGCCGCCGGCGCCCTCGACAATCCAGCGGTCCGTCGGCGGCTGCGATGCGACGAGTGCCGTCAGCATGCCGATGTCGATCCGCTCGCCCGTGAGCTGCGCAGCAAGGTGCGGCGACACCGCCGGCGCAAACCGGAACCCCTCGTCGACAATCTCGGTCGCCGAACAGGCGGCCAGCCGCCGCACCTCGGCCGTGTCGTCACTGTGTTCGGTACCGGTCTGGATCGGCTTCCAGTACTTGATAGGTGCCGCGCCGCGATAGCGGCAGAGGAGCGCCGCCGACACGACCGTCTTGCCGATGTTGGTATCGGTTCCGGTTACAAAGACGCCGCGCAACAGACTCCGACCTCCCTGAGCGTGTCGGCCAGCGTGCTCGCGAACCGATCGATTGTCTCCTCGGACAGGCCGGCGTTCACCGAGACTCGGAGCCGCGCGGTGCCCGACGGGACGCTCGGCGGACGAATCGCCCGCACGTCGAATCCTCTCGCCTGGAGCGCGTTCGCGACGGTGACGGCCCGGTCGTTGTCGCCGATCACGATGGGGATGATCTGCGACGTCCCGGCTGTCTGGATGACACCCGCCTCGAGCAGCTTCGATCGCAACCGTCCGGCGCGGGCGGCGAGCCGATCGCGCCGATCCGGTTCGTTCGCCACGACGTCGAGGCTCGCGTCCAGGGCGGAGGCGAGCGCGGGCGGAGCGGCGGTTGAGAATACGAAGGGCCGGGCCCGCTGGATCAGGTAGTCGACCGCCCATGCGGGGCCCGCGACGAACGCACCGCCAACGCCGAGCGCTTTCCCCGCCGTGTTCACGGAGATACACGCGCCGCCATCGACGCCGCACGCTTCGAGCAGCCCGCTTCCGGTCGCCCCGTAGATCCCGACGGCATGCGCTTCGTCGACAATGAGGGTGGCGCCGGTCGAGCGGCACAGGCGCGCGTACTCGGCGAGCGGTGCCATGTCGCCGTCCATGCTGAAGAGCGATTCCACCACGATGAAGCGATGTGTGGCGTCTCCGGCCTCGCCCATCAGCCTCGCCAGTCCATCGACGTCATTGTGCGGGAAGACGATCCGGCGGGCGGGCGACAGCCGCGCACCGTCGATCAGGCTGGCGTGATTCCGGTCGTCGGAGAAGATCACGTCGTCCTGCTCGCCGAGCGTCGTCAGCACGGCCAGATTGGCGAGATAACCGCTCGAGAAGTACAGCGCCGCCTCGGTGCCTTTGAAGCGCGCGAAGCGGCGCTCGATCGCCTGGAATGCCTCGCGCTCGCCACGCAGCAGGCGCGACCCGGTGCTGCCGCATCCCTCGCGAGCGACCGCCTGAATCAGCCGCTCGACGATGAGCGGATGTGTGGCGAGACTCAGGTAGTCGTTCGAGGAGAGATCGATCCCGGAGGGTGGACGGAGCACGCGCAGCAGGCCGGACGCCTCCCAGCCGGCGAGTCGCTCGCGCACACGGGCTTCAAGCGAATTCATGGTTCCCGGCCGCTACGAAGTGGGCGGGCTCTCCTGCAGTCGCAATCCTAGCTTCTCGAACAGCTGCGCGTCACGATCGACGCCCGGATTGGGTGTCGTCAGGAGACGATCGCCGAGAAACACCGAGTTGGCGCCGGCGAGAAAGCACAGCGCTTGCGCCTCGTCTGAGAGCGACAGGCGGCCTGCGCTCAGGCGGACCGTCGACGCGGGCATCAGGATGCGCGCGGTGGCAATCGTGCGGACCAGCTCGAGCGGATCCTCGGGCGGCAGATCGGCCAGCGGCGTGCCGGAGACTCGGACCAGCAGATTGATCGGCACGCTCTCGGGGTGCGGGTCGAGCGTCGCCAGCTGCCGCAGCAGGCCATAGCGGACGCGCCGGCTCTCGCCCATGCCGATGATGCCGCCGGAGCACACCGTGACACCGGCCCTCCGGACGCGCGCCAGCGTCTCCAGCCGGTCGTCGTAGGTCCGCGTCGTGATGATCTGGCCGTAGAACTCGGGCGCCGTGTCGAGGTTGTGGTTGTAGGCTGTCAGCCCGGCCTCGGCGAGCGCCTCGGCTTGCTCGCCGGTGAGCATGCCGAGCGTGCAGCACGCCTCCATGCCGAGCCCGCGCACGACGCGCACCATCTCGAGGACGCGCCCAAACTGTGGGCCGTCGGGCACGTCGCGCCAGGCGGCGCCCATGCAGAAGCGCGTCGCCCCCTGCTGGCGGGCGCGCGTGGCCGCCTCGGTCATCTCCTCGAGATCGACCAGCTCGGTCCGCGTCACCCCGGTCTGGTAGTGCGCCGACTGCGGGCAGTACCCGCAGTCCTCCGGGCATCCGCCAGTTTTGATGCTGAGCAGGACACAGCCCTGCACCTCATCCGCCCGGTGCCACGCGCGGTGCGTCTGCTGGGCCTGAAAGATAAGGTCGGTCAGCGGAGCCGCGTAAATGGAGGCGATCTCGTCGAGCGTCCAGTCGTGTCGGATCGCGGGCTGAGCAGGAGTGGCGGTCGTCACGAGTGCTGAGTCTAACATCTCGCTATCGGCGGCGCGAGAGCACGCGGAGCACGGCAATCACCACGACGCCGCCGATGATGGCCCACTGCACGGCCTGGGGAGGCAGTCCGGGCGGCGTCGGGCCGGCGTAAGCGATGAACAGCAGCAGCAGGACCAGAAAGACGAAGGCAAGCAGCGCCAACTGCAGATGGAGCGACGACCGGCGCCGCCCTGGAACCGGTGCTGTGACGGCCGGCTCGGCGGTCGCCGCGCCGCAGCGAAAGCACACGAGCGCCTTTTCGGCGATTTCAGTTCCGCACTGGCGGCAAAGCATGGAGGAAGTAATTTACGCCGCTCGTCGTTGCACGAGCGGCCGCACGGAGGCCATGATAATCAGAACGAGGCCGAAGGTGCAGACGATCGTCGCACCGGTCGGCAGATCGAGCCGGAGCGAGAGATACACGCCAAGCGCCGACACGATCGTGCCCATCGACCAGCCAATCGCGAGCCGCTTGCCGATCTGATCGGCATATAGCATGGCCGCGACGGAGGGCACGATCAGATAGCAGAAGACGAGCAGCACGCCGGCAATTGCCACGGATGATGTGACGACGAAGCCGAATGACGCGTAAAACAGGAAATCCCACAGCCTGATCGAGATCCCCTCGGCCTCGGCTCGCGCTGGGTCCATCGAAATAGCGAGAAACTTGTGGCGGCAGAGGAAATGGAACAACCCGACCGCACCGTAGAGCGCCGCGGTCTCCCCCACTTCGGGCCACGACACGGCGAGGATGTTGCCGACGAGCATGTCCTTGAGGTGCTCGCTTTCAGACGTGGCTTTGCTCAACGCCAGAATCGCCGCCGCTGACGCGACCGCGTAGCAAATGCCGATAATCGCTTCCAGTGGGATGCGCGCATGGCGGCCGCGAATGGTCGAGAAGACCAGAGCGCCGATGAACGTGAACGCCAGACTGATCCAATAGACCGCCGCGCCGTGCGGATCGCCGCCAGAGATCGGTAGCAGCAGCGCAATGGTTGCGCCGAGGGCCGCGATCTGGGCCAGCGAGAGGTCGACGAAGATCACGCCGCGCTCGACGACGTGCACGCCGAGATACGCGTGGATGCCGGTGAGGATCAAACTGGCTGCGAACGGCGCCGCCAGGAATTCGAGCGTTGAGGTGTCCATGCCTACTTCGCCGGGTTCTTCCTGATCGCGTCGATCAGCAGGCCAAGATTGTAGTCAAACAGCTTGAAGTAGTCGGTCACTTCCTTGACCCCGCCGACCGAGGGCGGCATCACGAGCACCTCGGCGCCCGTCGCCCGGCCGATCGCGTTGGGCGTCTTCAGATCGAAATACGGCTCGACCAGCACCAGCTTCACGTTGGCCCGCTTCATCTCGTTGATGAGGTCGAGCGTGTGCTGCGGCGACGGCGGTATGCCCGGGCGCGGCTCGACGTAGCCGACGATGTCGAGGCCGAAACGTTCGGCGAAATTGGGGAACGAGCGATGGTAGGTGACCATCTTCGTGCCCTTGTAGGGCGCCATCATCGCCAGCCAACGTTTCTCCGCGGCGTCGAGGCGCAATGTGAAATCGCCGAGTCGCTGCTCGAAGTACGCGCGATCGTTTGGACGCAACCGCGACAGCGTGCCGGCGATCTGTCGCGCGATGTGCTTGCCGTTCTCCGGATCCATCCAATAGTGGGGATTCCCCAGTGGGTGGACGTCGCCCATCGCCCGGGTAATCTGGCCGGTCGGAATGTCGAGGATCTGCGCCTCGAGTGACGCGTCGAGATAGCCATCGGCACCGGCCTGAATCTTCGCGTTGCGGCTTTGCAGGATGAGCGGCGGCAGCCATCCGACCTCGAGCTCGCGCCCGACGAGGACCAGCAGGTCGGCTCTCTGGAGCTTGAGGATGAAGCTCGGCTTGGCCTCGACGTAGTGCGGATCCTGGTACCCCTTCGCGATCGACTCGACGGTAATCCGATCGCCCCCGACTTCCCTCGCAATCGACGCGAGATCCTCGGTCGTCGTCATTACATTCAACTTGCTCTGGGCGAATGCCGGCGCGCCCATGGCCACGGCCACAACGAGAGCGCTGAGAGACATCCTGCGTTTCATAAGAACCTCTAGAAAGGATGGGCGCCGTGTGCGCCAATCGCAAACTGGAACTGGAACAGGAATTCATTCGCCGTCGGCCCAGCCGCATAGCTGGTCCGGCGGTACTGGCCGCGGATCTGACTGAACTCGCTCGGCCAGTACGTCAGCGTGACTGATTGCCCTTCGTCGACCATCGACCGATCGACGGCCCGCTCGGAACGATCGAGCCGCAGACCGGCAAACCATCGGCGCGCAAACTGGTAGTCGCCCGATACATACCACCCCATGGCGCGCTCGAGCCCTGTGAACTGGTCGCGCTGGCTCCACACAAGCTCGGAGCGTCCGACAAACGACCGGTAGATCGACCGCTGCAGCGGCCGCCACCGGAACGTCGCGTCGGCTCCATACAACGTTGTTTTGAATCGTCCTTCGTCGATCCCCGCGACAATACCCGCGTCGTTATGGCCACGAGCCACGGAGGCACCCAGGTCGATGTTGCTGTTGTCGGTGATGTCCTGGTAGCCGCGCAGGTGCGCCACGTAGCTGAGGTCGCCGCGCTCATGGGACTGAAACAGGGTGCTCGAATCGCCACGGAACACCTGACCGGTAGCTTCGAGGAACAACCACGGATTGGGAATCAATCGCGCAACTGAGATTCCCGCGTCGCTGATGCCCTCTTCGCCGGCCACGAGGTTGCTCGTGACCAGCGGCCGATCGGTCCAGGCAAGCATGTGGTTGTGCTGGCCGTTGACCCTGCCAAACGCGGCACGCAGCTTCCCGACTTTCATCAGCAGGCCACCCGGCACGGTCGGAAAGGTGATAAACCCTTCTTCAAGCTCCACGCCTTCCTCGCCAAAGGCCATGAAGAAGTCGGCGCGCGCAAACGGGTCGACGATGGCCTGGAACGAGGCCTCGGACTCCTGCATCTGCAGCGCCGGACCGGGATTCACGCTGTTCCGGCCCGAGGCGCCGAGAAAATTGCCGATGATGGCGATGTCTGGATTGAACACCTTCGAGCTCGCCGTCGCGGCACCGTACACCGGCAGCGAGCCGGCCGGTCCGCCGGCGCCAGCCGCGCCCGCCGGCACTTCCGCCGCTGGTGCCTGCGCGCCTGAGGGCTGGCTGCCCTGCCCCGCCTGAAGGGCGGCCAGTTGCGCCTCGAGCGCCGCCAACCGGGCATCGTGCTGCTGCTTGAGCGCATCGATGTCGCGCTTGATTTGATCGATTTGTTGTTGAATCGCCTGCGCGTCCTGCGCCGAAGCGCGCGGCGCCGACGCGCTCAGCAACACCGCGGCGACCAACGACGCGCGAACAAGTTGCGCTCGCATCCTTCCCTCCTAAACCCAACGGACAAAACTTCCGGCGACGGGCGGCCGCCCGCCGCGAGTCAACGAAGAAGGTCTGGCGTCAGACAGGAGGTGAACGACCAGTGGACCGGACCGGCAGGAGGGCATCGTCAGCGAGGACGTGAACGGCCACCGCGCGGCCGGCGTCAGCGAGGCTCCAGGCGCCGACAATCTGCGGGCCCTGCGGATCCGAACCGGGCAGGTTCGACGTGCAGGCCGTGCAGTGAAGCGGGTTCTTGAGATGGCAGGCGAGATCGTGATGCTCGAGGGGCGCCAACATCACGAAGATGGCGTAGAGCGCGACGCCCATGAAGGCCAGGGGTCTCGAGCTCCAATCGCGCACTCTGCCACTCATGGACCTTCGATGATACGCTCGCCGGGCCGACTCTCACAAGCCCACGTTCGGGCATCGCTTGTCGGCAGGCCCGCTTTGATGGTCTACTTGGGTCACCGAAATGGCCGACACACTCTTTCACAAAGTCTGGAACGCGCACGCCATCCGCACGCTGCCCAGCGGACAAACGCAGCTCTTCGTGGGCCTGCACCTCATCCACGAAGTCACGAGCCCGCAGGCGTTCGACATGCTGCGGCAGCACGGCTGGACAGTCGCCTACCCCACCCGCACGTTTGCCACGGTCGATCACATCGTCCCCACCAACCGGCAGGGACGCCCGTTTCTCGATCTGATGGCCGAGGAGATGACGGGAACGCTCGAGCGAAACTGCCGCGAGTTCGGGATTTCCCTCTGGACACCCGACAACGAGAATCAGGGGATCGTGCACGTCATCGGCCCGGAGCTGGGCCTCACACAGCCCGGCCTGACGATCGCGTGCGGAGACAGCCACACGTCCACGCACGGCGCGCTCGGCGCGATCGCGCTCGGCATCGGCACTTCGCAGGTCCGCGACGTGCTCGCCAGCCAGTCGCTCGCCCTGGAACCGCTCAAGGTTCGCCGGATCGACGTCAACGGCTCTCTGGGGAGCGGCGTGTACGCGAAGGACGTCATCCTGACGATCATCCGCCGCCTTGGCGTCAACGGCGGCGTTGGATTCGCCTACGAGTACGGCGGCACGGCCCTCGACAGGATGACGATCGAGGAGCGCATGACCATCTGCAACATGTCGATCGAGGGCGGCGCGCGCGTCGGCTACGTGAATCCGGACGAGACGACGTTCAAGTTTCTGCGCGGGCGGCCGTTCGCACCGTCGGGCGCCGCCTTCGACCGCGCGGTCGCGTGGTGGCGGACGCTGGCGTCGGACCCGAACGCGTCGTACGACGATCGCGTGACGCTCGACGCCGGGTCCATCGAGCCGACGGTCACGTGGGGTATCAATCCGGGGCAGTCGGTTGGCATCTCGGAGCCGATCGTCGCCGATCCCACAGACGAGGCGCTCGCGTTCATGGGCTTCACGCCGGGAGCGCACGTCAAGGGCACGCGCATCGATGTCGCCTTCATCGGATCGTGCACCAACGGCCGGCTGTCCGACCTCGAAGAGGCGGCACGGCTGGTCAAAGGACACCACGTCGCCTCCCACGTCACGGCGCTCGTCGTGCCCGGCTCGCGCCACGTGCGACAGGCGGCAGAGGCCAAGGGCCTGCACCAGGTGTTCATCGACGCCGGCTTCGAGTGGCGCGGCGCGGGTTGCTCGATGTGCCTCGGCATGAACACCGACAGGCTCGAGGGACGCCAGGTCTGCGCATCTTCGTCGAACCGCAACTTCAAGGGACGCCAGGGGAGCCCGACGGGGCGCACGCTGCTGATGAGCCCGGCCATGGTGGCCGCCGCGGCGGTGTCAGGCGAAGTGGTCGACGTCAGAACGTTTGAAGCCCAGGACCGAGCACTTGAATCCACACGTGGGGTCCGCCTTCAGGCGGACCAATCCGGCTGAAGCCGGATCCCACTGGTTGCGAACACCGGTGACAACATGACCGCTACACAGGTACAGGCAGGTCCCGTCCTCAAGATCTCCGGCCGCGGCCTGCCGCTGCGCGGCAACGACATCGACACCGACCGCATCATGCCGGCGCGCTTCCTGCGCGTCGTCTCCTTCAGCGGCCTGGAGCAGCATCTCTTCGAAGACGATCGCGCCACCGATCCCCGCCACCCGTTCAGCAACCCGCGCTATACGGGCGCGACGGTGCTCGTCGTCAACGCCAACTTCGGATCCGGGTCGTCGCGCGAGCATGCGCCGCAGGGCCTGCTTCGGGCTGGGATTCGGGCGATTGTCGGGGAATCGTTTGCCGAGATCTTCCAGGGCAACTCCGCCATCCTCGGCATACCCTGCTTTGCCGCAGGCCACGACGAGGTCGGCCGGCTGCAGACGCTCGTCGAACAGACGCCCGACGCGATCATCGAGGCCGACGTTCGCTCGGGTGTCGTCACGGCCGGCTCGCTGCGCATCGCGGCGAGCATTCCGCCGGCCCTCTGCGAGGCGTTTGTGAGCGGCCAATGGAATCCGACGGCGATGCTCCTCCACCAGTACGACGAGGTCCGGCGCATCGCCGACCGGCTGCCGTACGTCAAAGGCTTCTGAAATCAGGCCATGGCCTTCGTTTTCTCCTGAGCCACCTCGAGGAACGCATCGGCGGCGTGCGATCGATGCGCCCGGCGGCAGACGAGCGTCACCTGGCGGCGGCGCGAGATCCCGGTCACGGGAATGGCGACGAGCCGCCCGCTGGCAATTTCAGTCAGCGCGCAGCGGCGCGGCAGGAGCGCCACGCCGAGCTTCATCTCCACCGCGCGCTTGATGCCGTCGAGGCTCGGCAGCGAAATCACCATCCGGAGCGCGAGGTGGCGCTCCTGGAACATCCGAAGGACACGTTCGCGCGCAGGTGACGGATCGTTGTGGGCCACCACCGGTTCACCTGCCACCTCCTCCATCGACACTTGTTTCTGACTGGCCAGCGGATGCGTCGGCGGCACGAGCAGCGCCAGTTCGTCGCTGCCCACCGGCACTTCGAGCAGGCCTTGTTCCGAGGGGCGGAAGGTCAGCGCGCCGAAATCGAGACTGCCCTGCTGCACCTCGACGGCAATCTGCCGCGCGGGCACGCGGCGCACGTCGATCGTGATGTCCGGATACCGCTGCCGGAACCGCCCGATGAGCGGCAGCAGCGTATGCACGGCCGCTTCGTTGGCGCCCACGAGCACGCGGCCACGGCGAAGATCGCGAAGCTCGCGCACCGACGATTCGGTTTCTTCGGCCAACCGAACGAGCCGCTGACCGTAGTTCTGCAGCATCCGGCCGGCTTCGGTCAGCGTGCCGGTCTTTGACGACCGATCGAAGAGCTGCTCGCCGAGATCCGCCTCGAGCCGCCGCACCGCCTGGCTCACCGCGGGCTGCGTCCGATGGACCTTCGCCGCCGCGCGCGAAAAGCTGCGCTCGTGGGCCACGGCCAGGAAGATTCTGAGCGCTGCCAAATCCATGGCTGGAGATTATAAACTAATCTTATTGTTTGGTAATTACTATCATCTTGACTTCTAGGCCAGCTGGACGCTACAACAGTCCCGTATGGGCAATCTGGCCCGCGTCGTCATCTTCGACACGACCCTGCGCGACGGCGAGCAGGCCCCGGGCTATACGCTCGATGTGCCCGGCAAGGTGACCATGGCCCGCGCGCTCGATGCGCTCGGCGTGGACATCATCGAGGCGGGCTTCCCGATTGCGTCGCCGGCCGACTCGGAAGCTGTCCGGCAGATCGCGCTCAATGTGCGCCGGCCTGTCATCGCCGCCCTGTGCCGGACGCGGTCTCAGGACATCGAGGAAGCGGCCCGCGCGCTCAAGCCCGCCGAGCGTTCACGGATTCACACCTTCCTGGCCACCTCAGACCTTCATTTGCGCACCAAGCTTCGCATCACGCGGGAAGTGTGTCTCGAATCTGCGGTCGCGGCCGTGCGCCAGGCGAGGCAGTTTACCGACGATGTGGAGTTCTCGGCTGAGGATGCCACGCGCAGCGACCCGGACTTTCTCTGCCTCGTGGTCGAGGCCGTGATCGATGCCGGCGCCACGACGGTCAATCTGCCCGACACGGTCGGCTACGCGACGGTGGATGACACGCGCAGTTTCTTTGCCAGCGTGATCGGGCGGGTCCCCAACGCCGACCGCGCTGTTTTCAGCGCGCACTGCCACGACGATCTCGGCCTCGCCGTGGCCAACAGCATCGCCGCCGTGCAGGCGGGCGTGCGCCAGGTGGAGTGCACGATCAACGGCATCGGCGAGCGCGCCGGCAACGCGTCCCTCGAGGAGTTGGTGATGGCGTTCCGGGTCCGCCCGGACTCCCTGCCCTTTGACACCGCCGTGCACAGCCCCGGGCTCTACCAGACGAGCCAGCTGCTGGCCCAGCTCACCAGCGAGCCGGTGCAGGCGAACAAAGCGATCGTCGGCCGCAACGCCTTCGCGCACGAGGCGGGCATCCACCAGGACGGTGTCATCAAGGATCCTCGCACCTACGAGATCATGCGGCCGGAAGACGTCGGGCAACCCACGGCGCGGCTCGTGCTCGGCCGCCATTCGGGCCGCCACGCAGTGCAAAACCGCTGCGAGGCGATCGGCCTTCGGTTGTCAGCCGCCGAGCTCGCACAGGTGTACACGGACGTGATTGCGCTCGCCGAGCACCGGAAGGCGATTGGCGACGGTGACCTGCGCCGGATCGTGGAGCGTCTGCGCGCCTCGGTTTCCATTGCTGATTGAATGATCCCGCTGCGGGACGTCATTCCGTCCCGGACCACCCCATACATCACCTTCGCCATCATCGGTCTCAACGCCCTCGCGTGGCTGTACGAGCTGAGTCTGCCCCGCCCGCTGCTGCAGCCGTTCCTCCAGACCTACGGCCTCGTGCCGGCCGCCTTCAGCGGCTCGACGCTCGTCACGTCGATGTTCCTGCACGGCAGCGCGTCGACAGTCCTCAGCTCGATGTTTCTGCACGGCAGCTGGTCCCATGTGATCGGCAACATGTGGTACCTCTGGATCTTCGGCGACAACGTCGAGGACCGCCTCGGCCACGGCCGCTTCGTCGCCTTCTACCTGCTGTGCGGCATCGCGGCAGCCGTCGGCCAGACAGTCATGGATCCGGATTCGCTGCTGCCGATGATCGGCGCGAGCGGCGCGATCGCGGGCATCATGGGCGCGTACTTCGTGCTCTATCCCAAGTCGCGCGTACTGACACTCATCCCGCTCATCATCTTCTGGGAAATCGTCGAGCTGCCGGCCATCTTTCTCCTGGGCTTCTGGTTCGTGATGCAGTTGTTCAGCGCCGGGGCCATTGCCGTCACGGCCAGCTCGGCCAGTGGCGGCGTGGCGTTCGTGGCGCACGTCGCGGGATTTGCGATGGGCGTGATTGGCGTGTTCGCGTTCCGACAGCGCCGACGCGCGGAGCAGTACTGGACCTAGGCGCCCGCAGGCCTATTTGACGAGACTGAGCAGCAACGTCTGCGCGCGCTCGTAGCTCGGCGCGATCTCGAGCGCCGCCAGCGTCTGCTTCTTGGCCTCGGCGGCCTTGCCGTCCTTGAAATAGCTCTCGGCCAGATCGGTGAGTGCCACGGCGCGATCCACCGGACCGAGGGCCACGACGGCGCGGAACTCGCGCGACGCCACGCTGGGCTCGTTCCGCTGCATCGCCAGCCGGCCGAGCATGCTGTGGGCGTCGGCGTCGAAGGGGTCGACCGACGCGATACGCTGATACACTGGCCGCAATCTGGCCGGATCGGTGACACCGGCCTCTTTCAGCAGCCTGCCCAGCAGCCGCGCCGCCGCGACGTTGTCGAAGTCGACCGCCACGAGCGAGGTCAGTTCGGCGATGGCGCGGGTCCGATCGTTTTTCTCGATGGCGATCGCCGCCATCTGCGCGTGGGGACTGTCATCGCCATGCGCGATCGGCACGAGTGCCGCCGCCTTCTCGAACGCCGCCATGGCCTCGTCGGTCTGCTGCGCGCGGCGCAACGCGCTGCCGAGCGCCATCTGCACGGTGTAGCTCTCGGCACGATCCGCTGCGTAAAGTTTGAGAGCAGGCAGGGGGAGCTGCAGGACCGTCGCATCCTCGGGGCGCGTGGCCATCGCACGCTTCAAGCCGTCGAACTTCCGGCTGACCAGCTGATCGAACCCGGGCTGCAATTCCTCGAAGCTGGTGTTGAAGACCATCTTGAGCGCGGCGTCCGTGTCGAGCCCCTGCGCGAAGCTTCTGACGAACCTCTGCAGGCCGGCGTCGCCGTACACGGCGACGAGCTGCTCGACGAGCAGCGAAGCCTGAAAGTACGCAATCGAGATCTTCTGCGGATCGGTGAACGCCGCGTTGAGGTCGCCGAGCTTGAGCGTCTCGCCCTGAGCGAGGAGCGAGGCGAACTCCATATCCTGCTGCCGCGCCCATTCCGGCTTGCCGCGGCCTTCCTCGAACACCGAGATACCCTCGCTCAGCCAGCGCGGCAGGCGCTGGTTCGACATCTGAAGCGTGATGACGTGCGCCAGCTCGTGCCAGAGGGTCGACTCCCACTGGAACGTGCCCGGCGGCTGCGCCTTGGGTGAGTCAATCGTCACCACGCGGCCGAAGCACGCGCCGAGCGCGCCGATCATCCCGGGCAGGCCGAGTGTTCTCACGGCAAAGTCGTCGTGCTTGGAGAAGATCTCGATGAGGATCGGCCCTTTGGGCGTGAATGCGTAGCGTTTGCCCAGCGTGTCGAGAGCCTGATGGGCGAGGGGCACCGCGAACTCCCGCATCAAGGGGGCTTCTGCCTTGCTCATGCGGAAGATGAGATCGCCATCGGTCACCGTCTCGAACTTGTCGAGCGTGTCCAGCATGCCGAGCAGGTTGAACGTGACCACGTCGTAAGGGTCGATCTTGAACGAGGCATCGAGCGCGGCACGGGCGCCGGGCTCGTCGCCCGTCCGCAGCAGCTGCATACCCAGCGCCGCGAGCGCCCGCGGATTCTCGGGCTCGAGGGCGAGCGCCCGCCGCGTCAGCACGACCGCCTCGTCGAAGCGGTAGCTCCGCGCGGTCATCTCGCCGGCCACACGATAGACATCGCCGCGCGTGGGCGCAATCGCCAGCGCGCGGGCAACCTCGGCGTCGAACTCCGCCTGCCGGTCTTCGACGTAGGCCAACCCCGCCAGGATCGATCGTGCATCGAGGCTCGACGGGTTGACGGCGAGTGCCTTCTGGACGAGCTCTCGCGCTTCGTCCCGATGGTCGGCGTCAAAGGCCTGCTGGGCCAGAAACACGTAGGCGTCAACCGACGAAGGGTTGATCGCGAGCGCGCGTTGGGCCATCGCAACGGCCTGGGGCGGATTGTCGTCGGAGAGCGCACGCGCCGCACCGATGAACGCGGGCGCCCACCGCGGGTCGGCCTGGAGCACCGCCTGGAACGACCGGAGCGCCTCGGTGATGTTGTACGTCTCAAGGAACAGTTCGCCCCACCCGGCATTAATCGCGACGTCGGTGGGGGCAGCGGCGGCCGCGGTCCGGTAGAGGGCGTTCGCGTCGCGGGACTGACCGAGCGCGCGCAGCGCACGTGCCGCGCGCGCGAGCTCCTGGGGGTCGCTGGTCGTGTTTCCGAGCGCGGCCACGCGCAGCAGCAGCGGCCGTGCGTCGGCGCGGCCCAGCATGTCCTGCAGCAGACCCAGCTCGAGAGCCGCGTCGCTGGCTGGCGCGCGCTGCGCCACCGGCCTGAGCATCGCCTCGGCTTCCTGATAACGGCCGCGGGCGATGGCCGCCCGCGCCTTCAGTGCCACGACGCTTGGATCATCGGCGTCCAGCGTGGCGGTGAGCGACTCAATCTGGTCGAATCGTCCTTCGATGAAGGCGCGTGTCGCGGCCTGGAGGGGCCCACCGGCTCGCGGCACCTGGGCGGTCGCCGACACGATCGGAATGCCCAGGAGCACACCGGCAATCACGAAGGCTGGAAGGCGGCTCATCTGGCCGATGTTGCGGGTCATCCTGCGTATTATAGCCCGACCCTTTTCGAGAGTTCCGGCCCCTGCGGAACGAGGAATCTGTGAAAAACGTCGGTCAGGTGCGGGGAGGTACGACCGTCGCTTCAAGCGCACACTCCTCAATAGCAATCCGCCTGACGAGCAACCCACCGAAGCCGAGGACGGCGAGTGCCCCAGAAAGGATCGCGCCGGTCATCCCGGCAACGCCCACCAGCTCGCCGATGACGCCGACGTAGTTGGGGTGACGCAGATACAGGTACGGGCCCGACACGACCCGACTGTCTCCCGGCACGACGATGACTCGGAAGGTCCAGCGCGGGCCGAGTGAGAGGATTGCCCACCACTTCAGCCCCTTGGCGAGCGCAAAGGCGATCGCCCCGGCGACGAAGACGGCCAGCCTCGGGGTGCCGCGCAACCAGCCCTCGCCCATCATCGCGAGGAAGCACGCCGGATACGCGATTCGCATGATCCGATAGACGTCGCCGTCTGGCTCGACGCCGCCGCGGGCGCGCTGAGCCTGTTCATTGCGCGCGGCCCGGCCTGCTTCAATCAGCATCAGGCCAAAGACCACGACCGACACGATTACCTCAGTCAATCTGGCAGTCACCGGCGAAGCCGACCAGACCGCGAAGGACTCCGGGAGCGAATGACGCGATGGTCCCGGCGGCAACGACAGCCGCCGGCGAGGAGACGAGGGCGCGGAGCGTCCGATTGAAGCGCCATTTCGCGGCGAACTCACGACGCCGAAGGGCGGCGATGCGCTGGTGGACGCCGGGCCACCCCTGCTCGAGCGCCTGCAGCGCGGCTCGAGCGACCAGTTCGGCGCCGTGCACCGCGAACCGCAGGCCATCGCCCGTCATCGGATCGATGAAGCCGGCCGCATCACCGGCAAGGAAAAGCCCGTCGAGTCCGGCATCGCGGACATCGACGGCCAAGGGCCCAAGCACGACGGGCGGCGCCACGAGTCGTGCGGCGGCAAATCGATCGGCCAGCGCGGGATCGCGCGTGAGCTCACGCCGGAGCGCGGCTGCCGGATCACGAAGGGGGATGTCGCCAGCCGCGGGGTCCCAGGCCTTGACCAGGCAGACATTTGTGAGACCGCCCGGCACTGGCGCCACGCCAATGTACCGTCCTCGGCGGACGTGCATTTCGCCGCACGCCGACAGCCCGGCGACGTTGTCAAAGTACGCGCCGAGTGCCCACCGGCGCGGACGCTTCGGATGCCGCGCAAGCCCCAGGCCAAAGGCGACCGTCGAATGACGGCCGTCGGCGGCTATCACGACCCGCGACCTCAGCTCGCGCTCCGATCCGCTGACACCCACGACCACGCCGGCGACACGAAGCGGCCGGCCCTCGTGAACAATTGCGCGGCGGACCACGGTCTGCGGCTCGAACTGCGCGCCCGCGGCAAGGGCGTGCTCCACGAGCGCTAGGTCCATCTCCCGCCGCACCAGGGCGCGGCCGTAGAGGTCGTGGGGATATCGGCACGCCACGCGGACGCCCCGCTCGCCCGTGACGACCATGCCGTCCACCCGGAGGCCACGCCCCTCGACGGCTCCGGCCATGCCGAGCCGCCGCAGAATCGCGAGGGTGCCGGGGTTGACCGTGTCGCCACACAGCTTGTCACGCGGAAAGCAGAGGCGATCGATGAGCCGCACGCGCGCACCCGCACGCGCCAGCAAGGTCGCCGCCACGGCGCCCGCCGGGCCGGCGCCAACCACGATCACATCGTCATCACCAGTCATCAGTCTGCAGTCGGCAGCCACCGGTCAGGCCACGCGTCCAATGACAAGTGCGCTGTTCTTGGACCCAAAGCCGAGACAATTGCAGAGTGCGGCGTCGACGCGGGCGGATCGGCCCTTGTTTGGGATGAAGTCGAGATCGCACGCGGGATCGGGGCGGGACAGGTTGATGGTTGGCGGCAGGAACTCTCGGTCAATCGCGAGCGCCGCGGCGACCACGCCCGCTGCGCCGCTTGCGCCCTGCGGGTGGCCAATCATCGACTTGATCGACGAGCCCGCCAGCCGATCGGCAAGCGGACCAAACACCTGCCGCACGCAGTGCGATTCGACGCGGTCGTTGATCACGGTCGATGTCCCGTGGTAGCTGACGTAGCCAATCTCTTCGCGACGCCTCCCCGATCGCTCGATCGCGATAGCGAGGGCGCGAACGATCTCGTCGCCAGCGGGCGCCATCTGCACGCGATGGTAGGCATCGCACGTCGACCCGTAGCCGTCAATCGAGGCGTAGATCTTCGCGCCGCGCGCCCGGGCCCGGTCCTCGCGTTCGAGCACCATCATCCAGGCGCCCTCACCGAGCACGAACCCGTCGCGCGCGCTGTCGAAGGGCCGCGAGGCCTCGGCCGGCCGTTCGTTGTATGCCATCGACACGACCTTCATGCGTGAAAAGCCGAAGATCATGCCCGGCGTGACGCACGCGTCCGTGCCGCCAGACACCAGGACGTCGGCCTCTCCCGATCGAATCAGCGCCGCGGCGTATCCGATCGCGTCGGTCGAGCTCGTGCACCCGCACGAGAGGACGTGGCTGACGCCGTGCAGGCGCAGCGAAATCGAAATCTCGCTCGAGACCATGCCGACAATCGAGACGGGAATGGCGTAAGGCGTCACCTTCCTGCCCCGCTCGACGAAGAACTCGTAGTACTGCCGCTCGCCCACGTCGATCCCGCCGCCCCCGCTGCCGATGACCACGCCGGCTTCCACGGATCCGATTCGCAGGCCCGCATCCGCCCACGCTTCGCGAGCCGCGATGACGCCGATGAGCGCGGCGCGGGAGTAGCGCTTGGGATCGGCGCGGTAGCCTGGATCCCAGAGATCGTCGCCCTCGAGCGCTGGCACCGCGTCCGCCGTCAAATCGGGCACCGGCGCCGCCACGCGACAACCGAACGTCGAGGCGTCGAACTCCGTGATGGCACGCGTGCCGCTACACCCGCGGTTCACGTGCTCCCAGAAGCGCTCGCGGCCCACGCCAAACGGCGACACCACGCCGATGCCGGTGATCACGACCCGCGGCGCGCCGGAGAGAACCATAGCGGACCTATACTATCTGGTCATCACCAGATTCGAGCGCCTCTTCGCGTGGACGGGCGGCGGATTGTTCGCCGCATCGCTGCTGGTCTGCGTCTACGCCTACCTGGTCTCGTGGGGCGTGCCGGATCGGATCGGCGGCGGCATGAAGGCCGGCGCCAGCAATGTCGCCCTGTTCCTGGTCTTCGCGCTGCATCACAGTCTGTTCGCCCGTCGATGGACGAAAGTGCACATGGCGCGCGTCATTCCCGAACGCCTCCTCCGCTCGCTGTACGTGTGGATCGCGAGTCTCCTGCTCCTCATCGTCGTGGCGCTCTGGCAACCCGTTGGCGGCGACCTCTATCACGTCACCGGGTGGCGCGCCGCGGTACACGCGGGCGTGCAACTCGCGGGCCTCTGGCTCATCGCGCGCTCAGTCGTGTTGATGGACGGACTGGAATTGGCAGGCATCAGGCCACACGCTGCGGATGAAGCGTTGCATGTCGAAGGTCCGTACCGGTGGGTGCGTCATCCGCTGTACCTTGGCTGGCTGCTGGCCGTGTTCGGTGCCGCCCACATGACGATGGACCGTCTGATCTTCGCGGCGGTCTCGGCTACGTACCTGGTCGTCGCCGTTCCCATGGAGGAGCGGTCGCTCGTCGGCACCTTCGGCGAGGACTACACGCGGTACGCACGCTGCGTGCGGTGGCGGCTCGTGCCTTACATCTATTGATGCAGGTCGTTTTCTATGTTTCCGGTCATGGCTTCGGCCACGCGACGCGCTCGATCGAGCTCATCGCGGCCATTGCCGCACGACGGGCTGAGGCGCGCTTCATCGTTCGCACCAGCGCCCCCCGGTGGCTGTTCGAACGGGACGCGGTTCCGATCGAGGTGCGCCCATTGGAGGCCGACGTCGGGATGGTGCAGATCGATGGCTTGGCGCTCGACGAGGATGCCACGGCGACGCGCGCGGCGCACTTCTACCGCGACTTCGATCGGCTGGTTGAACACGAAGCTTCGCTTCTGCGGCAGATCGGCGCCGACATCGTGCTGGGCGACATCCCGCCAATCGCGTTCGCGGCTGCCAGGCGGGCCAATCTGCCCTCGGTCGCCATCGCCAACTTCACGTGGGATTGGATCTACACCGCGTACCCCGCCTTCGAACGGATCGCGCCCGACGTGATCCCGACGATCCGCCACGCGTACGCGGCCGCCACGCGGGCGCTCCGCCTGCCGCTCCATGGAGGATTCGAGCCGATGGCGAAGGTCACTCGGGATATTCCGTTCATTGCACGGCATGCGGCCCGCAGTCGCGACCAGACCCGGCGCATGCTCGGCGTGGCCGACAACCGCCGGCTGGTGCTCGCGTCATTCGGCGGGTATCCCGTCGCGCTCCCCCTTGAGAGCCATTCGCGGGACTCCACGTTTACGACAATCACGGTCAACCAGCACTTGCCGAGCGGGCTGACCCACCCGGACATGGTCGCCGCTGCCGACGTCGTCGTCAGCAAACCCGGATACGGCATCGTGTCGGAGTGCGTCGCGCACGACACCGCGTTCCTGTACACGTCGCGGGGACGCTTCGCTGAGTACGATGTGTTCGTCGATCAGATGCCGAGCGTTCTCCGGTGCCGGTATATCGCACAGGACGACCTGCTGGCCGGTCGCTGGTCCGACGCCATCGACGCGCTGCTGCGGCAGCCGGCGCCTCCCGAGAGGCCGCGGACCGACGGCGCGGAGGTTGCGGCCGCAGAGATCCTGAGTCTGGTGCGCTGATGGCCAAGCTTCGACGTCCCCCGCCGCCGAGCGGTGCTCCCGGTCGAAAAGCTTTTCGATTCCACGAGCGACTGGCCCTGCTCGCCATCATCGTCGCCGGACTTGGCGCGTATGCGAACAGTCTCGGCGGGCCGTTCGTATTCGACGATCTGCGGGCCATCGTCGACAACGAAACCATCAGCCAGCTCTGGCCGCTCACGTCCCCTCTCCAGCCACCCCGGCAGACGCCGGTCGCCGGCAGACCGCTTGCCAATCTGTCCTTCGCTGTGAACTTTGCGCTGGGCGGCCTGCAAGTCGGCGGCTATCACGTCTTGAATATCGCCATTCACATCCTGGCGGCGCTCGCGCTCTTTGGCGTCGTTCGCAGAATCCTTCGTCGCACGCTGCCCGAGGATGCGAACCCAGATCTGGCAGCGCTGGCGTGCGCGCTCATCTGGGTGGTCCATCCGCTCAATACCGACGCGGTCGACTACCTCACGCAGCGGACCGAGTCGTTGATGGGGTTGTTCTACCTGCTGACGCTCTACGCGTCGATTCGTGCGTGGGAAACGCCTGCTGGCCGATGGATCGCCGTCGCGATTCTCGCGAACATCTGCGGCATCTGCACCAAAGAGTCCATGGTCACGCTCCCGTTCGTGCTGATCTTGTGTGATCGGACCTTCGCGTACCCATCATTTTCGGCCGCGTTTCTGGCTCGCCGTCGGCTCTACTTCGCTCTGGCAGCGGGGTGGGTCCTCTTTGTCGCGTTGGCGACGCAGACACCATTCTTCAGCCCCACTGGCTTCGATCGACAGGTGTCGCGCTGGACCTACTTCCTCAATCAGGCGCCGGCTGTTGTCGACTACCTCCGCCTCTCGATCTGGCCCCGAGGGCTCGTCTTCGACTACGGGGTCCCTGCGCCGCTCACCCTCCTGGACGTCTGGCCGAGCGCCCTTCTCGTCCTGGCGCTCATCACGTTGACGATCGTCGCACTCGTGCGTTTCCCAGCGGTCGGGTTCTGGGGCGCGTGGTTCTTCATCACGCTCGCGCCCGCTTCGAGCGTGATCCCCATTCCGACCGAGGTTGCGGCAGAACGCCGGATGTATCTGCCCTTGGTGGCTATCGTGGTGGTCACGGTGCTTCTGGGCCGGCGGCTCACTCGATCCGTGCTGGCGCGTGCTGGCGGATCGGCTGCGACCCGCCTCGTGGCACCTGCGCTCGTGACGACGGCCGTCGTCCTTCTGGGCGCGGGTACACTCGCGCGTAATACGGAATATCGAACGGGCCTGAGCCTGTGGCAGACGGTGCTCGACCGGCGGCCGCACGCACGCGCTCACACCAATATCGCCGTCTACTATCGAGACGCGGGTCAGATCGACGAGTCCCTCAGACATCTCCGGACTGCCGCGCCGGACTGGCCTGACGCCAGATTTCCGCTCGGATCGGCGCTCATCGAGCGTGGGGACGTCAGAGGCGGCGTCGCTCAACTGGAAGAATTCGTTCGCTTGCGACCGGATCACGCGCAAGTCATCTCGGCGCGAGAAGAACTGGTCGATGCGCTCTTGCGCCTGGGCAACGACGCGCAGGCGCTCGCCCAACTCCGGCAGATCGTGGCAATCGCTCCACAGTACGTCCGAGGACACGTGAATCTCGGCAATATGCTCGCCTCGCAGAGGGACTTTGATGGCGCGGTGGCCGAGTATCGCGCGGCTCTTGGCAGCAATCCTGACAACGTGGGGACGCTGCCGCTCCTGACCGGCCTGGGCGACGTGCTCGTCAAGGGCGGGCACGACGCGGAAGCCATCTCGGTCCTGCAACGCGCGCTAGGTGTCGATCCGCTGAGCGTTGCAGCACGTCGGGTATTGCTCCAGGCGCTCTTCAACGAGCGTCGGTTCGGCGAGTTGGAAGACGAGAGTCGCAAGTTGATCTCGTCGGCGCCACACGACGCCGACGCGCACAACCAGCTTGGTATCGCCCTCGCCTCACAGGATCGCCTGGACGAAGCGGTCGAGCATTTTGCCGAGGCGGTGCGCCTGAATCCCGAACTCCGGTCGGCCAGAAACAATTTGGCGCTGGCCCTCGACGTCCGGCGCCGCTCGAACGCCAGTTCGGCGCGTCGGCCTATGCCTTGATGCAGGTGACGAGCGACCAGATGCGCGGGGTATTCACCTTCTCGATGGACACGGGCTCGAGCCCGGCCTGCGCCAGAAACCCCGGCAGATCGAGATCGGCCTTGAAGCCGATGTGGACGGTGAACGGCGAGAGGATTCGCTCACACCACGCGAGCATCGGATTCGCGCTCCGGAAGTGATTGAGCATCACGAGGCGCCCGCCGGTTTTGCAGACGCGATGCATCTCGCGGACGACGGCGACCGGGTCCGGCACAACGCTGATCACGTACGGCGCGTAGACAATGTCGAACGTCTTGTCTGCGAACTTGAGGTGGGCGGCGTCCATCTCGATCAGTCGGATATTGCGGACGTCTTTGCGCATGATGCGGCTGTGCGCCTTCTCGAGCATCGGTCCCGACAAATCGATCCCGACCACGGCACACTCCGGCGGGTACAGGTCGATGTTCATGCCGGTCCCGACTCCCACCTCGAGCACGCTCACGCCCGGGCCCATCGGCATTTGCGCGATCGCCCGCCGCCGGCCTGGCTGCAGCGTCGGCCCGAACGCCAAGTCGTACACGATGGCGAGCTTCTCGTACACGCGGCCGACGAAGTCGTTCTCGACGACCACGACAGAAAGCTGTGCGGTCCCGTCGCCGGAGGCGAGAATCTCCTCCTCGCGGCGCGCCTTCTCGTGGTCAAAGAGCGACTGGAGTGCCATGGGGCTAGTGGGACCGGGCCTCGTCGCCCTGGTGGTTCGTCCAACTCAAGGCGAACGCAGGTGGCAGATTCCGCGCGACGAACCGCCTGGACGGTGCCGACCTCATCAGCGCGTTCATCTGACGGCGGAAGGCGACGGCAGGCGGAAAGCCGTACGACTGCACGTACTGAAAGGTCGTGAACGTCCCGCCCGGCCGCAGGGTGTGCCCGACCGCCTCCAAAATCCGCCGCGTCGTGTCGGCAGGCAGCGTGGCAAACGGCAGACCCGACACGATGTGATCGGCGGGGCCGAGACCGCGCGCCCCGAGGAGCGCCGGCAGGGACTCGGCGGACGCACAGACACAGTCGACGTCGGGCCAGCGCCGACGCAGGGTCTCGATGAAGGCGGGGTCGACCTCCACACTCAAGAACCGGTCGGCAGGTCCCAGGTGCTCGACGATCGCGCGCGTGAACGCGCCCATGCCTGGGCCAAGCTCGACAACCGTGATGGGGGGGTGCGCTTGGTTCACAGGTTTCGCTGGGCGCGCGAGCGGCGCCACCATCGCCCGCGCGAGCCACTTCGAACTCGAAGTGAAGGCCCCGATCGTGCGCGGGCTTCGAAAGAATCGGCCGAGAAACCGCAGATGCTCCGGCCAGTCGGCGAACGGGAGAGGTTGCGCCATCATTGCTCGGAGTCCTCGCTCGGGACCCAGTTGGGCGACTATACCACGTGGGGCGGGTCCGGTCGGGCCTGCCGGCCGAGGTTCAGGTGTCTATGCGCTCGCACTTGAACGTCTCGGCGTCGACAAGCAGATACGATGTGGTCACGACGTCGAGCCCGATGGAGCGCACGCCCTGGCGCACCGAGTCGGTAAACTCGTGATGGTGTCCGAACAAATGGAGGCGCGGACGCAGGGAGGCGATCACGTCGTTGAGCACGGTCTTGCCGGCATCGATCCGTCGGCCGGCCGGATAAAAAGGCCGCGGCGCTTCGTGAGTCAGGAGCAAGTCGATGTTCGTCAGAGCCTTGCAGGCGATGACTTCCTCGCGCACGAAGTGCCGGCGCTTGTCGTCTCGGCTCTTCCCCAGCTTGAGTGACGCGACTGTCGTCCTGCGGCCCGCGGACGGCGGCAGGCGCGAGGCCGGCGTGTTGTACCAGCTGGGCGCGAACGTGCCGCCAAGCGCCGCGACGCGCCAAGGCCCCACCTGATGCGGCCCGCCATTGGCCAGATAGTGCATCGTCTCCGCCACGGCCCGTCCGGCTCGCGCCGCCGCAATCACGTCGAAGTCTTCGTTGTTCCCCTTGATCCAGTGAAGCGGCGCGACGGGCACGAAGTACTCGCCCTCGTTGCTCGCCACGTCGCCGACCGACACCCACAGCGACACCTCCGGGTGCCTCTGCATGATGGCATGGACCGCATCAAACGCGCCGTGAATGTCGCCTAGGGCTCCGATCTGCATCGTGTGGGACAACCATTGCTCTCAGTGTACCCGGCCGATAAGATCAATGTACATCATGCCCGGCCAGCCTGAGCTGTTCGCAGATTGGCAATTGCTGCTGACCACGCTGGTCTTCAAGCTCGCGGTGATGGCCGCCTCGGCGACCATCCTCGTCCGGTTCCGGCGGTTCCGGCACTTCCTGATCTCCGAGCACCGGCCGTGGCGCGAGCGGCTGACGTTTGCGCTCAGCCTCGGCATCCTGCTTTCGGCTGGCGTCGCGGCCCGTCTGCTGCTCGGCTACAAGGCCGCCGACCTGACGCTCGAGGGGGCGTTTCTCGCCGGGCTCATCGACGGTCCGTACGCGGGGGTCACGGTCGGCCTCCTGGTCGGCGTGCCGGCGCTCGGTGCTGGCGAATGGATTGCGCTCCCTTTCGCGGTCGGCTGCGGCTTCGCTGGTGGTGGCCTGCGAGAGCTCTGCCCGAAGGAATCCATCTGGCATTTCTCCCCATTCGTCTTCACCAGCCTGCACCGCCGCACGTGGCAGATGATTCGCGCGCTGCAGGTGGACTGGCAGGTGGTCTTGCTGCTCGCGCCGGTCGGCCTCGAACTGCTGCGGCTGGCCCTGGGCGCACGCTGGAGCTTGCGACTCTTCGAGCTGTCGCCGACTCCTCCCTGGATGCTCGGCGTGGTTCTACTCGCCACCGTCCTTGCCGTGGCCACGCCAATCAAGATCTGGAACAACGCCCGAATCGAGCACCGGCTGCAGGAGCAGGAGAAGCTGCTGCTCGCGGCCCGGATCGAGGCGCTGGCCAACCAGATCAACCCGCACTTCCTCTTCAACACGCTCGCGTCAATCTCCTCGCTCATCCGCACCCAGCCGGAGACGGCGCGCATGCTCATCACGAAGCTCTCGGGGCTGCTCCGCCGGCTCATGCGGAGCGCGGATCACTTCGTGACACTGCGCGAGGAGATCGAGTCGGTCGACGAGTACCTCGCCATCGAGGTCATCCGCTTCGGCCCGCACTTGACGGTCGTCAAACACATCAGTCCCGACACGCTCGACGTGATCGTCCCCAGCATGATCCTGCAGCCGCTCGTCGAGAATTCGATCAAGCATGGCCTGGCGCGAAAAGTCGGCGGCGGACATATCACGATCAGTACAGCGCTCCGGAACGGCCGCACCATCATCGAAGTGCACGACGACGGCCTGGGCATGAGCGAAGAACGGCTGGTGCGGGCCTTCGGCGGCGGGATCGGACTGAGCAACGTGAACGAGCGCTTGCGGACGATCTACGGCGAGCACTGTCAGCTCAAGCTCAAGAGCGTCCCCGGCGAGGGCACGTGGGCGAGCGTGGAAATCCCAGAGCTCACCGTCGCGGAGCGCGTCACCGCCTAATATGGATCTCAAAGCGGTCCTCGTCGACGATGAGCGGCCGGCGCGCGACGAGCTCGGCTATCTGCTCGGACGTATCAGCGGCGTGGAGGTCGTCGGCCAGGCTGAGAACGGCGTCGAGGCCCTGACGACCATCGGTCGATTGCAGCCTGACGTTGTCTTTCTGGATGTTCAGATGCCGGGCCTGACCGGCTTCGAGGTCGCGCGACGGATGATCGACGGCCAGACGGCCTCGCACATCATCTTTGTGACCGCGTATGACCAGCATGCGATCGAGGCGTTCGAGATCAATGCCGTCGACTATCTGCTCAAGCCCGTGGATCAAGCGCGCCTCGAGCTGGCCGTCCAACGCGCACGCAAGCGCATCGAGGCCGACCGGGGACGGGTGCCTTCAGCATTACGGGGCCTGGAGGCGGAGGGCTCCGGATCTCTGCTGACCGCTCAGCTGGAGAAGATTGTCGAGCTCGTGGCCGAGCGCCAGAACCGTCGCGAGAGGCTGGCGATCAAGGTCGGTGAGAAGTTCATCCTGGTGCAAGCCGAAGAGATTGTGTACGCCTCACTGGCCGATGACAGTCTCACGGTCGTCACCAATCAGCACACGGGCACGTCGAACTATCGGACGCTCGACGAGCTGCAGGCGCGGCTCGATGGAAACGTTTTCTGGCGAGTGCACCGCTCGCACCTGGTCAACATCAACAAGATCAAGGAGATCGTACCTTGGTTCAGCCGGAACTACCTCCTTCGGATGAGGGACGAGAAGTCGAGCGAGATTCCAGTGAGCCGCACGCAGACGCGCCGGCTGCGGGAGTACCTGAAGCTCTAGCGTCGGCTCTCGAAAGCGTCGGCGAGCCAAGCCTTGCCTCGGCGGAGACATTCGGAGACGCTCCCATGCCGATGCCCGAGGCCGACCTGGTCCCGTCGCCGGTGGGCCCGGCGATCCGCCTCGCGCAGGTGAGAGAAGAGATCGTTGCGTGGGTCAAGACCCTGGTGTCGGCTGCGGTGTACGCGGTCCTGATTGTGACCTTCGGCTTTCAGGTCGCCCGGGTCGAAGGCCAAAGCATGGCGCCGACCCTCGAAGATCAGGATCGGCTCATCGTCAACAAGCTGATCTACCGGATCGGCGAGCCGCGGCGTGGCGACATCGTGATGCTCTACTACCCGCTCAATCCGGACAAGTCGTTCGTCAAGCGTGTCATTGCGGAGGAAGGCGACACGGTGCGAATCGTCGACGGCCGCGTGTACGTCAACGACATCCCGCTCCAGGACGACTATGTGGCCGACGACTTCCGGAGTCACGACGACTGGGGACCGCAGGTGATCCCCGAGGGCTACGACTTCGTGATGGGCGACCACCGCAACAACAGCTCGGACAGCCGCCATTGGGGCATGGTGCCGAAGAAGTACATCATCGGCAAAGTCCAGGTGCGCTGGTGGCCGGTTCCTGCGGCAAAGGTGTTCTGAATTGCAGATTTCACGATCTCCGATACGTCCCTGATCGGCCGCCACTTTTGAACAGCAGCTGGATGTTGCCAATCACCATCGACCTGTCCACGGCCTTCACCATGTCGTAGATCGTCAGCGCGGCGACCGCAACGGCGGTCAGCGCTTCCATCTCAACGCCGGTCTGCGCGGTGGTACGGACGCGGGCCTCTACAGTGTAGCCGCGTGCGGTCGGCGTCAGATCGATCTGCACCTTCGACAGAGGGAGCGGATGGCACAGCGGGATGAGGGCCGAGGTCTGCTTGGCGGCCATGATGCCCGCGAGCCGGGCGGCCTGTAACGGGTCGCCCTTGCGCACGGCACCGGATCGGACCAACCGAAGCGCCTCGCGAGACATCGTGATGGTGCCGCGCGCGATCGCCTCGCGATCGGTCACCGGCTTGTCACCGACGTCGACCATCTTGATGCGGCCTCGCGTGTCGGCGTGCGTGAGCTTCTTACGCGCCATCAGTCTGGGCCAGGAAGAACGAGAGGCTTTCGAGCGATACCGTCAGGTCGACGCTCTTCAGCTTCACACCGGCCGGCACATCGAGCGTGCCTGGCGAGAAATTCAGGATGGCCCGGATGCCCGCCCCGACGACGAGGTTGAGGACGTGCTGCGCGGCGGGCTCGGGCACCGCGATGACGGCGATTTGTATCCCGTCGCGGCGCACGAGCTTCTTGAGATCCGCGATGTCGTGGATCGGCACGCCTCCCCGGGAGTGCTGCCCCACTTTCTCGCGCAAGGTATCGAACAGCACGGCGATCTCGAAGCCCTCCTGGCGGAATCCCGGATAATCGGCCAGCGCGAGGCCGAGGTTGCCCGCCCCCATGATCGCGACCCGCAGCTTCCGATCCAGTCCCAGGATCTGCCGGAGGTGGCGCTTGAGATCCTGGACGTAGTAGCCGACGCCGCGCACGCCGAACTCGCCAAAATACGCGAGGTCCTTCCGGATCTGTGCGGCGTTGAGGTGAAACCGCTCGGCGAGCGTTCGCGACGAGATCGTCCGATCGCCGGAGCCTTCAACGACGTTGAGGCACCGCAGGTAGAGCGACAGTCGATTGGTGGTGAGCTCGGAAACCTGGTCGAGACTCTGCTTGCCCTTGACGCCTTTGTTCGAGGTTTTCACGAAATGAAACCGATTGTAGCAAAGCGCCCCCAAAAGCCCATGCTAAGATCCGCGGTATCCGCCCTACACTGACGTGCTGAAACGAGCCGGCCTCCTCCTCGTGGTCATCGCGACCGTCGCGTCCGCGCAGCCGGCGACACGCCGCGCGACCAACATTGCTGCGCTGCTCGCCTACCCCGGGTTTTACCACCTGCGTCAGGTGATCGTCGTCGGCACCGTCGGACTGCAGAACGATCATCTGCGGGTCTCCGCCGACGCTGGATCGGTGCATCTCGTCACCGAAGGGAACGCACCTGACGGAGTTGACGAAGTCCGTGGAGAGTTCTGGGATCTCGGGCGCATGAGGCCGGACGACCCGCAGCTGGCCGGCCGCGATCTCCGCGCCGCGTTCGGCATCGACCGCGACGGTCCCTGGCCCCGGCCCGGCGAAGCGACCGCCATTGTCGCCGCCGCCGTTGCGCCGGTGACACCGCCCTCTGCCCCGTCCATTCGAGCGATCGTCCTTCATCCCGAGCGATATCGCGATCAGCAGGTCACGCTCACGGGACAGTTCAGCGGCCGGAATCTGCTCGGGGAGCTGCCCGACGCGCCCGGCCGAAGCCGTTACGATTTCGTCCTGCGATCGGCGGACGCCGCGCTGTGGATCAGCGGCATCCAGCCCAAGGTCAAGGACAACGGCCGTGATTTCGAGCTCGGCCTCGACGCGCGGATCGACACCAACCGCTGGGTGAGAGTCTCCGGCAAGGTGCAGCAGCGACGAGGACTGATATGGATCGAGGGAGAAGCCGGGACCCTGGCCCTGGACAGGCCGCCGACAGCCGCGCCTGCCGAAGACCCGGTTCCGGTGGCGCCACCACCACCGCCGGAGGTCGTCTTCAGCGCGCCCACCGAGGATGAGTCGGACGTGTCATTGGCCGCGAGTGTACGAATTCAGTTCTCGCGCGATGTCGACCAGACCACCTTCAAGGACCGCGTGCGAGTGTCGTATCTCGAGACGCAGAGCGTCGAGCGCGGCGAGCCCGCGACGCCGACTGCCGAGTTTGCGACCCAGTACGACGCCGCCCGCCGTGTGCTCATACTGCGATTCACACGGCCGCTCGAACGCTTCCGAACCTTGAAGGTGGAACTGCAGGAAGGGATCCTCGCGACCGATAAGCAGCCGCTCAAGCCGTGGACACTCACGTTTGCCACTGGGGGATCGTGAAGGGAAGAAAGGACTCTGCAACGGCTGCAGAGTCCTTTTGAGTTTTTCCTTTTCAGTTTTGACTTCCTACTGGATCGTTCCTTCCCAGATGTACTTGGCCAGACGCCAGTCTTCGTCGAGGATCGTCCACAGGTTCTGATCCAGATACTCGCCGTTTCTGAGGAACGAACGGCGCAGCAGCCCTTCCTGGACGGCGCCCATCTTCCGGAGCGCGCCGTTGCCGCGGCCGTTCTTCGCCGCCGCACGCGCCTCGAGCCGATGCACACCGACGGTCTCGAACGCGAAGTTCACCATGAGTGTTGCTCCTTCCTGGAAGACTCCGGTACCCCAGAAGGCCGACCCGAGGGCGAATCCCCACTCCGCGGTGCCGAAGCCCGGTTCCAGCTCGCGCATCTGGAAGATGCCGATGGCTGTGTCGTACCCCTTGAGCGTGACGGCGAAGCAGGCATACACGCCGGCTGTCCGCTGCCGCAGGGTCCAGGCAATGAAGCGCTCAAACCCGTCGACCGTCGTCGGTGGTGGCGAAATGAACCGCGCCACTTCCTCGGTCGTCAGCATCGCGAAGAGTGACGCCGCATCCGAGGTCCGCAGTTCCCGCAGCGTCACCTGCTGGCCCCGTAGCGTCGGCAGCTGGTGGCGCCAGTCGCTCTGCACGACCTCCTGGGCCGCGGGCGTCGGGGTTGTCAGTGGCAGCATGACGGTGTCCAGTTCGGGACGATAGGGCATCTTTTCCATGGTTACTGCCCCCCTTCCTGGCCTTGCTGATTCTCGCCAGCCGCCGTAATCGCCTGGATGACCGTCGCCGTTGCCGCGGCCTCGGCATCGCTCCTGACGAGCACCTCCCAGACAACGTCGTTGTCGGCGACCGTCCCCCACACGATGTTGTCGTCGTCGCCGATGAACGACCCCCACACGAGGTTGTCGTCACCGATGAGCGTGCCCCAGACGATGTTGTCGTCGAAGAGCCCGACCGTGCCCCACACGATGTTGTCGTCGAACTCCGCCGTGCCCCACACGATGTTGTCGTCGAAGTCGAAGGCGCCCCAGACGATCCCATCGCAGTCGGCGCCGCCGCAGTCGGTCCCCCACACGATGTTGTCGTCGAAGTCCGCCGTCCCCCAGACGATGTTGTCGTCCTCGAGGAATGTGCCCCAGACAATGTTGTCGTCCTCGCCGACAAACGTGCCCCACACGATGTTGTCGTCGAAGTCCAGCGTGCCCCAGACGATGTTGTCGTCGAAGTCGAACGTCCCCCAGACGATGTTGTCGTCGTCGATCCCGAACGTCCCCCAGACGATGTTGTCGTCGCCGTAATCAA
>JBAUGX010000221.1:0-19462 GCA_049679965.1 Vicinamibacterales bacterium
GCGCGACACGGCTCGCGCGGTTTCTGAGCGCCAGCGACAAGTCGTACGACGCCACCATCCGTCTGGGCGTCGCGACCGACACCGGCGACGCCGAGGGCTCCCCTGTCGGTCCGCACGCCAAGGGCGCCTGGCCATCGCGCGACGTGCTTGAGCGGGCTCTCGACACGTTTCGCGGCACGCATCCGCAGCAGCCACCGGCCTTCTCTGCCAAGAAGATCGGCGGTACACGCAGCTACAAGCTCGCCCGCGCTCGTGCCGCCGCACTTCTCACACCTGTCGCACCCGTCGCACCTCTCGCACCCGCACCTGTCGCACTCGCCGCACCAGTCGCACCCCTCGCACCAGCCCCTGTGCTCGTCACCGCACACGCCATCGAGCTTGTGAGCGTCGCGGACGACCTCGTCACGATCAGACTCGAGTGCTCCGCCGGCTTCTACGTCCGCGCCCTCGCCCAGGAGCTGGGCGAACGGCTCGGCGTCGGCGCCCATCTGGCCACGCTCCGCCGGACACGAAGCGGCGGTTTTGGGCTGAGCGAGGCCGTCGAGCTCGACGCAATCGAACGCGAGCCGGCCCTGGCACTGCGGACCCTCGTGCCGCTTTCACGCATGCTCTCGAGCCTGGAGGCGGTGACGCTCACGCTCGACGGGGTCCGGCGTGCCCTTCATGGGCAAGACTTGGGGCCCGCCGATACCGAAAAAGGGGTCGTGCCTCCCGACCCCTTTTTCGTCCGATTGCTCGATCGTGAGGGTCAATTGCTCGGAATCGCGGAGCCGTCGCAAGTGCCCGGGTTTTTGCACCCTGCCGTTGTTCTGGTGTAACATCTTCGTTTTGCTCGGGCAACGAATTAGTCGGCATACGGCGGCTCGGTCAAGCGAGCGGGGGTGGGGCCCTGCGAGCATTGATTACTGAACCGTTCGTGGAGGACCAACACAGGTGTTGTTGACCAAAGATCGCAAGACGGCGCTGATTGGCAGTTACAGAACCCACGACGCGGACACCGGCTCACCAGAAGTTCAGGTCGCCATTCTCAGCGAGCGCATCAACTATCTGACCGAACACTTCAAGGTGCACGCGAAGGACCATCATTCGCGTCGCGGGCTGCTGATGCTGGTCGGCCGCCGCCGCCGGCTCCTCGATTACCTCAAGACGAAAGACGTCCAGCGGTACTCGGACCTCATCAAGCGTCTGAACATCCGGAAGTGACCGCTTCCGATCTCCCGTTCAATTTTTCGTTTTAACTTTTCAGTTTTAAGTTCTTGTATGACTACTCGCGAAATCTCCATCACTAACAAACCGCTGCGTTTCGAAACCGGCAAGCTGGCCAAGCAGGCGGGCGGCTCGGTCATCGTCCGCTACGGCGACTCAGTCGTGCTCGTGACGGCCTGCCGCGCCGGGAGCCAGCGAGAAGGCATCGACTTCCTTCCGCTGACGGTCGACTATCGCGAGTACACGTACGCGTCGGGACGGATTCCCGGCGGCTTCTTCAAGCGGGAAGGCAAGTCAGCGGAAAAGGAAGTGTTGACGAGCCGCTGCATCGACCGGCCCATTCGGCCGCTCTTCCCCGCAGGCTGGCGGTACGAGACGCAGATCATCGCGCTCGTCCTCTCGGCCGACACCGAGAACGACACCGACGTCCTCGCCATCACCGGGGCGTCGGCGGCGCTCGCCCTGTCCGAGATCCCCTGCGCCAGAACCATTGCCGGCGTCCGCGTCGGTCTGGTGGACGGCCAATACATCATCAATCCCACCTTCGCGCAGCGGAAGGGTGGCAAGCTTGACCTCCTAGTGGCCGGCACCATGGACGGCATCGTGATGGTCGAGGCCGGCGCCAAAGAGGTGACCGAGGCCCAGGTCGTCGAAGCGCTCGAGGCGGCGCACGCCGCCATCAAGCAGATCGTCGGCACGATCGACGATCTGGCGCGCGAAGCCGGCAAGAAGAAGATGACGGTCAAGAAGAAGGAGATCGGCCACGACTTCTACCGCGAGGTCGAAGAGAAGGTGCTGGTCCCGCTGACCGAAGCGATGCGGATCAAGGGCAAGCTCGAGAACTACGACCGTGTGGACGAGGTGCTCGAGGAGCTCGTCGCGTCGATCCCCGAGGGCGAGATCACGCGCAAGCTCGAAGCCAAACACATCTTCAAGGAGCTCAAAGAGAAAGTTCTGCGAGACGAAGTGCTCACGCACGGGCAGCGGCTCGACGGGCGCGCGTTCGACGAAGTGCGGTCCATCTGGATCGAAACCGGCGTCCTCCCCCGAGTCCACGGCTCGGCGATCTTCACGCGCGGCGAAACGCAGGCGCTCGTCACCTGCACCCTCGGCACGGCCGACGATGCGCAGAAGGTCGAGACGTTCGAGGGCGAGACGTGGAAGAGCTTCATGCTCCACTACAACTTCCCGCCCTTCTCGGTCGGCGAAGTCGCCTTCATGCGCGGCCCGGGCCGGCGCGAGATTGGCCACGGCGCACTGGCCGAGCGCTCGCTCACGCCCACGCTGCCGGGCGAAGAGAAGTGGCCCTACACCATCCGCGTCGTCTCCGACATTCTCGAGTCGAACGGCTCGTCATCGATGGCGTCGGTCTGCGGCGGGTCGCTGGCCATGATGGACGCCGGCGTGCCGCTCACGAGCGCCGTCGCCGGCATCGCCATGGGCCTGGTGATGGACGAGAAGACCGGCAAGTATGCCGTGCTGAGCGACATCGCGGGCGCCGAGGATCACTACGGCGACATGGACTTCAAGGTCGCCGGCACGGCCACCGGCATCACCGCGCTGCAGATGGACATCAAGGTGGGCGGCATCACCACCGAGGTGATGCGCAAGGCGCTCGAACAGGCGCGCCGCGGCCGGCTGCACATTCTCGACAAGATGCGCGATGCGCTCGGCGTGCACCGCGAGAACATCTCGACCTTCGCGCCCCGCATCATCACCATCCGCATTCCGGTCGACAAGATCCGCGACGTCATCGGACCGGGCGGCAAGATGATCCGGAGCATCATCGAGCGCACGGGCGTCAAGATCGATGTGGAAGACGACGGCCGGGTGAACGTGGCGTCCTCCGACGAGACCTCGGCGCAGAAGGCCATCTCGATCATCCAGGAACTGACTGCCACGCCCGAGCTCAACAAGACCTACATGGGCAAGGTCCAGCGCATCACCGACTTCGGCGCTTTCATCGAGATCATGCCTGGCACAGACGGGCTGCTGCACGTTTCAGAAATCGCGAACCACCGCGTGAAAGACGTGCGCGACGAGCTCAAGGAAGGCGAAAGCGTGATGGTCAAGGTCATCAACATCGACCCGACCGGCAAGATTCGACTGAGCCGGAAGGCGTTGCTGCAGGAGGATGGCGCCGCGGTCGGCGCGCCGCCGCCTCAGCGGTCCTGACGCCCCCGACAGCAAACCGGCGTCCTCAGCGTTTCGTCGTCCAGGCGAACGTATAGACGTCCGACCACGAGGGAAGAATTCAAGTCCGCAATCAGCCATTCACCGTTCGTAGCGCTGTGCAGCGGCGATGCGCTCGCGCAGCGGCGGGTGGCTGTAGAAGAGCCACTGCACGATCTTCGATGGATGCTCTTCCGCGAGGTTCTGGGCGCCGAGGCGGCGCATCGCGGAAACGAACGCGGCGGGGTTCTTCGTCAAATCGAGCGCGAACCGATCGGCGCTCCGCTCGTAGGCGCGCGACATCGCGTGCGCCACGGGCACCATCACCAGTGACACCCCGCCCGCGGCCAGCAGGAGCAGCGGCAGCCCTGCCGGGTCGGCGACGTCCCGAAGGCCAAGCCTCCCGCTGAGCCCGGTCAGCACGCGCGCGGCCAGGTAGAACCCCGCCAGGATGAGGCCGCTCTCGAAGGCAATCCCCTTCCAGATGTCGCCGTGCACGTGGTGCGCCATCTCGTGCGCCAGCACCACCTCGATCTCATCGTCCGAATACTCGGCCAGCATCGTGTCCGACACGAGGATCCGCCGCGTGTTGCCGATGCCGGCAAGCGCCGCGTTCGCCTTCTTGCTCTTCTCACCGAGCCCCCACTCGTACGCGCCGAGCACCCTGGCACCGGCGCGCTCGGCCAGCGCCAGCAGCCGCGCGCGAAGGGACTCGCGCTCGAGCGGCTTCACCGTATAGAAGAGCGGCAGCAGCAGCACTGGCACCAGATTGGTGAGGCCGACGATGATCAGGATGAAGAGAAGACTGGCGCCGAGCCACCACCAGTCTGGCGAGAGACGAATAAAGAGATAGACAAGGCTGGCGCCACCGCCCGCGAGCGCCAGCCCGATGCCAAACGCCTTCACCTGGTCCATCGCCCAGCCGCCAATCGATTCGTTCGACAGGCCATAGCGGTGCTCGACAACGAAGCCGTTGTGGAACGCGAGCGGCAGACTGGCGATCTCGTTGGCGAGCGAGAGGAAGAAGACGTAGGCAGGAACCGATGCCGCCGGCACCCACGACGCCGGCACCAGCCGGCCTGTCAGCGCCTCGGCCGCGTTTCGGAACGCGATGGTCAGGCCGGTCGCGAGCAGGCCTCCGAGGAGCAGCACGCTCCAGCAGAGCGAGATGAGGCTCGCGTGTCGTTTGAGCCGGTGGTACCGGCTCGCTCTGTCTTCGTTCATCTATTACTGGCGGCTGGGCCCCCGGCCTCCGCTCTTGCTACGGCCAGGCTCGCCGAAGCAACGCGAAGGCGGCACCCCCGCCGCGAACTTACGCCGATGCTCGCCCTCGGCGTTGCATGGCCTCGGGCGCGCATGGCCGCAGGCGCTTCTCGGCTCGGCAAGGCCGCAGGCGCTCATCTGTTCTTAATCAACAATCAACAATCAACAATCCGCAATCAGCAATTCACCGAAACAGATCTTTTTCCGGCGACCGAATCATCTCGGTCGCGGTTCCCTCGCCTGGTGTGTAAGCATAGCCGCGGACGAGCGCGACGGGCACCCGGTCGAGCTTGCCCATGACGAGCTCGGCCGCCGACGCCAGCTCATCGGCCACGGCCAGAATCGTCGCTTTGAGGACATGCCCGCTGGTATCCGGCAGGCCGCGGTAATCCTTGAGCGGTTCCAGCCCCGCGACGCCGATCGCGACATTCACAAACCCCTCGCGCCACGGCCGGCCGAATGTGTCCGAGATGATCACGGCCAGATCGACGCCGGTCAGCGTCCGAATGCCCTGTCGCAGCCGCCGCGCCGAGGCATCGGGGTCGACGGGCAGCAGCGCCACCTTCCCGTCCCCCTCGACGTTGGATTCGTCGACGCCGGCATTAGCGCACACGAGACCCTGGTGCGTCTCGGTGATGATCGTCTTCTGGTCCATCTTCACCACGCGCCTGGTCTCCCGCAGCACCAGCTCGACAATGCGCGGGTCTTTGTCCTGGGCTTTGGCGATTTCGGAGGCGAACGCGGACGGCGTCACGGTGCAGAGATCGACCAGGCGCCCTTCGGCCTTGGAAACGACCTTCTGGGTGACGACCAGGATGTCGCCGCCGCCAAACGCGAGCCCCAACTCGGTTGCCGCCCCGACGATGATGCTCGCGAGATCAGCGCCGGGCGCGATGTCCGGCGGAGCCTTCAAGCCGATGATGCGGATTTCGGAAGCCATTGGGGAGGCGCAGGGGACGGCGGACGAGCTCGATGAACTCAAAAGTGAAAACTAAGAACCTAGAAGGAGGCCCCATGATGGCCCGGCCGGTCCTTCTAAGCTCTCAGTCCTTTTAAGTTCTACCTTTTCACTTCTAACTTCTACTTGAGCGCCGGCAATACTTCCTTCGCGAACCGCTCGATCTTCTTCCTGCGCTCCGGGTACTTGCCGACGATGAACTGCAGCGCCATGTGCTCGACGCCGATGTTCTTGAACTTCTTGAGCGCCGCGATGAGCTGATCGGGCGTTCCCACGAGGTCCTGGGCGTTCTGTTCGACCGGCTTGTCGGTGATGTCGGCCGGACGGCAGCAGGCGAGCCTCACGGGACCGAGGCTCGAGTCGCGCCCCACGGTCTTGGCGAGCTCCTGCACCTCCTTGAACTTCGCGCTCAGCTCGTCCGCGCTGATCTTCACGAAGTACGAGAACCATGCATCGGCATACTTTGCGGCGCGCTTCTGCGCGGCCGGACTCTCACCGCCGGTCCAGATGGGAAAGCGCGGCTTTCGCACGGGGGGCGGGCTGACGGCGACGGGGTCGAAGTTGTAGTGCTTGCCGTGGAACTCGGGCTTGTTGCCCGGCGTGGTCCAGAGCTTGTTGAGGATCTCGAGGAACTCGTTGCCCATTGCGCCGCGCTTGTGGAAGTCGACGCCGAGGGAATTGAACTCCTCCATCATCCAGCCGACGCCCGCGCCGAGAATGAACCGGCCCTTCGAGAGATTGTCGATCGACGTGAAGATGCGGGCGAAGTGCAGCGGCTGGCGGTAGGGCAGCACCGCGACGCTGACGCCGAGCTCGACCTTCTTCGTGACCGCTGCCAGGTAGGTCAGCGCGATCATCGGCTCGAGGAACGGAGAGTCGGGCGGGACGAACTTGGCCCACTGGTCGTCTTCCTTGTAGGGATACTTCGTCTTCATCTCCCAGGGCTGGACGATACGCTCAGCCGCCCACACGGAGTCGATGCCGAGGCTTTCCGCCTCCTGCCCCGCTTCGGCCAGCACTTCGCCGCCACCAGCGGCGACCTTTCCCGACACCGGTAGAAAAACTCCAAATTTCATTACGCTCTGCCTCCTTCAATGTCTAGAAAACACGTCACCTTATCAGATGCCTCACGTAGACCGCAACAAGTTAGTACCTAGTGCCGGACCACCCGCTGATCCTTCTTTTTGAGGGCGGCGGCGACGAGCCGGACGGCCTCGTTCACCCGGAGCGAGCCCGTATCGATCGTCTGCGCCGCCTCGGAATAGAGCGGCGTTCGTTCCGCGATGATCGACCGCAGTTCCGTGATGGCCGCCGTGCCGGATGCCCGGTTCGACACCAGACGCGTGTCGCCCTGCTTGAGCACGCGCTTCCAGTGATCCTCGGGCGACGCCTTCAGCCAGACGGTATGGGTCCGGCGCTTGAGCAGTTGCCAGGTTTCGGCGTCCGTCACCACAGAGCCCCCCGTCGCCAGCACGATCGGCTCGTCGCTGGCGAGCACTTTCAGCAGTACCCCGTACGCCAGCCGTTTGTAATAGGCTTCGCCATGCAGGGAAAACAACTCGGCCAGCGAGAGGTCGGCCTGCTTTTCGATGAGCGCATCCAGTTCGACGAACCGCACCTTCAAATGCTGGGCGAGCGCCCGGCCCACGGTCGACTTGCCGGCGCCGCGCAGGCCGACCAGCGCGATAACGGTGCCAGCCGCGCCCTTCTCGTCATCCGAGGGAAACAACGAGACGACGGGCACGTCGAGCGCGCGGGCCACATTCGCCAGACGCCGCACCGAGATGTTGCCCTTGCCCGTCTCGAGGTCCGCCAGAAACCTGGTCGAAATGCCCGAGCGGTCCGCAATCTCGCGCAACGTCCACCCCATGCTCGTGCGCCGCGTCCGCACCCTGGCGCCAATACTCGTCAACAGCGGCCACTCGGCCATGGATGCAATATACTGCACGTTGACTCCCCTATCAACAGGCAATATAGTGATTCTTTCTTGAGCCGTACGTCAAGTCCACCATGCATCGCATCCTCGACCGAGCGTTACGCGGCGAGCCTCTGTCGGCCGCCGACGGCTATGCGCTCGTCGACGCGCAGGGCGCGGATCTGGCAGCGGTGGTCCAGGCGGCCGAAGCGCTGAACCTGTACGCGCGCCCGGAGCGCCGCGTCACCTACTCGCGCAAGATCTTCCTGCCGCTCACCAACCTCTGCCGCGACCGCTGCGGGTACTGCGTCTTCGTGAAGGGCCCCACCCAGCAGGGCGCCCACACGATGACGCCAGACGAGGTTCTGCGTGTCGCACGCGAAGGTGCGCGGCTCGGCTGCAAGGAGGCGCTCTTCAGCCTGGGCGACCATCCGGAATGGCGGCATCCGGAATTCGCCGACACCCTGCAGGCGCTCGGCGGCTACGGCTCGACGCCCGAGTACGTGGCGGCCATGTGCCGGCTCGTGCTCGAAGAGACGGGCCTTCTGCCCCACACCAACTGCGGCACGCTCAGCGTCGAGGAATTCGAGATGCTCGCGCCCTGGAACGCCAGCATGGGGATCATGCTCGAAAGCTCGAGCCCTCGGCTCTTCGAGAGGGGCGGTCCGCATTGGGGCGCCACGAGCAAGGCGCCCGACCTGCGCGTGCAGACGCTCGAGAATGCGGCTAAGCTCGGCATGGCCATGACGACTGGCATCCTCATCGGCATCGGCGAGACGCTCCGGGAACGGGTCGATTCGCTGCTGCTCATCCGCGACGTGCAGGAGCGGTGCGGTAACATCCAGGAAGTCATCATCCAGAACTTCCGCGCCAAGCCCGATACGTCCATGAGACACGCCGACGAGCCCGACACGACCGACATGCTGCGCACGCAAGCCGTGGCGCGGCTGCTGCTCGGCGCGCGGATGAACATCCAGTCGCCGCCCAATCTCAATGCCGACGACTATCACGGGTATCTGCGCGCCGGGATCAACGACTGGGGCGGCGTCTCGCCGCTGACGAAAGACTTCATCAACCCCGAAGCCGCATGGCCGGCCGTCGGGCGGCTGCGGGGAAAGACCGCGGACGCCGGCTACGAACTGCGCGAGCGGCTGGCGCTCTATCCGGAATACATCACCGGCGACCGCTGCCGCGTCTCCGCCCCGATCCGACAGCGGCTCGACACGCTGAGCGACGATGAGGGGTTGGTGAAGGCGGAATTGGAGAACATGTAAGTGTGAAGTCTGAAGTCTGAAGTGTGCCTCCATCAACGCTGGTGGCGAAGTCAACGCAGGCGGTGGAGTGAGCCAGACTTGAGACTTCAGACTTGAGACTTGAGAATGCCATGACTGACCTCATCAAGCTGCCGCACCTCGACAAAGCGCTCGGCGCGCTCATCGGCACCGTCCGGCCCGAGGTCGCCCGCATTCTCGACAAGGCGCTCGGCGGCGGCGAGGTGACGGTCGACGAAGGCACCCGCCTCTTTGACGATGCGGATGGCGCGTCGCTGCTGGCGATGATGGCCACGGCCGACGAGCTGCGGCGGCAGGCCAACGGCGACGTGGTGACCTACGTCGTCAACCGCAACATCAACTTCACCAACGTGTGCATCAAGCACTGCGGCTTCTGCGCCTTCAGCCGCGACTACCGCCAGGAAGAGGGCTATTTCCTCCCGCTCAACGAGATCATCCGCCGCGCGAAGGAAGCGTGGGAGCTCGGCGCGACCGAAGTCTGCATCCAGGCCGGTCTGCCGCCGAAGATGGACGGGTCGCTCTACATCGATCTCACGCGCGAGCTGAAGGCGGCGCTGCCGGCGCTGCACGTGCACGCGTTCTCCCCAGAAGAAGTGCTGTACGGCGCCATTCGATCGAAGTGGACCATCGAGCAGTATCTGCAGGGCCTGAAGGAGGCCGGCATCGGCTCCATCCCCGGCACGTCAGCCGAGATTCTGGACCCCTCGGTCCGCGACAACATCTCGCCCGGCCGCATCACGGCCGCCCAGTGGCGCGAAGTGATCACGACGGCGCACCGGCTGGGCATTCCGACCACCTCGACGATCATGTTCGGCCACGTCGAGACCAACGCCGAGCGCGCGGCGCATCTCGGGTACATTCGCGACATTCAGAAGGAGACCGGGGGCATCACGGAGTTCGTGCCCCTGAGCTTCGTCCACAGCGAAGCGCCGATGTGGTCCAGCCAGAAGATGGCCGACCTGCGTCCCGGCGCCACGGGCGCCGAGGTCGTCAAGATGCACGCCATCGCACGCATCATGCTGCACGGGTGGATCCACAACATCCAGAGCTCGTGGGTGAAGGAAGGGCCCAAGCTGGCGCAGGTGCTGCTCGCGAGCGGGTGCAACGACGTGGGCGGCACGCTCATCAACGAAAGCATCTCGACCTCCGCGGGCGCGGCCTACGGCCAGCTGCTCCCGCCGCGCGAGCTGCGCCGCCTGATTCGCGACGTCGGCCGCGTGCCGGCCGAGCGGAGCACGCTGTACTGCATCCTCCGGCGCTTCGACGTCGAGCCCGTCGAGCCCGAGGCTCTCGACCTCTCGAACGAGCGGGCCCGCGAGCGGTTCGGCTCGTACGGCGAGCTCATCACACTCGACGAGTTCCGGTACAGCGGCCAGCGCGCGCCCTCGCTCGAGGGCCCGACATGGACCGAGGTCCAGTTGAAGCGGAAGGCCACCGCGACCACCGCGGCCGGCTAGCGTACCCATGCACGTGCTCGCCATGGCCGGCGGCGTCGGCGGCGCGAAACTCGCGCTCGGGCTCTCGAGGAGGCTGACGCCCGCCGAACTCACCATTGTCGTCAACACCGGCGACGACGAGACCTTCCACGGGCTGCACGTGTCCCCCGACCTCGACACAGTGATGTACACCCTGGCGGGCATGGCCAATCCCGAGACCGGCTGGGGCATCGCGGGCGAAACGTTTCGCACGCTTGGCGCGCTCGAGCAGCTTGGCGCGGATACGTGGTTTCGGCTGGGCGACCTCGACCTGGCCACGCACGTGCGTCGCACCGAGAGGCTGCGGGGCGGCGCCACGCTCAGCCAGGCGACGCGCGAGCTGGCCTCAGCGCTCGGCATCCGGCATCCCCTCGTGCCCATGAGCGACGACCGCGTGCGGACCATGGCCGTCACCGGGCAGGGCGACCTGGCGTTCCAGGAGTACTTCGTGCACCGGCGCTGCGAGCCGTGCATCATGGGGGTGCGTTTCGACGGCGCGGCCGCGGCGCAACCATCACCGGGCTTCCAAGCCGCCCTCGCCACGGCGACGGCGATCGTCTACTGCCCGTCCAACCCGCTCGTCAGCATCGGTCCGGTGCTCGCGCTGGCCGGCGTGCGCGACGCGATCACGGCATTTGCCGGGCCGAGGATTGCCGTCAGTCCCATCGTGGGCGGGCAGGCGCTGCGGGGCCCGGCGGCGAAGATGATGGCCGAGCTGCACGAAGAAGTGTCGTGCGTCGGCGTGGCGCGGCGCTACCTCGGCGCCTGCGACACGGTGGTCATCGATACGGTGGACGGCGCCCATGCGCCCGCAATCGAGGGGATGGGGCTGCGCGCCTCGGTGGCCAACACGATCATGAACACCGACCGGGACAAGGAAGCGCTCGCGCGCCACATTATCAATCTCATAGAAGGTCGGTAAACCACGATGTCACGAAGGCCACGAAGCATAGACAGATGAACACACTTTCCGTGCGCGTGATCGTGCCGATGCGGCCCGTGGCGGCGTGCAAGCGGCGCCTGGCGCGCGAGGTGCCGAGCGTGACGCGCGAGGCCCTCGTCCTGTTGATGCTCAAACGTACGGTCGGCGCCATCACACGGGCACTCGGCGCCGGCGCGTGCTGGGTAGTTGGCGGCGACTCCCTGGTGCGGCAAATCGCGGAAGAGGCGGGCGGCATCTGGCTGGAGGATGTCGCGTCGGATCTGAACGCGACCGTGCTCGGCGCCATGCGGCGGGCGCACGCCGAAGGCGCCAAGGCCGCCCTGTTCGTCCCCGCCGACGTGCCCATGATCGCGGCCGAAGACATCCTCGCGATCGTCCTTGCCAGCGACGGTTACACGCGGCCCGTCGGGGTCGAAGCCACCGCCGACGGGGGCACCAACGCGCTCCTCGTGCCGGCCGGCATGGATCTGCCGCCCGCGCTGGGGCATCGCTCGTACAGCCGCCACCGCGAACACGCCGAGCGTGCGGGCGCGACGCTCGTGGCCGCGCCGGCCGCAGGCCTGGTCTTCGACCTCGATTCCCCTGCCGATTTGGCCTACGCCAAGGCGCACGTCCCCGGCTTTGCCACCGAGCTGGCCCAGTGGGAGCAGCTGATGGCGCTCGACGTCATTCCCGGCGAGCAACACGCGAAATCATGACGCCAGGGGCCATAGTCGGCGGCGGCGTGGGCGTGGGTGTTCTCATCGGCACGCGCGGGTTCGTCATGCAGGCGCTGCGAGAAGACCGCGCGGCCGATCCAAGCGAGATGCTTGCCATGGCCGAGCGCGCCGATCTGGCGGGCCTCGACTCGGTCTGGGTCGGCGACAGCCTCGTCAGCAAGCCGCGCTTCGAACCGGTCGCCGCGCTGGCTGCCATCGCCGCGCGCACCTCACGCGTGCGCATCGGCACGGCGGTCATGCTGCCGGTGATTCGACCGGTCGTGCCGCTGGCCCACAGCCTCGCGACGCTCGACGTCATCTCGCGCGGGCGGCTCGTGGTCGGCGCGGGTGTGGGCGGCGGGTTCACACCGGAACAGCAGCAGGACTACTGTGCGGCCGGTGTCTCGCCCGACACGCGTGCCCTCCGGCTCACCGAGATGATCCAGGTGATGAAACGCCTCTGGACCGAGGAGCACGTGACCTTTCACGGCCAGCAGCTGCGCGTGGACGATGTGACGCTGTATCCCCGACCGGTGCAGAAGAGCGTGCCGATTCTGCTCGGGGCCCACCACCGGACCGGCAGCGCGGCGCAGTATCGGCGCGCGGCCCGGTATGCCGACGGCATCATCGGCATCACCGATTCGCCGGAGCAGTGGTCCGAGGTGATCGCGCGAGTCGAGGAATGCGCCGGGGCGGAGGGCCGCGATCCCTCGCAGCTGGACCGCGTGTTCTACATCACCGTCAACATCAACCGTGATCGGGCGAAGGCGGCGGCCGAGGCCGACGAATTCCTGATGTCGTACTACGGCGTGCGGCATTGGGAGGGGCGGTGGGGTCCGTGGGGGGCGCCCGCAGAGGTCGCGGAGCGGATGGCCGCGTACGGGAAGGCGGGCGCGCGCCACGTCATCGTGCGCTTCGCGTCCTGGAACCAGCCGGCGCAGCTCGAGGCGTTCATCAACGAGGTCGTCCCGGCATTTCGGAGTGGGGTACTGGTGTCATGAGCGCACGTCTGCTGAACGGAACCGAGATTGCGCGGCAAGTGCGCGCCGAGTTGGCGCCGCGCGTCGCGGCTATCACCGCCAAGCTCGGCCGGCCACCCGGCCTATGTATCCTGCTCGTCGGCACCGATCCCGGCTCGGAGATTTACGTCCGCAACAAAGGCAAGGCGGCGACCGAGCTCGGCATCCGCGCGGACACCGAATGGCTGCCGGAGAACGCCCGACTCGACGAGGTGCTCGCCATCGTCAAGCGTTTGAACGACAGTGCGGAGTACGACGGCATTCTGGTGCAGTCGCCGCTGCCGGCGGCGATGGGCAGCGACGCCGAGCAACGCGTCTTCGACACGATTTCGCCGGCCAAGGACGTCGACGGATTCCATCCCGTCAATGTCGGTCTGCTCGTGCAGAACCGGCCGTACCTCGTCCCATGCACGCCGCTCGGCATCATCGAGTTGCTGGTCCGGGCCGAGACCAAGATGGCCGGCGCGCGGGCCGTCGTCATCGGCCGCAGCGATATCGTCGGCAAACCCGCGGCGCTGCTGCTGCTGCATCGGCATGCGACGGTCACCATCTGCCACTCGAAGACGGTGGACCTGCCCGCGGTGGCGGCCACGGCCGACATCCTCGTGGCGGCCATCGGGCGCGCGGGCTTCGTCACGCGCGATTTCGTGAAGCCCGGCGCCACGGTCATCGACGTCGGCATCAACCGGGTCACCGATCCGGGCGTCGCCGGGCGCGTGCTGGCTGGGAATCCCGAGCGGTTCGCGGACTTCGAGCGAAAAGGATCGGTGCTCGTCGGCGACGTGCACCCGGCAGTGGCGGAGGTCGCCGGCGTGATGACGCCGGTGCCGGGCGGCGTCGGTCCCTTGACGATTGCGATGTTGCTCAGCAACACCGTGAAGGCCGCTGAAGCATCGCTTTCTTCATAAAATGTAGCGTCCGCGTCAGGCGGACGTCCGAGGCTGGAGGCCCATGGCTGATGTGAAGGTTGGGACGGTCGCGCGCTGGCAGCAGCTGTCCCCTATTCTCGCGACGTTCGTCCTCACTCCGCAGGATGGAGAACCTTTCCCTGCCTACGAGGCCGGCCAGTACATCGCGCTCCGCCGCGACCAGTGCAGGCTCACGAAAGCCGAGGTCGGCCCGGACGGCGTGAAGCGGTACGTGCCCGATCTGGACGCCGCGGGCGTCCAGAAGCTCGGTCCGGTCACGCACTCGTACTCGATCGCGTCGGCGCCCTTCGAGAGCGAGCAAGGCGGGCACCTGGAGTTCTACATCGTGCTCGAACTGGATGAGAAGAAAACGCCCGGTCGCCTGAGCGGGAACTTCTTCGAAACGGGTCGCAGCACCGGCGCCCGCGTGACGTACGTCAACCGCATCACGGGCAACTTCACGCTCCCCAAGACCGCCAAGGGGTTCCGGAACGTCCTGCTGATCGGCACCGGAACGGGACTCGCGCCGTTTGTGTCGATGATCAAGCAGCTGCACTTCGAGGCGACACAGGGGCGGGGTCTGGACGGTGTCCGGTACACGCTGCTCCATACCAATCGGACCTACGAAGAACTGGCGTACCACCAGGAACTGCTCGCCATCGACGCCGCGGACCGTTTCGATTTCACTTATATCGCCTCGGTCAGCCGTCCGACCGCGCGCGACCTGGCCGATCCGGCGATCGGGTGCGGGCGGGCGAACAACGTGCTGCGCCACATGTTCGGCATGCCGCTCAAGGAAGAAGAGACGCTGCGCGAGAAGCTGGCCAAGAGCGAGGATACCTCCGGGGCACAAGCGGCGCTCGACAAGGCCACCCTGCCCACACTCCCGCGCCACATGACCCCCCGCGATCTGCAGCAACGGCTCGTGCCAGCCGAGACGGTGATTCTCACCTGCGGCAACCCGTCGTCGATGGACGACATCAAGCACGTGGCCGACACCCATCGCATCAAGTTCGAAAAGGAGGACTGGTAATGGCGCAGCGGCCTGCAGCGCCCATCCGCTGGTGCGGTATCGACTACGGCGAGACGATCATGAATCCGCTCACGCTCCATCAGAGCGCGGTGATTCGCGAGGTCTACCGCGATCTGGGCAGGGGGGCCGAGGCCGACGATCGGGTCAGGCGGTGGTACAGCGTTCGCGACACGATGGGGCCGCCCTCCACGGCTCCGCATCTGCTGGTCCGCGACCTCAAGCAGTACGCACGGGATCGAATCGCCACAGAAGTCTTCGACAATGACGGTGAGGTGCTGAAGCGCTACGAAATGAAGGAAGTGCTGGCCTTCGCGATCCCCGAGGGCGTGGAAGCGGCGTTGAAGCTGCTGCGGAGCAAGGGCGTTGGCGCGGCCATCGTCAGCGAGTCGGCCAGCCTCTCAGGCGTACAGGTGATCGCGAGGTTTCTGAAGGCCCGCGCGTTCGACCAGTACTTCCAGGAAATCATCACGCCGGCCGGACGGTTCAGCCTCGACTCTCAGATGCTCGATCCCGCATTCGCCGGCGCGACGAAAAAGGCCGGGACGATCTACGGGAAGATCCGCGAGTACCTGAAGACGAAGAACATCCCCAGCTCCCAGGCAGCCATCATCGGCGACGACCCGCAGCTGGATGCGGAGCACTCCAAGCCGTACGGCTTCTTCACCATCCAGTACACGGGCGTCATCGATCGGGGTGGCAGCGAGAAGGCCGACTTCGCGATGAAGGAGTGGAAAGACCTCGGCACGATCTTCTGAGCGCGAGCGTCGCTGTACATTCCACGCAGACGTCTCGCTGACGTGTGGCACCGGCCATGCAGTAGAAGGCGAACTGCCCCGTCAATCCCTTCATACGCTGAGATTTCGACAGCATGGGACTCAGAATTTGCGACGCGTGAGCGGCAGCACGACGCAGATTCTGCAACACGGGGCCAACGAGCGAGACGACGCTATTGGACCAACCTCCTCCCTCGGCGCCGCGCCTGCTCGATCGCGTGCGACGGGCGATCCGCTTGAGGCACTACAGCCGGCGGACCGAGCAGGCGTACGTCGCGTGGATTCGACGGTTCATCGTTTTTCATGGCAAGCGCCATCCTCAGGAACTCGGGGAGCGAGAGGTGACGGCGTATCTCTCCAGCCTCGCCGCCCGCGGTGTGAGCGCGTCGACGCAGAATCAGGCGCTGAGCGCCATCCTCTTTCTGTTCGAAGTCGTGCTGGGCATGCGGCTCGCGTGGATGAACGAGATCGTCCGAGCGCAGCGTCCTCTCCGCCTGCCCGTAGTACTCTCCCGCGCCGACGTGTCGTCGTTGCTCTCGCGGCTGCGCGGTCCAGTCTGGTTGATGGCGTCGCTGATGTACGGGGCGGGGCTGCGGCTGCTCGAGTGTGCCGAACTGCGGGTGAAGGACATCAATTTCGACCGAGGCGAATTGACGGTCAGGGATGGCAAGGGCGGCAAGGATCGGGTGACGATGTTGCCGGCGGCGCTAAAGGAGGCCCTGCTCGACCACTTGACGCGAGTGAAAGCGCAGCACGAGGCGGACTTGGCGGCCGGACGCGGGAGCGTCGCCCTGCCTGGTGCGCTTCGAGCGAAGTACCCCAATGCTCCGTGCGAATGGGCCTGGCAGTGGGTGTTTCCCGCGACGCGGTTTTACGTAGACCCGGAGACTGGGGAACGTCGGCGGCATCATCTGCACGAGTCGGTCCTGCAGCGTGCGGTCAAGGAAGCCGTTCGGGCGGTCGGGTTGTCCCATCCCGCCACGTGCCATTCACTCCGGCACTCCTTCGCGACGCACCTGCTCGAGGCTGGGTATGACATCCGGACGATCCAGGAACTGCTGGGCCATCGCGACGTCAGTACGACGATGATTTACACGCACGTGTTGAATCAGGGTGGGCGGGGTGTGCGGAGTCCGCTCGACCAACTTGGGCCGGGAGTAGGCCGCCGCTGACCGGCCTATGCCGCAGCGCTTGCGGGCGTATTGGCGCTATCGAGTTTCGCGTATCCCGTCTCTCTCCCCCCGGCCGTCCAAAGACAAATGCCGACGGTAAGGGCACTTGCAGACAGTTGGCATCCTGCCCGGAGCGGCGCTACACTGCAGGCTCGGTTGGCGTATTGGCTTATCGAGTTGAGCCGACTACTCGTTAGGCTGCCATAAGAGATTGAAAACAATGCCGGAAGACCAGATCGATGAAGCGCCACTGAGACTGAGCCTAAGTGCCTTCTTGGCCTCGAACCCCGAAGCCAAGCTTGAAGTCCGCGGCAACAAGGCACTGATCGTCACACCTTGGGGCGATCCGACGCTCGTGCTGGACATCGCCAGCGACGATGCGGCGTTGCATTCCGCACTCAATGCGGTTCGCATGCCACCTCGGCTTACTGCTCTCTGGCACACGGATTCGAAGGACCTTGAGCTGATCTTTACTGCATTCCCAATTGACGCGCATCTGTACACACGCCGCTTTACTTTTAGGTTTGGTGGCCGAGACTATCCGTGTGAGTACTACGAATCCAGCCCCCGTCTTCTGGCTATCGCGAAGGCTTCCAGGCCGATAGAACCACCGAATGAAACAGATCACAGACACCTGCACTCCTTCTACCTGTTTCAGCACTATCGGTCCGAGCACCCAGACTCCGAGCAGTCACGTCAGTGGCGACCTATCTCGTTTTGGATTCGCGATCTCTCGTCTGCTGAGTCCGAGTGGCCGCAATTGTTACGACATCTCAACTTCTTCATGAGCTATTTCGATCCGAAGTCTCCTCGCGCGGAAATCCACCAACCGCAGGAAGTTGCCGTGCTTACTCATGTAGATCCCATTAAGGCGGCACAGGAGTTTCCTCCTCACGTTGCTGGCAAAGCCATCGATCCATTTCTCTTGCGGCTCTGGGAGAGCTCACGGGAGGTCGTCGATCCTTTTCGTCGCTTCCTCTATCAGTACCAGGTAGTAGAGTACTGCTCCTTCTACCACCTTCAAGACGAAATACTTCGAGAGATCCATCGGGCTGTCGCCGCTCCGGATTTGCCTTCAAGAGTTGAGCAAGTTGCTCGGACGGTTCTTGAAGCAGTGACCGAAGATCGAATGGAGGAAGCCCGAAAGGTCCAGGTCGTTCTGGAGCGTCATGTTCGACCCGAAAAGCTGTGGGAAATGATTCAGCCCAATGCATCGTACTTTAGCGAAGCGATCACCTTCGAAGGCGGGCTGAAGCTGCAGCCGTTAATCAAGCGAGAGTGGGGGTTGGACGATTTCAAAACAGCCTGGTCACCGAAATTCGCAGACTCCTTACGGATGATTCGCAATGGCCTTGTGCACGCGCGCGAGAAGCGAATGTCAGGAATCATCGCGCCCACCTCAAGCAATCACGCACTACTTCGGCCATGGTTGGCCCCGTTAATGGTGGCTGCTGTTGAACTAATGATCTACGGCCAAGAGTGAACGAAGCAGCCTAACTCCGCATGCAGCCGACGGCGCAATTGATCGCATCGCGCCGCGGCTGATGCGAAGCGTTAGACCGCGATCGATCACATAGGCAGGGTAGTCCATGTCAGAGAACGGAACCAGACCTACCCCATGTCCTCCGGGACTGCTCATTCTGGCAATAGTCTTGGGCCTCGGCGGGATTGGGACGCTCGTGACGTTTGCGTTCGATCGGCCGAGCGGCTTGTTGGGCGCGTTCGAGTTCATCACAGGAGCGGGTGCTCTGGGGACTGCGTTCGGTTTGCTGCAACGTCGACGCTGGGCTGTGATTCTTTTCCTCGTGTTTGTATCCGTGTTTGTGCTTGTAGGAGCCGCCTCACTCATCTTTCTCGCCGACCCGAGCGGTTCCATTTTGTGGCTCCTCCCGCCTTTTGGCATTCTCATGATCGCCATTGTCGGTCTAGTGACGCGGTATGTGTGGCGCAATACCCGACCTGAGCAACGGGGAACATAGGTAACAGAGTCAACCGGAACATGCGTGACACTCTTCCAGGTTCCCAAGTAATTTACGATCGAGTAATTCATGGAAACAACCACCGCTGTAATTGCAGCTCTCGAGCGGGCGCCGAGCGTCGTTGTGCCTCTTGTTCAAGAAGTTCCGCCTGCTTTGCTCAAGAGGCGCCCTGCTCCAGCTAAGTGGTCCGCTCACGAACACGCCTGCCATCTGGCCTTTGTTCACCGACTCTTCTTCGATCGCCTTGAGCAAATCCTAGCGACGCCAGCGCCGATTATCACGCCGTACGATCCTGGCAACAGCGATCCGGACGACTTGCTCTTAAAGATGGATCTGGACGATTCATTACGAACATACGTTTCTGACCGCGGTCGACTCGTCGAGCGACTCGGCAGGCTGTCGGCTGCCGAATGGAGTCGAACGGCGGAGCACGGCGAGTACAGCCACTACTCCGTGTTCATCATGTTCCGTCACGTTGCTCTGCACGACTTCTTTCATGCCTATCGAATCGAAGAATTGTTACTGAAAAGAGAGTGGACACCAGAGTGGCTAGCGGCGGTGGTGCATCGTGGTTAGGAACAAAATCACACGCGGTCTAACTTGCGCTGGAGCCGACGCGGCTTCCTGTCCGTGGTAGGGTGTCGCTGAGCCGCGCG
>JBAUGX010000222.1:0-19164 GCA_049679965.1 Vicinamibacterales bacterium
GTCCTAACTCGTTCAACACCTCGAGGGCGCGCGCCCGTCGCCCTGCGCCCATGCCCTGCAGCTCGAGGACGAATTCCACGTTCTCGAGGGCCGTCAGTACCGGCACGAGGTTGTAGGCCTGAAAGACGAAGCCGATCGAACGCAAACGCATCTCGGCCCGGCCATGCGTCGACAGGGAGGCAATCTGTCGCCCGAGCACCGCGAGGTCCCCGCCGGTGGGCGCGTCGAGCGCGCCGAGCAGGTTGAGCAGAGTTGTCTTCCCGCTGCCCGACGGTCCGACGAGCGCGAGAAAATCGCCCTCCTGCACTTCGAGATCGACGCCGCGGAGCGCCCAGACGGTGTGTGCGCCGGCCGCGAAGGCCTTCGTCACGCCGTGTGCGCTGACGATGAGCTGGCTCATTGCGCAACCCTCAGGGCGACGGCGGGATCGGTGCGCGCGGCGTACCACGCCGGGTACAGCGAGGCCATCGTCGTCGCGCCCATCGCGACGATGCCGACGTAGACGATGATCCACCAGCCAAAATCGCCGTAGATAACCGGATCGAACAGGACGCCCTGGAACGCGTAGCTTCCCCCGACATAGCCGCTGAAGTCGAGGCCCGCGCGCGAGAGCTGCCACACGAGCGGCACCCCGGCGGCGAGCGCCAGCAACGCGCCGCCTCCGCCGAGCATGAGCGCCTCCTGGACGATGAGCCCGACCATGCGCCAGCCGCTCATGCCGAGGGCGGAGAGCACGGCGAATTCGCGCCGGCGTTCGAGCACGGCGGCCAGTTGCGCGCTGGCGACGCCGAGCAGCACGATGAGCAGGATGATCCCGCTCACGAAGCGCGAGACGGCCGTGTCCTGGTTGAAATGGCCTTCGACGTCCGGCGCAAGCTCCGACAGCGTCATGACGGCGTCGCCGCGGGTGACGCGGCCGGCCAGGAGCGCCCGCGCGCGGTCGGTTTCGCGGTAATCAGCCAGCACAATCGACACTTCGCCCGCGCCGGCGAATCCGCTCAGGCGCGCCAGGTCCTCGAGCGCGACCTGGCACACCGCCATGTCGCTGTCGTCGGTGCCGGTGGAGACGATGCCGACGAGGCGGAAGAGCGCGCTCTCGATGTCGCCGCCCGGCCCAACCGTCGTCGCCACGATCTCGTCATCGACGTCGGCCGACAGCCGATCGGCGATCGCGCGGCCGACAACGAGCGCGCCGGCCTCGCCGGGTCGGAGGTAGCGGCCCTGCTGCACGGTCCGGACGTACCGGAACATCCGCGGCTCGATCGCCGCCTGCACGCCTGTCATTTCGACCGGCACGACGTGCGTGCCGACGGCGAGCAGCACCTGCGCGCGCACGCGAGCCGTCACCGCGGCCACGCCCGGGATCGACTCGGCCGCGGCGAGGTCGGCGCGCCAGTCGGCGAGGCGCAGCCGGGTGTCGCGGCGCCCGCGCCAGTCGGCGGGAACGACGCGGAGATGTCCGACGCCGCTCGCCGAACCGGCGCGCGCGAACAACTCGCCCCGCCCCCTGTTCAGGCTTTCCATGAACAGGGCGAGGACGCAGCCGATGGCGATGCCGACAATCGACAGCGCCGTGCGCCGCAGGTTGCGTCTGACGCTGCGCGCCGCGTATCGGGTGCCCACCAGACCCATTGCTATTCCCTCAACGCGCGCGCCGGCTGCAGGCGGGCGGCGCGCAGCGCGGGCCACGCCGAGGCGACGAGCGACGTGGCGATGACGGCCGCCACCGCCCGGGCGATGTCGATCGGTGCCAGCCAGGGATGGATGACGAGCGTGAAGCGCATCCCGAACGCCGACAGACTGGTCGGCCCTCCGCCGGTCAGTTGCGCGAAATCGACACCGGTATGGTACGCCCACGCGACCAGCGCGCCTCCGAGCGCCGTCCCCAGGAGGGCGCCCGTGGCGCCGAGCGCGAGCGCCTCGAGCAGAATCATGCCGACGATCCGCGACGGCGAGGTGCCGAGCGCCAGCAGCATCCCGAACTCGTGCGTGCGCTCGAAGGTGGACATGAGCGCGGTGTTGGCGACGCCGGCCGCCGCGGCGACGAAGACCAGCAGCAGCACGAATACCCACATGACGGAGACGAGCTCGACCAGGTCGTTCATGCTGGGTGCCGCCGTCTTCCAATCCACGACCTCCACGCCGGAGAGATCGGCCGAACGGCTCAGCCGCATCGCCAGGGAGGCGACACGCTCGGGATCCCGGGCGTAGATCACCAACTCGTGCGCTTCGTCCGGCATCGCAAACAGCTCTTGTGCCTCGCCGATGGGCATGACGATCGCCTGACGGTTGACGAGATCGACCGACGTGTCGAGGAGCGCCGCCACCGTGAAGAGATCGTTGGCGAGCGACCCGTCCACGCCCTGCCCGACGATCGCGATCTCCGCGCCCTCGCGCACGCCCATCTGCTCGGCGAGCAGCCGACCCATCAGCACACGGCGGCCGCCAAGCGGCGTCATCACGCCCTGCAGCAGGCGCGACGGACGCGACGCTTCACCCATGTCGACGCCCAGCACGATGACAGCGAAGCCCTCTTCGCCGAGCGCCGCGAGCGCCGGCGCGTAGACGCGCGGGTCGACACCGGCCACCTCGGGGTCGCGCCGAAGGGTCTCGACGAGGCGCGACACGTCAGGCACCGTCTTGTCCATCGCGCGCGTGCGGCGCCATTCCGGGGCGTGCGCCTGCACGTGGCCGAGCATGGGGCCGGTGATGGTGTCGACCATCCAGTCCGCTTCCCATCGCAGCACGCCGTCGTAGACGAGCACGAGCGCCACCGACAGGCCGATCGCGGCCAGCGCCAGCCCGGTGCGCCGCGGGTTGCGCCAGAGATTGCGCCACGCGATCCGCCACGTCGTGGGTACGCCCATCGCTACCGACTCCGCTCGAGACGCGAGAGGCTGAAGGTGTCGTCGGGGATCGGCGTGTTGAACTGGATGTCGAGGTAGCGCATCTCCGTGCGCTGGCCTTCGACGTCGGTCGGCGTCAGCGTCAAGTGCGAGGGTAGTCGACGACCGCCGAGCACCCTGATTTCGTCAAAGGTCATCGTGCGCGCCAGCCGGCCCTTCCGATCAAAATGCCGTTCTTCGACCGGGAGGTCTTCGTCGGACACCAGAATCTCGATGCGGGCCCAGCGTCCGACGATGTCGGGTTTCACGGTGAGCGCGATCCACCACCCGGCCGGCGACTCCGATCGGCGATCGATACGCGAATCGAAGTCCTTGTGCAGAGAGGATTCCTTCACGAGGTCGTCATTGGTGAAATCAGTGCCCATCCACGAGCCGAGCATCATCGACGGCGGCACGCGGATCGTGCGCGCGATGCGCGGCAGGTAGTTCCACAGATTGGAGCCGACTCGCAGCGTGGCCGTGCCCGCTTCCCGAGCCGGCGCTTCGATGATGATGAGCGCCTCGTCTTCACCGCGCGACCAGGCCTTGAGTCGCATCGAGCGTGTCGTGCGCGGACTGGTCACCTGAACCTCGAGACGCGCAACGCTGCTCTTCGCCCGATAGAGGTCGTCGAGGCGGGCAAGAAGCCCGGCCACATCGGGTGGCCTCGGCTGGGCACGGGCAACGGCGGGTGTGCCGCACCAGAAGACGGCCACCAGCACGATCAAATGGGCCATCGGTTGCCGCGTCGTCGGCTTCGGCCGGTTCATCGCTCGAAGAAGTTCCACAAGATGCATAACCCGCTGCAAGCGACGAACCACGCTGGCGGCAGGCCGGCTCCGCGCCCTCGGCGCTTCGGCGAGCCTCGCCGAGGCTCGAAGAGCGACGGCCGCTCGGGAATTGTTCGCAGGTGGCGCGAAAGAGTCCCCGGTGCGCTGGAGACTGGCGATTCTTCCGCCTTCAAGCGACTGGCATCGCCGTTGCTCAAGCCCCTGCATGACCGTCAAGGACGTGATGACGAGGAAGGTTGGGGCGTGCCCGCGGGAGGCCGATCTATCCGCCGCCGTCAAGGTCATGGCCGAGCACGATTGCGGGTTCGTGCCCGTCATCGACAGTCATGCCGCGGTGGTGGGCGTTATTACCGATCGTGACGTCTGCAACGCGGTGGCGACCTTGTCGCGGCCTCCGTCGCTGATTGCGGTGAGCGAAGTCATGTCCCATCCGGTGCGTGCGTGCTTCCCGGACGAAGCGCTCACCACCGTCCTCGTGACGATGGGCAAGCACCGTGTCCGCCGTTTGCCAGTGCTCGACAAGAAGACGGGGCGCCTGCAAGGGGTGCTATCGATTGATGATGTCGTTCTGGCGTCGCGGCGCCGAGGCTCACCGACAAGCGAGGATATCGTCGACGCATTGAAGGCCATCTGCCGGCCTCGACCGGTTGAAATCGTCCCGTCCTAGAGCCATTGCCTGTACGGCCCGCCCCGAGGCGGCGAGGTCACTCTGGCCGACGCCGGCCGAACGCGCCGACAACCGCGCCCAGGAACACGCCAGCCGCGAACGCGACACCGAGGGCCTTCACGGGGTTTCGCTTCACGCGATACAAGGTGGTTTCTCGCAACTCGGCGGCGTTTTCGATGCCGCGGTGAACCGCGCGGCGAGCGGCGTGTACCCCATCCCCGACCGCGTCGGTCGCCAGATTCGTCAACTCGCGCGCCTCGCCCGCCAAATGCGTGGCCTTTCGATACACATCGGCGGCCTTCTCTCCAATGCAGGTGTCAACAGTTGCGGTTGCCATGGTGAATCCTCCTCAGCAAGGTGAAATATTTCCAACCACGTCACGAGATGGCCGCCGCCGATTCCGCGCGAGGCGCCAGGCGCTGCAGGCGGTCCAATGCGCGGGCCAGCGCTTCGCTTTCCTCGTCGGCCAGGGCCGCAAGTTTCGGCGCCGATTGCCGCCACGCAAGATCTTCGAGCACGGCCGCGAACGGCACAGCGGCCACGACAGCCGTTTCACCATCGGCCAGCTCGTAGACGGCCACGGTCGCCGGCAGGATGGTGCCGACGTCCAGATTCTCGAGAAGCGCAGGAACCGTAATCCGGGATGGAAGCGCCCCGAGGATGACGTAGCGGCGGAAGTCGTGATCCAGCACAATCTTGCAGTAGTCCCGGACATCGATCCGGCCTGCCATATCGAAACCTTCGTCTCGCAGGGCATGAATGGTTTCCTCGATCGCGCGATCGAAGCCCAGGTTGATGACGAGCCGGCGTCCGTAGTCGCTCATAAAGGCTCCTTTGTTGACGAGAGCACGAGCAAGTCGCGTGCCCCAGGAATCACGATCTGGCGGGCAACGGACTTGCAGCGTGCTTTGCAGTCGATCGCGAAGGCACTGATTCTTTGCGGCAGCGTGAAAGGAAAAACACTCATGAAAACCAGCGACATCATGGTGACGAACGTTCAAGCCTGCCAGCCGGAGACGGACTTGGCGGCCGTGGCGAAGCTGATGTGGGACCACGACTGCGGATTTATCCCCGTGGTGGATGCGGCCGGGTCTGTTGTCGGTACGCTTACCGATCGCGACATTTGCATCGCCACCGCGACTCGTGGACAATCGCCGGCGCGCCTGACGGCCGCCGAAGTCATGAACGGTCCGGTGCGCGCGTGCCTGCCGAGCGACACGATTGTCAATGTGCTCGCGGAGATGAAACGGTTTCGCGTGCGGCGTCTGCCGGTTATCGATGAGCATGGGAGGCTCAAGGGCGTCATCTCGATGAACGACATCGTGCTGGCTGCTGAACGCAGCAAGGGGCCGGCGCTCAAATCCATCGTATCCACGCTGGCGGCTATATGCGAGCATCGCGCGGTCGCGGCGTAAGAAAGAGAAGAGAGGCGAATCATGACGACTTCTGAGGTGATGACGAAAGGCGTTGAAACCGTCGCCGCAACATCGGATGCCGCTGCGGCATGGGATCTCATGCGCCTGAACAATATTCACCACCTGGTGGTGAAGGATGGATCGAAGCTGGTCGGCGTGCTGTCGGATCGCGATCTGGGCAGCCGCAAAGGTGCTTTGCTGCGTCGGGGTCAAACGGTTGCCGACCTGATGAGTCGTGGCGTTGTGATGGTCGATGCGGGGGCACCGGTTCGCAAAGCGGCCAACCTCATGCGGGGACGATCGATCGGCTGTGTGGTGGTCGTCAACGGCAGCCGTGCGGTGGGCATGATCACCGTGGCGGATCTGCTGGAACTCATCGGACGCGGCCTCGATTTCACGGCGTCGCAAACCGCGCGAACCGCCCTCCACCATCGCGCGCCGCACACCAAGAGACACCGCTCAACCGGTGCCTGGTAGGGGGAAGGTCGCAAGGGAAGGGATTAGGTGGGATTCCAGCTCTGCAGGGTCCGGATGTAGTTGGCTCGTTCAAAGGCAGAGGGATCGGCGCTCTGCTGCAGGCTGACACGTCCCCTGACCTCGTCCAGCGTGTTGCAGCCGTGCGATTCCATCCAGTGGGCGAGCCCGTCCCGCATCACCACCAGATACGACGGGCCGTATCGCAAGATCGCCGACACAATCTGCACCGCGTGCGCACCAGCCAGGATCGCCTTGACGCCGTCGTTCGGCAGACTGACGCCGCCGGTGGCGACGAGCGACGCCCGGACCCGGCCGTGCAGGATCGCCAGCCAGCGGAGGCGGAGCAGCAATTCCGAGCTCGTCGATAGTTCAAGTTGAGGTGCGGCCGCCACGGCCCGCACGTCGATGTCGGGCTGGTAGAACCGATTGAAGAGGACCAGCCCGTCCGCGCCGGCCACGTCGAGTTGGTGCGCGAGGTTGCCGACGGCTGTAAAGAACGGCGACAGCTTCACCGCAACCGGTATCTTGACGATCTCCTTGACCTCGGAGAGGACGACGCGCATCTGGTGCTCGATCGCGGCGCCGGCCTGCTTGAGATCCGTTGGCACGTGGTACATGTTCAGTTCCAGCCCGTCGGCCCCCGCCTCCTCGATGCGCCGAGCGAATTTCAGCCACGCTTCGGCGGTGCTGCCATTGAGCGACGCGATGACCGGGACCTTCACGGCCGCTTTGATGCGTCGCAGCTGTTCCAGATACTCGTCGGGCCCTAGCGTGTAGCGATCCGGGGTCGGATAATCCGCGAGTCTCGCGGCAAAATCCTTCTCGAGCGGATCCATATGATGGATCTTGCCCGTTTCCGCCATACTGATCTGTTCCTCGAACAACGAACGCATGACGATCGCGGCGCTGCCCGCGTCTTCGAGCCTCCGGACGGTGTCGAGATGATCGACGAGCGGAGAGGCCCCGGCCATGAACGGATGCGGCAGGCGAAGGCCCAAGTACGTGGTCGACAGATCCATCAGGCGGCTCCGTTCCTCATTGTCGAGGCCAGCGATCTTGACCGCTGGCCGTCAGAGAAGCAAGAAGGATGTCAGCGGCAAGGGGCTTGCAATCTTGCGCCGCGGCTGGGGACTTCGCCAGATGTGATTGATCCCAGGCGGGCGATCGCGAAAATTCCCGCACGACTGAGAAGATTCTCGCAGGTCGCCCGGCCAGGAACCAAGGGGACAAGGAAGAACGGAGAGGAGGATTTATGAGCATCATCAGATGGAGTCCATTTCGGGAATTCGAGGACATTCAAACGCGGCTCGATCGGCTGTTCAAGGAGCGCGGCGTGACGAAGGAAGAGGAGCCGTTCTTCACGGCCGATTGGATGCCGGCCGTAGATGTTCAGGAGACCGAGAACGAGTACTTGATTAAGGCGGATCTGCCTGAAGTGAAGAAGGAGGACGTGAAGGTCACGGTGCACGAAGGCGTGATGACGCTCGAGGGCGAGCGGAAGCTCGAGAAGGAGGAAAAAGGGAAGAAGTTCCACCGGATCGAGCGCGAGTACGGGCGGTTCGTCAGAAGGTTCACGCTTCCAGACGGTGCCGACGAGGCCAAGGTGGCGGCGGACTTCAAGGACGGCGTGCTGAACGTGCGCATCCCGAAGTCTCCAGTCGTCAGGCCCAAGACCGTCGAGGTGAAAGTCGCGTGAATACGTTCGTACGTCGTCTGCTCGGCGCGGCCGTCCTGGACGCCTCGGTCTACGAGGAGGTGGAGGCGGACCAGGGCGCAACCACGCAGGCGCTGGCTGTGGTGTTGTTGTCGAGTCTTGCGGCCGGATTGGGCTGGCAGGATGTCGGCGCCAACAGCCCTGCCAGCGTCGCCGTCTTCAGCACCATCGCCTTGATCGCGTGGGTCGGCTGGGCCTTCGTCACGTATGAAATCGGCGTTCGAATCCTGCCCGAGCCGCAAACGCAGTCGAATCTCGGCGAGTTGTTGCGCACGATTGGGTTCGCGACCGCCCCCGGCCTGCTGAGGGTGTTCGGCTTGTTGCCCGGAGCGAGAGACCTGGTCTTCGGGGTGACGGCCGTGTGGATGCTCTTCGCGATGATTGTGGCCGTGCGCCAGGCGCTCGACTACAAGCACACCGGCCGGGCCATCGGTGTCTGTGCCCTTGGATGGGCGCTGTCGATCGTCTTTGCCTTCGTGCTCGGATTGCTGTTCGGTCCTTCGGTCGCAAGCCCCTCGCTCGCACGCACCGACGAGCAACGTACCGGCGGAACCCCTTCAGGCTTCATCACGCCATCCCTGTACGGGCGCGACAACTTCGACTTCTTTTGCGCGCCCTGCCATGGCCTGGAGGGCCGGGGCGATGGGCCGATTGCCGCCGCGTTGAAGACGCCGCCGTCGGATCTGACGAAGCTCGCGACGAAGAACAACGGCGTCTATCCACGGCAGCGAGTCGAGGAGTTTGTCACCAGCGGCCGCCCGGTGCCCGCTCATGGCACGACCGCGATGCCGGTGTGGGGCCCGACGTTCCGGTCGCTCGAACCGTCGGATCGTCTCGTCAAAGAACGGATCGCCAACGTCGTGCAGTACATTGAGACGCTTCAGGTGAAGTGAGGCCCGTCATGACCATGCGCAAAATGTTCCCACGATTGTCGTTGGTCGTCCTCCTGCTCGCACTCTCAGGACCTGATGCACCCGCTCAGACAGCGGCGACCAGCCGCGTGATGCGGGAAAAGCTGGGCCACTCGCAGAAGATTCTCGAAGCCATCATGACGAGCGACTTCAAGAGCCTGGAAGAGCGCAGCCTGGCGCTCGCAAACGTGACGAAGACCGAAGGGTGGGCCGTGCTCAAGTCCGCTGAATATCTGCGCCAGAGCGCGGCTTTTGTCCGCGCTCTCGACGACCTGGTCGCCTCGGCCAGGCAGAAGAATCTCGACACCGCCGTCATCCACTACATGGGCATGACCATGACGTGTTATGAGTGCCACCGGCACCTCAAGAACACGCGAATCGCGGTGCGCTGAGCCCAATTCGTCGACCGGGCCTACTGCCCGCGCCCGCTGCCGCCGATAGCGATTCTGGTATGAGTAACGCTATTGGCGTAACGGTGCTGGCCCTGAGCGCCGTCGTTCCCGTCTGGGTGGCCCGACAGGTTCTTGCCCTCATCGTCGGTCGGATGTGCCGAGGGATTGGCCCTCAAGGGTATCGAGGGCCTGATCGATCTCGGTCATGACCTGGCGGGCCGCCTCGCGCGGATCCGGAGCCGTTCGAATCGGCCGTCCCACCACCAGATAGTCAGCGCCCAGTTCAATCGCCTCGGCGGGCGTGCAGTGCCGCTTGTGGTCGTCGACCGCCCCCCCTGCCAGCCGAATCCCTGGACTGACGATGATGGTTGGGTGCGGGAACGCCGCTCGGCACCGCCGGATGGCCTGACCGGAAACGATGAGGCCATCGCAGCCCGCCTCGAGCGCCGCCCGGCCCCGCCTGAGAATCACGGCATCCAGATCGGACTCGCCGGCGGCGACCGAAGGAAGGTCTGACGCATCCATGCTCGAGAGATAGGGAACGGTCAGGAATTTCGGCCGCTCGCTTCCTCTTGCCTGACGGGCCCTGATGGCAGCCTTGATTGCGGGCGGCGGCATCGATTCGCTGAGCGTCAGAAACGCCACGTTCTCCGCCACGCACGCGTCGACGACGGCCGCGATCGTATTCGCGATGTCTCCGGGAACCTTGAGATCGACGAACACCTGCTTCTGGCGGAGTGCTTGCAGAAGCGTCGGGAGACCGCCCGTCACGAACAGCTGGAGGCCGATCTTGAAGAATGCTACGTTGTCGAGGACGTCGACCAGCCGCAGGGCCTCGTCGACAGAAGGAACATCGAGAGCGACGATCAGACGGTCTTTACCTGTCAACATTGGGGCCTTAGCTTAGTGGCTCTTGAGCCAGCCGCGCAACCGCGCGGACTGCAATGAGAGGAATGCTGTCATGGCCGAGCAGACGTGGAAAGAGACGGTCAAGGTTACTGGCGCGCAACTGGTCGATGCAGTGAGGAAGTTGTTGCACGAAGGCAACGTGCGACGCGTGATCATCAAGCAGGGCACTCACACCGTCGCCGAGTTTCCGCTCACGCTCGGCGTGATTGGTGCCGTTCTGGCGCCGATTCTTGCCGCGGTTGGTGCGCTGGCCGCGGTCATCAACGACTGCAGCATCGAGGTCGAACGGGTCGGGGATCCCGGAGCCAAGAACAAGGGCGCGACCTAACGAGCTGAGCCGCGCTCCGCTTTGGGTGCGCGCCACCAAATTGTTAAGGCCGTTGTCTCTTCAGATCCCGAGAGGAGATCGACAAGGGGACCGAATGAGTTACGGCGTGAGGGACGCGGTGTACGCGGCAATCGCCAGCATATCGTCCTCCGATAGCCTCGCCACCGCCGCCATCATCAGAGCCGCACCAGCGCCGTGCCGTGCGCCGGCCTGCATGTCGGTCAGCTGGCGCGCAAGGTAGCCTGGTGATCGTCCGGCAATGGGCGGCACGCGACCCACACCACGCAGGTCGCCGCCGTGACACTGCGCGCAGCGCATCGTCCGTCCGGCACCGCCGGTCGTGACCAATGCCTCTCCCTTCTTGAGAGTCCCGATCGGTACGTACGCGACGAACCCGCGCCCTTGAGCCTCCGGCATTTCGACGATGCGCCGGCCTATCGGCTCGGCTCGGCCGCCAGTCGGCACCGTGTCGGCCTCAACCACGCGCAGCCACGGCCGGAGCTCGAGCGACGCGAAGTATTGGGCCGCTTCCCGCAGATCCCCGTCGTCGACGGCCCTCGCCACGGCTTGCATCATGGCGGAAGGATGCGTTCGTGGATATGCGCGCCCTCTCAGGCCTTTCCGGTAGTTGGCGATCTGATCGGAGATGTACTCGGCAGAGAGGCCTGCGAGGCTGGCGCTGCCGGACCCGCCGACTCCGTTGATCGCGTGACACTCTGCGCAGGCACGCACGCCGGGTTCTTTTCCGGTGGCAACGACCTCCGGTATCTGTCCCGCTCTCGCGACAACCCCACCTAGAAGAACGAACGCACCGATCCAATGCTTCACGAATGACCCCACGAGCCGCAAATAACGGAACATTTGGCGAAAATCGGGCCGTCGCCCGATCGTGCTGAAAAGGATGGAGTTGCGCGTCGGGGTTGTCCGTAGTGAGAGGGCCTCTGCCGGGAATCCGCCGGTGACGACTGCTCGACGGCGGTCCGCGTGGTTCGGACTACACCCAGTTGTGGCGGTCGACGAAGGTGTGCGGTCGCTTGAAGACAATGCGCTCATGCAAAGCGCTCGCGCGCCTCCCGCGAGGTTCGTCGGGCATGGCTCGTCCTTGCGTTTCAGCGGGTCGCCGCCCGTGAGAACCAGATGCGGCAGCGGCTCGCCGAATGCGGCCAGCCGCTGCAGCAGCCGCGAGCCCTCTGCGGTTGTCAGCTCGGCCGGATCCGGAACCGCGGCCGCTTCCGCGCGACAGTGACGGCAGGCAAGATCGCAGGCGCGAGTAATCTCCCAGTAGGCGCGCAGTGGCCGCTGTTCATAGATAAATGGCGCGTGATGAACCCCCTGTGAGGCTGATGGATTATTCGAGCGCACATCTCAAGCCGATGGTCAGCGACGCTCAAGCGACCGGATCTCTCGTCGCAGCGCGTCACGCAATTCGGCACGCTCCCGCGGCGACGAGGCTAGTTCCTCGGCCCCCGAGACGGCTGCAAGCCGTTCCTTGAGTTCGCGATAGAGCGGTGTCGGAGAAGCTGACCGCCGCTCTTCGCGCTCTTCCCAGTTGATCCAGTGTCGCAGGCCACCGGTCGACGCACTGACCGCCTCGGTGAAGCTGCCAAACGCGCCAACCTGGGCGGGATTCAGTCCAGTCTGCGTGACAACCGCGTCGTCCAGCACGACGCGCGACCCATTGACCGATGTCGCATCGCAGTCCGAGACCTTGCCTTCGGTGTCCTTCGTCTCCACCCAGATCTCGTTGAAATACGTCAACCGGTCGCCAATGTTCTTCATCTGACCCGAAACCATCAAGTCGCCAAAGGCATCGGCTTGCTGAAGGGGAGTGCCCTCGACGCGGACGCGGCCCTTCAGCGCCTCCGTCTCGAAACCGTCCGAGGAGGTGACCACGAGTCCCACCGATGACACACGAGGATCGGGAAAATCGGCAAAGACGAGAAAACATCCCGTCGCTGTCGGCTCAAGCGCCGTGTCGGTCACGATCCGGCTCGTTTTCAGCCTGCGCGTGCGACCGTTGACGTACGTCGACTTCGTTCCCAGGACTTCCCCGGCCGGCCCCTCGAATGTCGCGGTCACCTCGATGAAGGAGGCGACCGACGCCCTCCAGCCATTGCGCACCTGGCCCGCGACCCGAACGAATGTGGTCCCGCCAAGGCGCTCCCGCAGCACGCGTACGGAGTCCAGGAGCACAAGAGGGTTCGGCTTCCCACTTGCCACGCTGTCGGTGATCCGCGCCATGACTTCCGGAGATGCCGAGCTGATGCCGCAGGTGTTCTTCGCCCTGACGCGCGCGTAAACGATGCCGTTGGCCATCGGTGTCGAGTACGTCAGCTCGGTCCTTTCGGTTTCGACGACGGCGACGTTTGAGGCGCCGGGCGCGGATCCCGCTTCGATGACGTAGGCGGTTGGGGTATTCCTGGTCGGCGCGGTATCGAGAGAAGCAGCCCAGGTGAGCGTGAGGACCGTAGGTGTCGATGGCGGTGCGCCCGGGGTCGCCGCCGGGATCGCCGGAACCAGGCTCGGCGCGACGCTCGCGGGCGCTTGTGGAGGAGCCGTACAGGGCGTCGATTGCGCGTGAGCGGAGCCCGCGAAGAGCAGGACCATCGTGCCGGCCAGGTCCCACATCTTCGCTCGGCGCATTCGCAAGCCCGGGCTCCTCCGGTGCGATCGATGTCGCACGCGATCCGCGGTTGCCTAATCTGGCGTGAACTTCCCCCAGACGATCAACCGCCCCACATAGACTACTCCAAGCCAGAGGGCCAGCGACGTCCCAGCGATGACCTTCGCGAGTGGGGGGGCGTCGGCTCCCGCGGGCAAATTGTCGACCGCGCGGGACATGCCGGTCAGGTAGAACGCCAAGAGGTTCAACCCGGCGAGCGCGAGGAACAGCAGCTTCAGCTGAAGGTAGATGTTGTTCATCAGGATGTAGTAGGGGTGGATTTCGACGTTCGCATAAATGCCCGTGACGAACATCAGGCCGGTGACGACGCAGAGGATGAATCCGAATACCCCCCAGGGCAGGAGCCGCCGCAACGGCGCGATCGGCAGGCCTTTCGCCACCCCGAGCATGCGGAGGTCGAACATGCCCACGATACCGATCAGCAGGGCAAGTCCGAAGAAATGCAGGGTTTCACACAGCGGCCAGGCCCACGCGTAGGCCTTGAAGAATGTTTCCACGATCGGCCACCTGAGCCAGTATCTGAGGAACGGTTCCATCTCGGGAGCCCCTTTCAATATGCGGTCATCTCGTCGTCGCGCGCGTGTGTCATGTCGGATCGGTCCGGCGGAAGAAGGGAGCGATGATCTGCCTGGCGACGAGCAGCACGATCAGGACGATGAAGACGGCAATTCCGCTTTCGACCCGGATGAAGCCGTCGTATGCCGTCAAACGTCCCGTGGTGATGGCGACAGCCCAGGAGGCGAGCATGACGCCGGCCACGATCCTGCCCTTCAGTTGCACAGGCTGTGTGTCCCGCGTCGCCGGATCGCCAACCACGTTGGTTTGAAGCCAACGCATGCCCACAGCAGCCACCACGACCGAAAGCATCTTGATGTAGAAGGCCGGGTTGACGAAGTAGGCTCTCGCGTCGAGGGCGACCAGGATCACGCCCGATATGACATTCACCCTGAAGCCGATCCACGCAATGCGGAAGAACTTGCCCATCGGCGCCAGCGGCAGGTCGGGGGCGAAGCCGAGCGTCCGGAGCGCGATCCCTGAACTGAGGCCGACCAAAGCCGCCAGGCCGAAGGTGTGAAGGATGGTGACCGTTGTGTATGCCCAGATCGTGTTCGCCTCACGAACCCACGTGACGAAACCGCTGTTCTCGATCGACTCCAGCAACGACCACATGTCCTTGTCCTTTCGCGAACTTCAGAACGTGCTGCACCCGGACGGCGCCGGCGTCGGCGCAAGGGCCGCGTCTGAAGTTCCGCAAGTACGATGCCGACCTGCCGACCGACAGCCTTGCGTGATCGCCGAAGGAATTCGCGGGTGCTGTACGGTGCTGCCGGAAAACCGGCGAAGAGGCTCAGAAGAAAAGATCGAGTACGCCGCTTTTCCGGCAGGTCTATCCTTCGTAGCGCACGGCGACTATGGTGAGGTCGTCGACTGGCGTGGCGTCGCCGCAGAAGGCGCGGACGGCGGCCGCGACCGTGTCGACGATCGCCTGCGGGTCTTCGTCGCGCAGGGACGCGAGCACCCCAAGAAGGCGTTCGTCGGTGAATTCCTCATCGGCCTGGTTACGCGCTTCCGTAACTCCGTCGCTGAAGGCGACGAGGACGTCGCCGCGGCGCAGCGTGAGCGCACCCTGTTCGAATGCCGCATCGTCGAAGACGCCCAGCACGACGCCACCTTTCTCGAGCCGATCCATGCCCGCCGCGGTCAGCAGCACCGGCGCGTTGTGGCCCGCGTTCGAATAGATCAGGGAGCCGTCCGGACCGAGGATGCCGTAAAACGCGGTCAGAAACCGTGACTCGATTGTGCGGGAAAACAGGCCCCGGTTGAGCTCGGCGATGAGCGAAGCCGCGCTCTGCCGGTGCGTGGCCTCGGCGCTGAACATCCCCAGCATCGTGGCGGCCAGAAGAGCGGCGGCCGCGCCTTTGCCGGTGACGTCGCCGATGATGAAGCCGAACTGACCCAGGGGGAGCTGTGCGTAGTCGAAGAAATCGCCGCCAATCGCGCGGCAGGGGATCGAGGTGGCGGCAGTCGTGAAGAATGCGCCGGTTCGATTCGACACGGGCAGCAGCGCCTGCTGGAACGCCGCGGCGACTTTGAGCTCCTGCTCGTATTTGGCTTTCTCGAGCGCCTCGCGATACAGCCGCGCATTCTCGATCGCCAAAGCCGCCTCTCCGCCGAGCGTCTCGAGGGCGGAGGTGATCGACGCAGAGTCCAGCACGCCGCGATCGCGGCTGTCGAGGTACAGCACGCCAATCACCTGCGGCCCGGCGCGCTCGGCCCTGCGCTCATCAGGGCGCTCGACGTAGTGCACCAGCCGCAGGGGCGTGCACAGCACGTGGCGAATGCCGAGCGCCACCGTGCCTGTGTGGAGCGGCGCGAGCTCGGCATCGAGCAGGTCTTCGACGATGGCCTGCCGGCCGGTGGCGAAGACGTCCTCGGGGATCTTCCGGCTCGTTTCGAACGTACGGCCCGACAGGGTGATGCCGCCGCGTGCCCGCGCGAGCTTGAACTCCAGGCCCCGGCCCGCGTCGGCCAGCATGATGAAGCCGCGATCGGCGCCCGTCAGATCGAGCGCCGAGTCGAGCACGAGCGTGAGCACCTCGTCGAGCACGCGGCCCGACCCGAGCGCCCGCAGCTTTTCGAGCAGCAACGCAATCTGGCGGAGGTCGCCGCCGGCCGCGGCCATTCGCGGCTCGCCCTGGACATCGTCTGTTCGAAAGACGACTTCTGCGGCCCGATTGCGGCCGAATTGGATGCGGTCGCCGTGTTCGAGCACGCGTTCCGACGTCCGCTCGCCGTTGACGAAGGTGCCATGAAGCGAGCCGCTGTCCGTCAGCATGAAGCGTCGGCCCTGGCGGAGGATCTGCGCGTGGTTGCGGGACACGTCGGTGTCGGCGAGACGCAGGTCGCTGCCCTCGCGGCGGCCGATCTCGAACACGTCCTTGTCGAGCGCGACCACGCGCCGGTCGAGCGGGTCGATCACTTCGAGCCGGGCTTCACGCACACTTACTTCGTCAGTTCAGCCTGCCAGTTGATGACGATCGTCAGGGGAGCGACGGCCGGCTGCTCGGTGAGGACGGCGACCAGAAATCGCTGGCCATCTCGAGAAACGTCATAGGAATATCGCTGGCCGCCCCGCGGGCGGACGTCGAAGAGCGCCTGCGCCGCGCCGACGCTGACGTCATTGGCGCGGATCGTCACGGGGACCGCCGTCATCGTGTTGTCCGGGGCGAGGTAGAAGATCTCCTGTCCGTCGCGCCGCCACCGCGGCAGGTTGCCGCCCGTCGTCGAAATCCGCACTTTCCTGTCCAGGGCCGGGAACGACACGACGTACACCTCGGATCGGCCCGACTCGTTCGACCGGTACGCGATCCAGCGCCCGTCAGGAGAGAACCGTCCCGGAAACTCGCTGTACTCGGTCTGCAGCAAGGGTGTCTTTTTACCGTCGGACCAGGCTCGCACCCACAGGTCGCCCTGGTTGCCGACCTGTGTGACGCTGCCCGTGCTGAAGAGCAGGTACTTGTTGTCTGGAGACCAGCCAAGGGGAAACTTGTCGAAGCTGTCGACTTCAATCGGTTCCTCCGCCCCGGCGCCGCTCGATGCCTTCGCGTAGAGATCCAGGTGCCCCTTGCGCCGCGAGCTGAACACGATTCGCGACTCGTCGGGCGACCAGACAGCGGCGAGGTCGTCGGTCCGATCGCTCGTGAAGCGGGTCGGCAGGCCGCGCGCGAGATCGAAGATCTGGATGTCGCGGCCGTCAGGTGGATCGAGCACGCTCACCGCCACGCGCGATCCGCTCGGAGAGATCTCCACGTCTCCGTAGTCGGCCGGCTCGCCGACCGTGCCCGCGGGTTTGCCGCTGCGATCGAACCAGGTGAGCTGCGACGAGATGCCGCGTGCCGCGATACCGGTCCGGTACGCCAGCACGCGATCCGACACCGTGAAGGCGCCGCCTGGAGGAGCCTGGGCCGTCTGAATCTGATCCACGATGGGCACCGGATCGCCCGAGAGCGCCATACGCGTCACGTCGAAGGCCTGCGCCACAAGCGTGGAGCCGCGCTGGTAGAACAAGTAGCCCTGACTGTAAGCGGCGCCAGAATCTGCGTGGACGATGAGCGTGCGGTCCGTCGTCAGGCGACCGTCCGCATCGAGCAGGCCGGCGTAGAGCGCCGGCTCGCCCACCGCGCCGGTGCCGGCGTCGAGGTAGAGGAAGTGTCGGCCATCGGGGAGAAACAGCGGGTGTGCCAGCGTCGTGCGTGGACGCCCGTCATCGGTGAGCTCGAGCGCCACGGGCGTTCCGCCGTTGGCCGACACACGGTGCAGCCGGCCACCGCTGCTGAAGAGAATGGTGCCGTCGGCACTCCACGTGCCGCCGGCTTCCTGGGCGGCATCGCACAACGGCGTCGCGACGCCGTTCACCGGGTCGATCCTCTTGAGCTTGCCGTCGGCGAAGAACCCTATCGAACGCCCGTCGGGCGCCCAGAAGGGGTACGTCGCATCCTCTGTGCCGGCAATGGCAAACGCGTCGAGCATGTTGAGCGGACGCACCCAGAGGCGGCGGACGCCATCGGTCGTCGTGGTGGCGGGGAACAGCAGGCGACTGCCGTCGGGCGAGAGTCTGAGCGTGAGGGCGACCGGCCCGACGTCCTTGGGCGGCGGCACCGTCAACCGCACGACCTCCTGAGGGACCTCCGGATTCCGCAACAGCATCGCCCCGACCAGCCCGATCGTCGCCAGCAGCAGAGCCGCCGCGGCCACGGCCCACCGAAGTCCGCGCGTCGGTGCCGCGATGGCTGCGGGCCCGCTGCCAACCAGTGTGCCGGCGTCGGAATCCAGTTGCAGCGAGCTCGCTAACGCGAAGGCCAGATCCTGTGTGGAGTGGAAACGCGCGGCCGGAGATTTTTCCAGGCAGCGTTCGACGATGCGCGCGAGCAGCGACGGGATGCGGCGGTCAAGCGTGCCAAGCGTGCCGAGCTCGGCCGGGTGATCTTTGAGAATGGCCGTGATCGTGTCGGCCACCGTCTCGCGCTGGAACGCACGGAAGCCCGACAGCATCTCGTGCAGGATGGCACCCAGGCTGAAAAGATCAGAGCGGTAGTCGGTCGCCATCCCGCGCACCTGTTCGGGCGACATGTACCCGACCGTGCCGAGCAACACACCGGGCTGCGTCCCCGCCGCGGTCGGCGCATTGCCATCGGGCGCCTCGGGTTCTGGCTTGATCAGCTTGGCCAGCCCGAAGTCGAGGATCTTCACCCGGTCGTCGGTGGTGATGAAGATGTTCTCGGGCTTGAGATCGCGGTGAACGATCTTCCTGTCGTGCGCCGCCGCCAGGCCGTTGGTGATCTGCACGGCGTAGTCGACCGCCCGGCGCACGGGAAGCGCACCGACTTCGGTCAGGTGCTCTCGAAGATTCCTCCCTTCGAGCAGCTCCGACACGATGTAGGGGACGCCTTCATGCTGGCCGATGTCGTAGACGGCGAGGATGTTCGGGTGGTTGAGCGCCGCAGCGGCGCGCGCCTCGGTCTCGAACCGGCGCAAGCGCTCGCCGTCGGCGGCGAGGCTGGCCGGCAGGACCTTGATGGCGACGTCGCGTCCGAGGCGCGGATCGCGGGCGCGGTACACCTCGCCCATGGCGCCTGCGCCGATGAGCGCGACGATTTCGTAGGGACCGACGTGTACGCCGGGTTCAAGCATGTGGTCTCAGATGCGATTGGATTATACGAGGTTCCCAAGGTTCGGCTACTTGCAGCCGCACCCGCCGCTCTGGACGCCGAAGCCGCCGGCCGAGCCTTCGCGAGCTTCCTGCCAGTGCGTCATGTAGGAGAGCTGGCCGGCATTGGCGTCGAAGATCATGGCCGGGTCGGCCAGCCGCCCGCGCTGCCAGGGCTGCACGGTGGCGCAGCCGCCGGTGAAAAGCGCGGCGGCAAGAACAGCAGCAACAACGACGATGCGGCCCGTGGGATCCGGCTTCAGGCGGATTGGCCCGCCTGAAGGC
>JBAUGX010000223.1:0-4393 GCA_049679965.1 Vicinamibacterales bacterium
CCGCCGGCGGCACCGGTTCGTGACCGCCGCCCCACGCCGGCCGGCGTGCTCCCGCGGTCCCTCCAGATGTGGCTCATGGTCGGGATTGCCGGCGTGATCTTCGCGATCATTCTGATCACCGGACGCCCGCAGGCGCCGACGCCATCCACGGGCACCTCGGCGGCGCCCTCGCCGCCGATGCTCGCCCCGACGGATCGGATCCGGTCGTATGCGCAGCGGCTCGCCGACGAAGAGGCACGACAGCGCGAGGCGGCCGGCCGCGGGACCGCGACACCACCCTCCTCGTCGGGCGCCGGGGAGCCGTTCTCCCCGGCCGCGCCAACGGCCGGCGCCACCGGCACTCGGAGCACGCGGGGCCTGTTGGCAGACAACGTCGCTCTCAGTCATCGCCCGACGGGGCAGCAGCCGTACGCCGCGTCGGCGTCAACCCGGGACAGCCTCGCGGCCACCGCGTCGCCCGCGTCGTCCGCCACGTCATTGGATCAGCTTGAACAGACGCTGCTGCGCGCGCTGACTCAGGGTCCGCCGCAGGCCGTGCGTCGCGATCAGCCCCTGCCGGCCGGTCCAACGACGTCGCGATCGCCGACGGCGCCTCAGGCGACCGTCTCAACGGGACCGTCGACCTCAACGGACACGCGCGCCGAGACCCCGGCATCGGGCCCGCGGTTCCGGCTCTTTGAGGGCACCGTCATCGAAGCCGTGCTCATGAATCGTCTCGATGGCACCTTCGCTGGCCCCGTGGTCGGCCTGGTCACCACGCCGGTCTATGCGCCCGATCGACAACAGGTGCTGATTCCGGCCGGCGCGCGGGTGTTCGGAGCCGCCACCCCCGTCCAGGGATGGGGCGACTCGCGACTCGCCGTGAGCTTTCATCGACTCCTGATGCCGGACGGCCACAGCTACAGCCTCGATCTGTTCAAAGGGCTCAATGCCGTGGGCGAGACCGGCCTGCGCGACAGCGTGGACCACCACTACCTGCAGGTCTTTGGCGCCTCGTTGGCGATCGGCGCGATCTCAGGCCTCGCGCAGTACTCCACGCGAAGCTCGGTCGGCGTCCTTGATGTCGGCGACGCGTTTCAGCAATCGGCCGGCGCCAGTCTCGCCACCTCGACCAGCCGCATCCTCGATCGGTACCTCAATGTGCTGCCCACGATTCGTGTCCGCGAAGGCACGCGGATGAAGGTCTATCTCACCAACGATGTCGAGCTGCCGGCGTACGGCGCCGTGGCTCCGGGAGGCCGGCCATGAGACGACGGTTCACCCGCACCTGTGCAGTCGCGCTCCTGGTCACGGTGCTCTCGTCGAGCGTCCGCGCCCAGGACTATGACTTCGTGGTGTACGACCCCTGGGGCGTGTACCAAGCTTTCCTCGACGTCTACTACACGATCCAGCAGCTGCAGCAACTCATTCGCCAGGCGCAACGGATTCCCGTCAACATGGCGAGCCGCTATCGTGGCCAGTCCGTCAACTGGGTGTTGCAGGATCTGACGAGCGCGCGGCCCGACGTGCGGCCGCTCCTGAGCGCGTTGAATACGGGCGACGTCGCCGGCACCGCGTATCGCGGTGTCGTGGATCCCCTGGACGTCCCGACCGACATCCTGCTCCGGATGCCGCCCGAGCTCCGGCGGCGGCTGGCCGCGATCTACGCCACGATCGAACTCGCGGATCATGTCGCGACGCGCGCCATCGACCAGGTCGGCAGCGCGCGAGCGACCAATCCGCTCGTGCGCCAAACCCTGCTCAATCTCGAGACGGACGCGGTCGCCCCGATCGACGCGTATTCCACCCAGACGGCGCTCCTGAACAAGATCAATAGCACGTCGGTCCTGGGCCTGCGCCTGGCGGACCAGACCAATCAGTTTCTGCTCAACACGCTCGAGCAGCTGATCGTGGACAACACCCGGAAGCGGGGAACCGAGGCGGCGCTGATGGACGCCACCATCTACCAGTGGCGGTACGGACAGGCCTACGGCGCGGACCTGTTTCGCAACACCGCCTCGAATCTCGACACGTGGCGGATGCCCTAGGCGACGGATCGAACGGAAAGGGAGAGACGCATGCCCCCGATCACGGGTTATGACCCGATCAGCACGGTGCAACAGGCGATCGTGAGCTTGTTGACGGTCCAGGAGCCACAGTTTGTGCGCATCGGCACGACCATGTTCCTGTCCTTTGCCACCATCCTCTTGGTGTGGGAGGGCGTCCGCATGATGCTCGCCTCGCGGCAGCCCGGTGAGCAGATGTTCAGCTTCGCGAAGCTGCTCCTCGTCATTTCGTTCGGCTACGCGATGATCCTCTATTACGGGTCGCCGATTCCCGGGATCGGGATCTCGTTTTCCAACCTCATCACGGACCAGGCGGCCTACCTGGCCAGCCTGCTCAGTGCCCGATCGATCCAGGACGCCCAGCAGGGTCTGAATGCGCTCTGGAATGCCCTCGAACAACCGGATGCCTGGTCGATCCTGGCGAATCTGCTCTATTGGACGATGCTCCTGGTCATTGGCTTCGCGCAGTTCGCCCTCCTGTTTGTGATCTCGTTCAGCCTGATCGCGAGTGCGATCTGTGCGCTCGTCGGGCCGCTCTTCGTCCCCTTCTTCATCGTCCCGACCCTGGAGTGGTTGTTCTGGAACTGGCTCAAAGCCTTCATCCAGTACTCCTTCATGCGGGTCATCGCCAACGCCTTCATCTTCGTCTTCGAGCGGTTTCTGAGCGGCTACCTGCAAACGTTGCCCGCGGGCCTGCGGATCGAAGAACAGCTCTTGTACTCGGTCTACACCGTGATGATACTGGGGACGTTTACGATCGGCGTACTGCTCGTCCCCTCGCTCACCAGCTCGATCTTCTCGGGCCGGTCGGGCGAGTCGACGTTGCCAGGCCAGATTCGGGCGTGAAGGGAGGTGCCGGATGGCGTTGTTCCGCAGTCATCGAGCCGCCGCGCAGGCGACGAACCGCACGATTGGCCGGTTCTACACCGTGATGGCGATCTGGACGCTGGTGTGTGCCGCCGCCGTGGCGGGTCATTACCTCTTCGGGTGGTGGTGAACGAAGGATCAGAACGATGAACAACGCTGCGAGCCCCCATCAGCTCCCGCCCATCGAGGACGCGAAGCGCCAGTACGTCGAGCTCTTCGGGTCCGCCCTGGTGATGAACACCTACCTCAAGATCGCGCTCGCCGGCGTGTCGATCGTCGCCGTCGGGCTGCTGGTGCTGAACGTCCGCACGCAGGAGAAATACGAGCACCTCAAGCCGCTCGTCATCCGGATTGACGACATCGGCCGGGCCCAGGCGGTCCAGTACGACACGCTCACGTATCAGCCGCAGGGCCAGGCACCGGAGCTCAAGTACTTCCTCACGCAATTCGTGACGAAGCACTTCGCCCGGATGCGGGCCACTGTGCAGACGCAGTACGCGGAGTCCCTCTATTTCCTCGACGCCAGCATGGCGGACGCGACGATCGTGCAGGAGCAGCGCACCCAAACCATCGAGACCTTCCTCAGCAGCGCAGCGGACGAGATCGAGGTGCAGGTCAAGAACGTGACGCTCGACGAGCTCAAGACGCCGCCCTACAAGGCGACGGTCGCCTTCGACAAAGTCTTCTACCAGCTCGGCAGCCGGCAGGAGAAGAAGCGGGAAACCGACGTCGCGCAGCTCACGTTTGTCCTCAAGGACCAGATTCCCAACGCCATGGTGCTCGTGAATCCCCTGGGCCTCACGATCATCTACTTCCGTGTGGACCAGGCCTTCCAGTGATCGCGAACAGCGCCTTTCTCGCCGCGATGGTGCTCCTGGTGCTGGCCTTCCTCGTCCTCGGGCAAATCGAGTTCCTGGCGCCGTACAAGTACGTCCTCTTCGGGCAATACCTCTGGGTGATCCTCGGCGCCCTGGTGCTCGTGTTCCTGAATCTCTTCGCCTGCTGCTACCTCGCGGGCCGGGCGCTGTTCCTCCGCGACACCGGCCGCAAGCTGGCGCACGTCGAACGCCAGCTCCGCACCACCGACACCATCGTGCAGGACCTCTCCGACCGGTTGGCGCACGAGGAGTGACCCATGTCTCGAGGCGGCCATCACGACGTGCGAGCGGCCGACCGTGACGACGCGATCCGGCCGCGCGCCGATCGCCTCCACACGCCCCGCGACGACTTCGGTCGCGACCTCACCCTCCCGCAGGGCGACGCGCGCGAGCCGGTCGCCTGGCGCGATCGCACGCTGACCCTGCGTGGCTCGGAGACGCGGGTGCTGGCGACCGTGGGCGCCTTCCGTGTCGTCCCGGCCGCCGACCTTGAAGACCTGCGGTCCGCGCCGGACGTCTGGCACGGCGACGTGCAGCACCTCGCGGACGAGGGCCTGCTCACGCGCACCCGCGTGGTGATTGAGGGGCAGCCCACGGCGGTCC
>JBAUGX010000224.1:0-8976 GCA_049679965.1 Vicinamibacterales bacterium
AGTGAATGCTGGACACCGACTACATGGATCGCGCGTTGTTTCTCGCGGCACGGGGGCGCGGACGGACGAGCCCCAACCCGCTCGTGGGCGCGGTCGTCGTGTCGCCCGACGGCGTGGTCGTCGGGCAGGGCTTTCACGAGCGCGTCGGCGATGCGCACGCGGAAGTCCGCGCGCTCGACATGGCGGGCGCGAGGGCGCGGGGCGCCACCCTGTACTGCACGCTCGAGCCCTGCTGCCATCAAGGACGGACTCCTCCGTGCACGTCGCGTGTCGTGGCGGCCGGCATCACGCGTGTGGTGGCCGGCACCGAGGATCCCAATCCGCTGGTGGACGGCCAGGGCTTCGCGTTCCTGCGCGCCCACGGGGTCGATGTCGAGATTGGCGTGGGCCGAGGCTGGGCCGTTGCCCTCAATCAGCCGTTCTTCACGTTCATGCGCACGGGCCGTCCGTTTGTCGTGCTGAAGGTGGCGACCAGTCGCGACGGACGGATCGCCGCGGCGCCGGGCCAGCGGACGCCACTTACCTCCGCGCCGGCCAACCACCATGCGCAGCGTGTGCGGGCGGAGATTGACGCCATCGGCGTCGGCGTCGGGACCGTGCTTGTCGACGACCCGCTGCTGACCGTGCGAGGCACGTATCGAGATCGGCCGCTCGTCCGCGTCATCTTCGACCGGCGGCTGCGAACTCCGCCCACTGCCCGCGTGCTCTCGACACGCGAGGCGGGGCCTGTCATTATCGTGACCACGGAGGAGGGCGCCTCACAGGCCGCACGACGCCGATCTCTGGAGGATCGGTGCGCCGAGATCGAGGTGGCGCGCGACGGCTCGTTCGGCGGGGCGCTCCGGCTTCTTGCGAGGCGGGACATCACGTCGCTCCTGCTCGAAGGCGGCGCCGCGTTGCACGGGGCGGCGTGGGACGAGGGGCTTGTCGACTATGTCCGGTTGTATGTCACACCGCACGCGATCGGTCCGAGCGGCGTGCCCCTGCTCGGCGGCCGGCCGTTCTCGTCCGCCTTGCTCGTCGAGCGGCGCGTGGAGTCCATGGGGCCTGACGTGATGATTGAGGGCTATGTTCACGGGCCTTGTTGAAGCGGTCGGCGAGCTCGTCGAGCGGAAGCAGACGAGCGGCGGATTCCGGCTGCGCGTCGCGTCGTCCCTCGCCACCGAGCTGTCGCCGGGAGAGAGCGTCGCGATGAACGGTGTGTGTCTGACCGTCATCCTGGCCGAGGATCAGCAGATTCACGCCGACGTGGGGCCAGAAACGATTCGGGCAACAACGCTGGGCACACTCGCACGCGGCAGTCTCGTCAATCTCGAGCGCCCGCTGCGCGCCGACGGCCGCATCGGCGGGCACTTTGTCCAGGGCCACGCCGATGCCGTCGGCTACGTCGAAGATCTGCGCGCCGAGGCCGAGTTTCACTGGCTCACAGTCAGCTTCCCACCGCAGCTGGCCCCCTTCATCGTCCACAAGGGGTCCATCGCGGTCGATGGCGTGAGCCTGACCGTCGCGGGACTTGGCGGAGACCGGTTCGACGTCCAGCTAGTCCCGTACACGATGACGCACACCGGTTTTCATCGGGTCCAGATCCGCGACCGAGTGAATCTTGAGTGCGACGTGCTGGGCAAGTACGTCGTGCGCGCCGCGCAGGCGGCGGGTCTGAGCCTGGTGGGCGTCTTGCCGGGGCAAGTGACGCATTGAGCTTGGAGAATGGGTAATTGGGTAAGGCAAGAATGGCTCGCAAGAGATCGCACATGAGAAAGATCGAAATCGCCAAAGGCGCTCGCAAACCGCCGTCGCCCTTCGCCCGGATCGAGGAGGCCGTCGAGGCGATCCGCGCGGGCCAGATGATCATTGTCGTTGACGACGCGGATCGGGAGAATGAAGGGGACCTGACCATCGCGGCCGAGAAGGCCACGCCGGAAGCCATCAACTTCATGGCACGGTTCGGTCGCGGCTTGATCTGCCTGCCGATGACGCACGAGCGCCTGGACGAGCTCGAGATCCCGCTGGTGGTCCACGACAACACGTCGCGCTTCGAAACCGCATTCTGCACGCCCATCGACGTCGTCAGTACCACAACCGGCATCTCGGCCCAGGATCGTGCGGCGACCGTCCGGGCGGCGATCGATCCGGCAACCCGGCCCGCCGACCTCGCGAGACCGGGCCATGTGCACCCGTTGCGGGCGCGTCCGGGCGGTGTGCTGGTGCGCGCGGGCCAGACCGAGGCGGCCGTCGATCTGGCGCGGATCGCGGGCCTGTACCCCGCAGGCGTCATCTGCGAAATCATGAATGAGGACGGCACCATGGCGCGGGTGCCCGATCTCACGAAGTTTGCGAAACGTCACAACCTGCCGCTCGTCACGATCGCGGATCTCATCAAGTATCGGATTCGCACCGAGTCGCTGGTCAAACGCATGGCGACGGCCAAGCTGCCGACCGACGACCACGGTCCCTTTCTCATCCACACGTTTGAGAGTCAAATCGACAGCCAGACCCACGTGGCGCTCGTGTGCGGTGAGATCGGGGACGGCAAGAACGTCCTTGTTCGCGTGCACTCGTGCTGTCTGACCGGAGACGTCTTTCATTCCGCCCGCTGCGACTGCGGCGCGCAGTTGCACGCGGCCATCGCCCGCATCTCGGCCGAAGGCCGGGGCGTACTGCTGTATCTCGATCAGGAAGGCCGCGGCATCGGCCTGACCAACAAGATCCGCGCCTACGCGCTGCAGGACGAAGGCTGCGACACGGTCGAGGCCAACGAGCGGCTGGGGTTCAAGGCCGACCAGCGCGACTACGGCGTGGGCGTCCAGATTCTGCGCGAGATCGGTATTCGCTCGATGCGGCTTCTCAGCAACAACCCCCGCAAGCTGGTCGGCATCGAAGGCTATGGGCTGTCAGTCACCGAATGGCTGCCGCTCGAGATTCCGGCCTCAGACTCGACCAGGCGGTATCTCAAGACCAAGAAGGACAAGCTCGGGCACAAACTGTCTTCCGTGTAATGCCATCGATCGTCCTCTTTGACGGGGTCTGCAACCTCTGCAATGGCTTCGTCCGGTTCGTGATCGCCCGGGATCCGGCACGGCGTTTCCAGTTTGCTCCTCTGCAGTCCGATGCGGCCGGACGTGTGATGCGTGAGGCCGGCGGCGCCGGCGCCGCGACCGATAGCATCGTGCTGATCGAGGACGGGCGCCTGTACGTGCGATCGGCCGCGGCGCTGCGCATCGCGAAGGGACTGGGCCTGCCCTGGTCGCTGGCTTTTGGACTGACCGTCGTGCCCCGGCCGCTCCGCGACTGGGTGTACGACGGCGTCGCGCGCAGCCGGTACTCGTGGTTCGGCAAGCGCGATGTCTGCATGACGCCGACACCGGAGGCGAAAAGTCGATTTCTCTAGGCGCATGCGGTTTGACACTCCGGCGCCGGTCCACTACGATAAACGTTTCCAGTAGAGCACGTTAGCGCGATCATGCTTGAATCCCTCAGCTCACGCCTTCAGGGCGTGTTCAAGACCCTTCGCGGCCAGTCGCGGCTGACGGAGAGCAACGTCGAAGCGGCGCTGCACGAGATTCGCCTCGCGCTGCTCGAAGCCGACGTCAACTTCAAGGTCGTCAAGGCATTTATCGATCGCGTCCGCGATCGGGCGATGGGGCAGGATGTGCTGCGCAGCCTCTCGCCGTCGCAGCATGTGGTCAAGATCGTTCGCGACGAGATGGTCGCGCTCTTCGGCGAGGCCCAGGGGGGGCTGTCGGCGACGACCAAGCGCCCGCGTGTCGTGCTCCTGCTCGGCCTGCAGGGCGCGGGCAAGACGACGACGGCGGGGAAACTGGGCAAGTGGCTGGTGAAGCAGGGCCGGCATCCGCTGCTCGTGTCGACCGACGTCAAGCGGCCGGCCGCGATCGAACAGCTTAATGTTGTCGGGCGGCAAGCCGGGCTGCGGACCTTCGACCCGCCGGCCGAAATGGATCCGGTCGCGCGCGCGGCCGGAGCGGTCGTTGAGGCTAAGAATCTGGGGTTTGACGTCGTCATCGTGGACTCGGCCGGCCGGCTCCATATCGACGACGAGCTGATGACCGAGTTGGTCGCGATCAAGCAGGCGACCGAGCCGTCCGATTTGCTCTACGTCGCCGATGCGATGACCGGGCAGGACGCCATCAAAAGCGCGGGCGAATTCAACCGCCGTGTGGGCGTGAGCGGCGTGGTGCTCACCAAGCTCGACGGCGATGCGCGGGGCGGCGCCGCGCTGTCGGTGGCCTCGGTGGTGGGCGTGCCCATCGCGTTTGTCGGCACCGGCGAGAAGATCGAGGACCTCGAGCCCTTCCACGCCGATCGCCTCGTGTCGCGCGTGCTCGGGATGGGCGACGTGCTGTCGCTCATCGAGCGAGCCGAAGCGGCGATCGATCGGGACGATGCGGCGCGGCTCGAGACCAAGCTCCGATCGAACGAGTTCACGCTCGAGGATTTTCGCGATCAGCTCAAGACGGTCCGCAAGCTCGGGCCGCTCGAGCAGATTGTCGGGATGCTGCCGGGGATGGGCAATGTCAAGGCGCCTGAGGTCGATCCCAAGCAGCTGACGCGCACCGAGGCGATCATCAACTCGATGACCCCCGACGAGCGGCGCCGGCAGCACATCATCAATGGCAGCCGCCGAAAGCGGATTGCCAAGGGCAGCGGCACCTCGGTTGAGGACGTCAATCGGCTGCTGAAGCAGTTCGTGCAGATGCAGAAGATGCTCAAATCGTTCGGCGGGATGGCCGGCCTGGCCGGCGGCGGCAAGAAGGCGCGGCGGCAGGCCATGCAGATGATGCGATCGCGGTGACAATGGCAGCAAGGAGACAGTAATGGTATCGATTCGTTTACGTCGGGCGGGTTCGAAGAAGCGGCCCTTTTTCCGCATTGTGGTGACCAATCAGCGCGCCGCGGGGGTGAGCAGCTTCGTCGAGATTCTCGGGCATTACAACCCGCGGTCGAAGCCCGCGATGGTCGATGTGGACAAGGCGCGCGTCGAGCACTGGTTGAAGAAAGGCGCGCAGCCGTCCGATTCGGTGCGGACGCTCATCGCCAGGCACTTGACGGCCACGCCATTGACGGCCCAGGCGACAGCCGCGGCGCCAGCGGGTCAATGACGACCGCCGTCGGTGTCGGGGCCGTCGTCGAAGTCCTCGCGCGTGCGCTGACCGATCGGCCCGACCAGGTGCGGGTCGTCCTGTCGGACCGACCGCAGATGACGCTGGTGGAGCTGTTCGTGGCCCCGGGCGATCTCGGCAAGGTGATCGGCAAGCAGGGACGTACGGTCGCGGCATTGAGGACGCTGGCGGCCTCGGCCGCCGAGCGGGACGGCAAGCCGGTGACGCTCGAGATTCGCGAGGCCCGGGCGTGAACTGGGCGGAGATGGCGGTCGTGGGTCGGATCGCCAGGGCGCACGGCATTCGCGGTCAGGTGATCGTCAACGTCGACACGGACTTTCCTCAGGCGCGCTTTCATCCCGGCGCTGAGCTGTTCATCGATCGCGAAGGAAGGCTCGAAGCTATCGTGCTGACGACGGTGCGATTCCAGCGCGAGCGGCCGGTCGTTGGCATCGTCGGCGTGGCCACCATGAATGAGGCCGAGGCGCTTGCGGGCCAGGAACTGCGCGTGCCGGTCGATCGTCTCGCGCCATTGCCGGAGGGGACGTTCTATCGCCACACGCTCGTGGGATGCCGGGTCGAGACGCGAGACGGCCGGTCGGTCGGCCTTGTTCGGGACGTGGAAGGGACGCCGGCGAGCAGTCGGCTCGTCGTGGCGGCGCCAGGGGGCGACGTCCTGATTCCGCTCGTGTCGGCCATCTGCACCTCGATCGATCCGGCGGTCGGGCGGATTGTGATCGAGCCGCCCGAGGGACTCCTGGATCTCAACACATGACTTTCGACATCGTCACGATCTTTCCGCGTGTGATCGAACAGCTGCTGGAGGCTGGGGTTCTCGGTCGTGCCATCGAGCGAGGGACGCTCGACCTGAAGGTCCGTGACCTCAGATCCTTCACCACCGATCGGCACCACGTGGTCGACGATGTGCCGTATGGCGGAGGGCCGGGCATGGTCCTGAAACCCGAGCCGATCTTTCGCGCGCTGGATGTGGTGGAAGGGGAGCGCGGGCGGCCCCTGACCGTGATCCTGACGTCGCCTCAGGGACGGCGATTCACACAGGCCGACGCGCGGCGGCTGGCGGCCTGCGAACACGTGGCGATACTGTGCGGGCGCTACGAGGGGTTCGATGAACGTGTGTGCGGACGGGCGACCGAGGAGCTGTCGATCGGCGACTACGTCTTGACAGGCGGCGAGCTCCCGGCGCTGGTCATTTTCGAGGCGGTAGCCCGCCTGGTTCCGGGTGTGGTGGGCGACGAGCAGTCGGTGGCCGACGACTCATTTAGCCGCGGGCTGCTCGACTTCCCGCAGTACACTCGGCCGGCCGAACTGAAGGTCGGAGGGCCCGAGCCGACGCTGAACGTACCCGAGGTGCTGCTGTCGGGCAATCATGCGGAGATCCGGCACTGGCGGAAGCGCGAAGCCGTCAGGCGGACGCTGATCCGGCGGCCGGATCTGCTGGCCACGGCCAGTCTGGACGAGGAAGAGCGGGAGATACTACGCGAGTTGCAGGAGGGTAGTCATGGGCGCGATTGAAGTGGTCGAGAAATCCCAGTTGGCCGACCGGCCGGCGATGAAATCGGGTGACACCGTGAAGGTGCACGTCAAGGTGCGCGAAGGCGACAAGGAGCGGGTCCAGGTCTTCGAGGGCGTGGTCATCGGCCAGCACCGGGGCGGCACGCGCGCGTCCTTCACGGTGCGAAAGGTGTCCTTCGGGCAGGGTGTCGAGCGGATCTTCCCCCTCCACTCCCCAACGATTCAGAAGATCGAGATCGTGCGCACGGCACGAGTCCGTCGGGCGAAGCTGTACTACTTGCGCGATCTGAAGGGCAAGGCCGCACGGATGCAGGCGACGGCGACTAACGTCGAAGGCAAAAGTTGAAACTGAAAAGTTAAAAGGACACTGCACATACTACTTTTAACTTTTTCCTTTTCAATTCTAAGTTCCCGTATGGGCCGCGTGTCGGCGATTCGCACGCTTGAAAACGCGATGCGCCGCGTCGGCTTCGTGCATGTGGCGGGCGTGGATGAAGTGGGCCGCGGCTGCCTGGCCGGCCCCGTGGTGGCGGCGGCCGTCATTCTGAACCCGGATCGGCACATCACGGGCGTCTCGGATTCCAAAGCCGTGCCCCCGGCTGAGCGCGAGCGGCTCTTCGACGAGATCGTGCGCGGCGCAGTCGCATGGGCGGTGGCGTCGACCGACGCGGCCGAAATCGACCGGATCAACATCCACCAGGCCTCCCTCACCGCCATGCGGCGGGCCCTGCTGGCGCTCGTGCCCCTTCCCGATCTCGTGCTCGTGGATGCGTTCTTCGTCCCCGATCTGCCCATGGCCCAGCGTGGCATTCCGCACGGCGATCGGCGCTGCGCGGCCATTGCGGCCGCCTCGATCGTGGCCAAGGTCACCCGCGATCGCCAGATGCGTGACTTCCATCAGCTCGACCCGCGGTACGGATTCGACCGCCACAAGGGCTACGCGACCAGCGAGCACGTGGAGGCGGTCGCGCGCTTCGGCTACTCGGATCTGCACCGGCGATCGTTCCGCCCTTCGGCGCTGTTTGATACGATGGACTGACCTGTGGCCATCGATCGCAACGCGACCTTGCGAAATGCCGAGAAGCTAGCGCAGCAAGGCAAGCTCGAGCTTGCCGCGGCGGAGTATCTGCGTGTCATCGACGACCAGCCGCGCGACTGGAATACGGCGAACACGCTCGGGGATCTGTACGTCCGGATCGGACAGAATGAGAAGGCGGTCGAGCAGTTCACTCGCGTCGCCGATAGCCTGGCCTCGGAAGGATTTCTGCCAAAGGCCAGCGCCATCTACAAGAAGATCCTCAAGCTCAAGCCAGATCACGAACCCTCGCTCCTGCAGATGGCCGAGATGGCGGCCGGCCAGGGCCTACTGGCCGATGCGCGCGCGCATCTGAACGCGGTTCTGCAGCGGCGGATTGGTCGCCGCGACAAGCGGGGCATCGCCGAGCTGCGCGTCCGCCTCGGGTCGCTCGATCCGGCCGATATCGAGGGCCGTCTCGTCGCCGCCCGCGCGCGCGTCGAGCTTGGTGACGTGGCCAACGCCGTATCCGATCTGAAAGCGATCGCCACCGCCCTTTCCAAGAAAGGGAAGGATACCGAGGTCTTCGAGCTGTTGAAGGAGGCCGCCGCCCTCGATCCGAAGGATAGCGACGTTCGGGCGCGTCTGGCTCGCGGAGCGGTGGCACGGGGCGACTTGGCGACGGCCGCCGCGTTTCTGACCGTCGAGATTGCCGGCGACGATCCCGAGTTGCTGCTGATCGTGGCCGGCATTCTGCTTCGGGGAGACTCGCCCCAGGAAGGAGTCGCCATCGTTGGCCGTCTGCTCGAGCTCGATGCCGCCTACCGCGATCAGGTTGCACCCTTTGGTGTGAACCTGGCCGCACAAGCACCCGAACCCGGGTTCGGCGTGATGGGGCTGGTCGTCGACCAGATGATCAAGGCCGGCGATCTGGCGGGGGCGATGGCAGCGTTGCAGGAGTTCGTGGGGCGAGCGCCCGACTACCTTCCCGCGCTCCTGCGCCTGGTTGAAATCTCAGTCGATTCAGGGCTCGACGCGAACATGTACAGCTCGCAGGCGCAGCTGGCGGACGCGTATCTGAAGGCCGGCCTGGCTGGCGAGGCCCTCTTCATTGCCGAGGACCTCATGGCTCGCGAGCCGTGGGAGCCCGCCAACATCGAGCGGCTTCGGCGTGCCCTCGAACTGGCCGGCGAACCGGATCCCGATGGGCTGATCGCCGAGCGCCTAGGCGGACGGTCGCCGTTCATGGCCACCGACATGGCCGGCGATGCCGACGATTTCACGCCCTTCGACTCCGGCGCGGCTGAAGAC
>JBAUGX010000225.1:0-2956 GCA_049679965.1 Vicinamibacterales bacterium
CTCTTTGGTCGTGCTCTGCAGGTCGACCACCGGCGTCTCCCCGCTCACCGTCACCGTCTCTTCAATCGCGCCGACCTTCATCTCGGCGTTGATCGTGAACGTGCCGGTTCCGGAGATGTCGAGGCCATCGCGCTTGAACGTGTTGAACCCGGTCAGCGTCGCCGTCACCGAGTAGGTGCCCGGCCGCAGGTCGACGAAGCGGTAAATGCCCGACCCGTCAGACACGGTTTCCCGGGTTCTCTCGATCAACGCCGGGCTCGCGACCTGTACGGTCACGCCCGGCAACACCGCGCCAGACGTGTCCTTGACCGTTCCCGTGACGGTGGCGCCCTGCGCAAACACCATCGCCGGGAGTAGGATGACACCGGTCAGTACTCCCAACACGCTCAACAATCTCCGCATGATCTGCCTCCTTCAAAGGCTCGCGGCCCCGAACGACCGACCCGTCGCCGGAGAGCTCTTCCTCGTAGAGCATGAAACTACGTCTCACCGGCTGGCAGGTCTATCAGGAAGGACCCTAGTGCCATAGGGAATATCCCGGTATCGGAACAGGTCTCCATGGCCTTGGATCCTGGAAGGTCCGCCTGAAGGCGGACCCCACACACGCCTCGTTGTGGGATCCGGCTTCAGCCGGATTGCGGATTGTTCAGGCGTCGTACAGCCAGCCCTGCAGGACCGCGTACCGGACGATGTCGATGCGACCGTTGAGGCCAAGCTTCCGCATGGCGTTCGCCTTGTGGGCCTCGATCGTCTTCACGCTGAGCTCGAGCTGCGCCGCGATTTCCTTGTTGCTGTAGCCGTTGGCGATCAGTCGCAGCACGTTCGACTCCCGGTCGTTGATCTGCTTGCCGCCGGCGCGGGCCGTGCTCCCGTCTTTCGCCAGAAGTCCAGCCGTTACTCGTCCGGTGATGGCGGAGTCCAGATACTGGCCGCCGGCCGCGACGGCGCGAATGGCCTGTAACAGCTCAACCGAGGCGCTCTGCTTCAGGACGTACCCAGATGCGCCGGCGCGCAACAGTTCTTGCAGCGAGGCGTCGTCGTCGTGCCGCGTCAGGATCACGATGGCGAGGCCCGGCTGCAGGCGCTTGAGTGTTCGCGTGGCAACCAGTCCGTTCATCCCAGGCATCGAGACATCCATGACGATGACGTCCACGCCCAAATCCTGCGCCTGCTGGACGGCCGCACTCCCGTCGCTGGCCTCGGAGACCACCTGCATGTCTGGCTGGCTATCGATCAGGAGCTTCAATCCCTGTCGCAGCGACGCGTGGTCGTCGGCCAGCAGAATGCGGAGCCGGCCCGCCATGTCAGGCTTGAGCTTGAACTTGAGATCGAGATTGGGTCTGCTCAGGAGCTGGCGTCGGCACTCGCAGAAGAACGGTCGTGCCACGGCCGACGGCCGATTCGATCTGCAGTGTCCCTGCCACCAGGGCCGCGCGCTCCTGCATGCCCAGCAGGCCGAGTCCCCTGCCGGTCATCCCGGTACTGCCAGGATCGAATCCCACGCCATTATCCTCGACGACCAGCGAGACATACCCGCTACAGGCTTCGACGACGACCTCCACGCGCGTCGCCCTCGCATGTTTGGCGATATTGGTGAGCGATTCCTGCGCGACGCGATAAAGCGTCGATTTGATCTTCACCGTCAGGCGATCGTCGGCCGTTCCCCTCGCCTGTAGCTCGACGTGGATGCCGTAATGCACGGACCAGCTCTCGACGTACTTCGCAAGCGCCGTGCGCAAGCCGATATCGAGCGTGGTCGGCCTCAATTCCCACACCAGGAAGTCGATGTCCTCGTCGAGCTGCGCGGCGATCGCTTCCAATACTTCAACCTGCAGGCGCAGCCCGGCATGCCCGCTGCACTCGGCTTTGAGCCGTGCCGTCTGCAGCTTCAGGGCGGTCAGATCCTGGCCGCATTGATCGTGCACCTCGCGGGCAATGCGCCGGCGTTCCTCTTCTTCGGCGAACACCAGTCGGTTCAGCAACTGGAGCCGCGCCTGATCGGCGCGCTGCCGATTGAGGCTCTCCAGACGCAGCAGCTCGGTCGCCCGAGCCAGCTCCTGCCTGGTCGTCATAGGTGGGCACACCGTGCCACGGCTATTTCTCCACGTCAAGCTTTTTTCACAATTGCGCAGACGGAGGGAGCGAGGGGGCTTTCCGAGCCGTACAAAGAAAAAGAGCGGGGGGCCGAAGCCCCCCGCTCTGTGGTACCCGTGGGTTCGCGTGGTGCTAGAAGTCGAAGGTCGCCGTCAGCTTGTAGAAGCGCGCCTGCAGGATGGTCGTCGGCGCCCACAGCGAGTTCACGCTGTTGTTGATCCCGATGCCGGTCGTCGCGTTGTAGCTGGACGTCTTGGTGAACGCGTTGTTCCGGGTGAGGACCGTGGCGTCGTTGAACGCGTTGAACACATCGAAGTTCAACGTCGTCCGCGTCCGGCCGAACCGCACGATGCGGCCAACCCGGAGGTCGAGCTGGTTCATCCGCTTGTCATACAGGGACACCGGCGCGGTAATTGCCGTCGTCTGAGTGGCGGTGAGGTTGGTGGCGTTACATAAGCCCCCGCCAGCCTGGTTGAACGCTGTGCACCCCGTGAGCCCGGAGGGCCCGGCGAGGGAGGAGAGCCCCGCGGTCCGGAACTCGCCGTTCGTCATCGCGTAAGTCGCGTTCATCTCGATCCCGGGGAGGCTCTGGTACGTCCCCGCAACCTGGATGTTCTGGAGCACCGTCGCCATCGTACTCGGCAGCGCCGCATACCGCGGCAGCGTGTACGCCGCAACCAGCTTGAACTGCGTGCGCATCGGCTCGGTCTGCTCGCAGAACGACAGCGGGTTATTCCCCAGCGTCTCGGGCAGCAGCGCCCCGACATCGCAGGTGTTGTCATACTGGCGCCCCGTGCTCGTGCCGCCCTGGAGCAGCAGCCCGTTCTGGAGCCGCGCGTTGAGGTTCACGTCCACGCCGTGC
>JBAUGX010000226.1:0-21470 GCA_049679965.1 Vicinamibacterales bacterium
GGCCGGGGGCCGCGGGGCCAGGGCGCCCGGCGCCAGAGGCGAGACCGTCCGCGCCGGGAGCCCCGGGAAATCCGGGCCCATTGGGTCCAGGAGAGGGTTCTCCCGTGGTGGAGGAATCACCACAGGAGAAAGCGGGGAAAGCCGGCATCCTGGCGTTCCGGGACAGGTTCGCGAGCATGGCACAGGGCAGGGTCGCACCGCGTCTCGGAGCCGATGCGCGCTTCAATGCTGCTGCTGACTCGGGCCAGCCATCGTCAGGCTCCATGCTGGCCACCAATGCGCCGGGCTCGAGCGGCGGGATCAACTCCGCGACCTTGAGCCGCAGCGTGGGCGGCGGGGGTGGTGGTGGTGGTGGCGGGGGCTGCGGCACTGGCGGTGGCGGCGGGATCCCGGGCGTGCCGCTAGGGCGCGCGACCAGCTCGATCGCCTCGATCGGTGGAGGCGATCGGCCGCTGGCGAACGGGCCGGGGCCTGCGCGCACCGACGAAGAGATACAGATCGTGTTCGATCGCTACAAGGCGTCGTTCTACCGGCTTTACGGCCGGGAACTGCGCAATAACCCCAGCTTGAAAGGCCAGATGGTGCTGCGGCTGACGATCGAGCCGGACGGCAGCGTGTCGATGTGCGTGCTGCAGTCGACCGACATGAATGCGCCGGATCTCGCGACTCAGGTCGTGGACCGCGTCCGGACGATCAATTTCGGCGCGAAAGAGGGCGTGCGTGCCCTGACGATCGTCTATCCGATCGACTTTCTGCCGGCGGCGTGAAGCCGGTGGGTGAGGCGGAATGGCAATACCAGGAGGTTTAGAGAAGCTGCGAATCTAGTTGGTTCGTTTTAACGCGATTTTGACAAGGGCAAAGCCGTCGAAAGATGGCGACGCAAAGTCTCCGGTCTAACGGGCTGCAGCGAGTACTGGGCCCCACGATAGCGGGACCGCCGAAATCCAGTCCACCTGTGGGCTGCCTCGGTCCCCCTTGAGCGAAGTCGCTTGGTGAGTGGAACGAGGGAATGCGTGATTTCTAGAGATCGGAACAATGCGAAGGCGGGCGGCGCCTGGATCCGAATCTTGGCGTCTGCACTGCTGCTTGTCGCTCTCACCGGGCGCGCGCCGGAGGCTCAGGGCCCTCCGGCCACGATTTCTTTCGTGTCCATCAGCGGAATCTGGCATGACCCCGTGGACAACATGCCCGGAAGTCAGCCCGGCGATCCCGTCATCACGAACGGCACGCCGACCTCGAGCATCAGCTGGGGCACCACGTCCGGTACTCCGCAAAGCGGCTACGACTTCACCGCGGTGCTCCCGCCGTCGACCACGTTCCCCGGCCCCTCCTTTTCGTTCGGGACGTTTACGCATCGGAACTTCGAGGTCAACAGTCCTTCGTTGACTTCAGTGCAGCTCGACGTCGTCCTTGTGCTCAACGTGAACGGCGTCCCAACCGGCCCATTGACGTTCACGTTTACGTTGAACCACGAGGAAACCCCGAACAACCTGATGCCTTGTCCCTATCCGACACCGCCCAACGAGGGGTGCACGGACCGTGTGACCATCGTCTCTTCCGCCCAGCCCGCGACGTTCAACATCGGCGGAGTGGATTACACGTTCGCGTTGAACTTCAACGTGAACGGCAATCCGGTGACCGAATTCATCACGAGGGAAGGCGGCACCGTCAACACCTCGGGCCTGGACGGGAATTTTGTTTTGCCGCCGGCCCCGCTCACGGTCGACAAGTCGGGCCCGGCGACGATGAACCTGGGACAGTTCGGCAATTTCGTCCTCGACGCCCAGAACACATCGACCGGCACGGCGTGGGACGTGTCCCTCCGTGACCTGCTTCCGGACGGCGCGACGGGCGGCATGTGCGATCTGACGCCGCAAATCGTGAGCGCGCAGGTCTTCCAGGCCGACGGCGTCACCCCGGTCGTCGGCAAGGGCCCGCTCACGTTGAACGTCGACTACACGATGAGCTACAGCGCCGCACCCAACTGCCGGCTCGACATCACCACGCAGACCGCCTCGGGATCGATCGGGCCGAACGAGCGGCTGATCATCAGGTACCGCACACAACTGGACTCCAACACGCAGAGCGGTGTTGCGCTCACGAACATCGCCGGGGCCATCCAGTGGTTCAACGGCCCCCTCGGTAATCCCAGCCGTCAGACTCTGACAGGCACGTTGACGAACGGCACGGTCGGCACGCTGGACCACGAAGACGCTCATACCGTGACGACGACGGCCACGGGCTATTTTTTCGAGAAGACCGCCGCGAATCTGACCACCGGCGTCAATCCCGCCACGACTGCCTCTCCCGGCGACACGCTGCGCTACACGCTGCGCTTCCGCACCACCGATCAGGGCATCGGTAATTTCAGGATCTTCGATGATCTGGATGGTCTCAACGCACTACCGGTCTTCATGCCGGGCACGCTGACGCTCGTCACCGTTCCGGCAGGCGCCGACATCAGCGGCACCAGCAGCACGGGCGGCACGAAAAACACGGGCGTCGTCGACATTCGTAACCTGAACCTGCCGGCCAACAGCCAGATGCTAATCGAGTTCGACATCAGGCTGGCGGCAGCCCTTGCCAATGGCACGGTCGTCACCAATCAGTCGACCGTGCGCCTCGCGAGTGGCACGGTCTTCGCCTTGAGCGACGACCCGAACGTCAATGGCGCGGCCGATCCCCTGATCGCGGGCGACGAGGATCCGACGCGGGTCACGGTCGGGGCGTCGTCCACCTTCCTGGTGCAGAAGATCTCCGCGGATCTGACGGGCAACCCGAACATCCTGCTCGCCGGCGAGCGACTGCGCTACACGATCACGGTGAAGAACATCGGCAACGCCAACGCCGCGGGCGTGCTGCTGCGCGACTCGGTCCCAGTGAACACGGCCTACGTGGCGGGCAGCACGGCGCTGAATGGCGCGCCGGTCCCGGATGCCGGCGGCCTGTCTCCGCTCGTGAACGGCATGCTGATCAATTCGCCGGCCGATCCGACGCCGGGTGCGATGCCCGCCGACCCGTCCAGCAACCCGGCCAATGTCGCCACGATCACCTTCGATGTGGTGGTGAACTCGAATGTCGTCAACGGTACGGTGATTTCGAACCAGGGCTTCGTCACCGCCCTCACCAGCGGAATCATCGATCAGCCGTCGGACGACCCAAACACCCCGGTCGCCAACGATCCGACGCGGGACATCGTGGGGAACTCGCCGCTGCTCTACGCAGAGAAGCGCGTCGTGCTGGCCGTCGATCTGGGAACGCCGGGCGTCGTCGATCCGGGCGATGTGCTGCGTTACACGATCACCGTGCAGAATTCCGCCGCGATTGCCGCCACCGGTGTCGTGCTGACCGACTCGGTTCCGCCGAATACGACGTATGTCGCGAATTCCACGCTGCTGAACGGGTTGCCGGTCGGTCAGCCGGACGGTGGCGTCTCGCCGCTCGCCTCGGGCATCGACATCAGCTCATCCAACCTCACGCCGCCGTTGCCAGGTTCCGGCGCCGGCACCATCTCGCCCGGGGCCGCGGCGGCGCTCCAGTTCGAGCTGCTCGTCAATGGCGGCACGCCGGCGGGCACCGTGATCAGCAACCAGGCCGTGGTCGACAGCGTCGAGCTGCCGGACCTCCTGACGGACGGCGACGGCAATCCAGCGACGGGCCCGGAACCGACGGTGGTCGTGGTGGGCGCCGGCCAGCAGCTGGCCATCACGAAGCAGGTCACGGTGGTCGGTGGTGGGGCGGCGATCCCCGGTGCGACGCTCGAATACGTCGTCCAGGCCGTCAACAACGGGGCCGTGCCCGCCAGCAATGTCGTCATCAACGACAACCTCGTCCCCGGCCAGCTGGCCTACGTGAACGGATCGGCGACGATGAACGGTTCGGCGGCGGGCGTCAGCTTCGCCGGCTCGACGATCACGGCCGACTACGCCGCTGTCAACGGACCGCTGCCGGCCGGCGAGGTCGTGCTCCTGAGGTTCCGGGCCATTCTCGACCCGACCCTGGCGGTAGGCACCGTCGTGACGAACACCGGCGTGGTCGCCTGGAACACGCCCACGCAAACGGCAAGCGCCAACGTGTCGATCGTCGTCGGCGGTATTCCCGGCGTCGCCGTCCTGAACGGGGTGACCTGGCATGACGCCGACTTCGACGATACCCGGGATGCCGGTGAGCGGGCGCTGGCTGGCTGGTCCGTGGACCTCTATCGCAACGGTCTGCTCATCCATTCGGCTCTCGTCGACGCCAACGGCGTGTATCAGATCATCGGTGTCGAACCGAACGACGTGACGGGCGTTCAATACGAGCTCCGGTTCCGCGCCCCGGGCGCCGGCGCGAGCACCGCGATGCTCGGCCGGACCACGTCGGCATTCACGAACGGACTGCAGCGGATCTCCAACATCATCGTGGCGTCCGGAGCCAATCTGCTCGGCCTGAACCTGCCGATCGATCCACACGGCGTCGTCTACAACTCGCTCGCGCGCATTCCGGTGGCCGGGGCGACCCTCACATTACTGAGTGCCGGCAGCGCCGCGCCTCTGCCGGCGAGCTGCTTCGACGATGCAGCCCAGCAAGGGCAGGTCACGCTCGCGAACGGCTACTACAAGTTCGACATCAACTTCAGCCAGCCGGCTTGTCCGAGCGGCGGCGCGTACCTCATCGCCGTGACGCCGCCCCCGGGACCGGCCTACGTGACCGGCTATTCGCAGATCATCCCAGCGACGTCCAGCGCCTCCACTGCGGCGTTCTCGGTGCCGGCGTGCCCGGGCACGAGCGCCGATGCCGTTGCCGGCACGGCCCTCTTTTGCGAGGCGCAGCCGTCTGAGGTCGCGCCGGGCGCATCGGTTCCGCCACGCAGCGCCGGCACGACCTACCACGTCCACGTGATACTCGACGGCAGCCAGCTGCCCGGCTCGAGCCAGATCTTCAACAACCACATCCCGCTCGATCCGCAGGTCGGCGGCTCGCTCGCCATCTCCAAGACGACGCCCCTCATCAACGTGACGCGGGGACAACTGGTTCCGTACGTGATCACCGTCAACAACCAGGCCGGTGTGCTGCTCACGGACGTGAGCATCGTGGATCGCTTCCCGGCGGGATTCAGCTACGTCCAGGGCTCCGCGCTGATCAATGGCGTGCGGACCGAGCCGTCGATCGCGGGCCTCGAGCTCCGGTGGAACGGCCTGGTCATCGGGGGCACCGAGGTGTTCACGGTGAGACTGCTGCTCGCCGTCGGTGCCGGGGTCATGGAAGGCGAATACGTGAACCGCGCGCAGACGGTGAGCGTCCTGACGGGCAACGCCATGTCCGGCGTGGCGACGGCCACCGTCCGCGTCGTGCCCGATCCGACGTTCGATTGCACGGACGTCTTCGGCAAGGTCTTCAGAGACACCAACCGCAACAAGCGGCAAGACGACGGAGAAGATGGCCTGGCGGGCGTGCGTGTGGCGACAGCGAGGGGTCTCGAAGCGACGACCGATCAGTACGGGCGGTACCACATCACGTGCGCGATCACGCCGCATGAAAGCCGCGGCAGCAACTTCGTGCTGAAGCTCGACGACCGGACGCTGCCGAGCGGCTTCCGGATGTCGACCGACCAGGTCCAGATCAAGCGCGCCACCCGCGGCAAGACGCTGCAGTTCAATTTCGGCGCGTCGATCGACCGGGTGGTCGGCATCGACCTCTCCGACGCGGCGTTCGAGCCGGGCACGACCGACATCCGCATCCAGTGGCGGCCACGCATCAACATGCTCATCGAGCAATTGCGCAAAGCGCCGGCGGTGCTGCGCCTGTCCTACGTCGCAGACACCGAGGATGCGGCACTGGTTGAACGGCGCGTCGAAGCGGTGAAGCGGCAGGTGATCGAAGCCTGGCATGCGGCAAACGACAGCTACGTGCTCACCGTCGAGCCTGAAGTCTTCTGGCGCCTTGGTGCCCCCCCCAAGCGGCCCGAAGTGCGCGTGCAGGGAAGCAGGTGAACCGTATGAACACCCAGCGCCATCTCGCACTGATGATCGGGTTCCTGGTGTTGACCGCCTCGGGGGGCGCTGCTCAGGTCGGCACGGCCAAGCCGGGCGAGCCGGTCGAGCGGCATCTGTCTGGCGACCAGCCAATCCGGGAATGGTCGCAGGACCCGAGTCGGCTCCACGGCGAGCGGGGCGATCGTCTGGAGATCCGGCAGGTCGCCGGCGAAACAGTCGAGACGGTCAAGCTGAAGAACGTCGTGCCGCCGATCCGGTTCCAATCGGGTGTGGCGCAAATTCCGCCCGACTACGTCGGCAAGATCACCGAGTTCCTCAACGGCATGCGGGACCGCAGAAACGTTCGCGTCCACTTCGTCGGGCACGCGGACTCGCAGCCGCTCTCTGACGCCCTGGTGCGCGTCTTCGGGGACAACGCGGGCCTCTCTCGCGAGCGGGCCGGCGAGGTCGCTGAGTACTTCAAGACCGCCCTCGGCTTGCCGCCCGAAGCCATCACGTACGAATGGGTCGGCGACACGCAGCCGATCGCATCGAACGCGACCCCGGAAGCCCGCGCCCTCAACCGTCGCGTCGAGGTGGAAGTGTGGTACGACGAGGTCCGGGAAGCCCTGAAGGAACAGGGCGTCGTCATCGCCGACGACGTCAAACGCATCCTGGTCTGCCGGACCGAGACCGTCTGCAAGATGCGATTCAAGGAAGGCTTTACGGCGCGGACACGTGTCAGGAACCTCGTCGCGCCACTGCGGTACGAGGACGACACCGTCCCCGTGACCGATGCCTTCACCACGCTGGTCCAGCAGGCCCTCGCCAACTTGCGGGACAAGCAGGGCGTGATGGTGCGGTTCATCGGCTATACCGACGCCGCGCCGCTCGCCGGCCGCGACGAGCGCATTTACGGAAACCACCTGGCGTTGTCGAAGGCACGGGCGTATCGGGTGGGGCTGGCCGTACAGGAAGCCCTGGGACTGCCGACCTCGGCGATCGAAAGCGACGGGCGCGGTGCCGCACAGCCGATTGCCACCAACGCCACCGAGCAGGGACGGACGCTCAATCGTCGCGTCGAGGTGGAATTCTGGTACGACGATCCGCTCCAGGCGTTGCCGGACGAGCCGCAACTCTGTCCCGGCGATCTCAGCGAAATGGTGACCAGGGTCTACGACCCGCCCTGGGGCAGCATCGCGACGATCGAGCTCGAGAACGGCCAGCCGATCATCCCGGCCGGCTTCGCGGCGACCCTCACTCGCGCCCTGACGGACATCGCGGGTCGGACCAACGCGAGGCTGCGGTTTATCGGGTACACGAAGAACGAGCGCCTCGACCGCCGCACGGCGTCCGTGTACGGCGACGACGTCGGTCTGTCCGCGGAGCGGGCGCACCGGGCCATGGATCTCGTCATGAAGGATCCGCTGTTGTCGACGGCCCGGGCCGAGCACGAGGGACGCGGCTACGTCCAGTCCGACGACGTGGCGAACGCGGGCTTCATCCAGGGCGAATTGTCATTCGTGCGCGTGCAGGTCGTGTATGACGAGCCGCTGCCGCTCGATAACTACGAAGGCGTGGACATCACGCGTCTCACCCAGGAGCTTCGTCCGAAGAGCCCGTTCGAGCTCAACGTGATGCACATCACCGTTGACGGGAAGCCCATCGACGACCTGAACCGCAGCTCGTCCGACGTCCAGCGATGCACCGACGTGGCGCTCGACGACGCGAGCATCCAGTTCCATTTCGACAATCTCGAGGCGCGGCCCCGGCTCGCCGTGGCGGCGCATCCAGTCGCCGTCACCGTCGGCGACGCCGTGCGCTTCCGGATGTACAACAACTATTCGAGCTTCATCGAGCGGGCCGAAATCCGAATCTTCGACCCGCAGCAGTCCGTGCAGGCCCCGCCCCTCGACATCGTCGCGGTCGACGCCGCGGGTCTCGCCGAATGGCGACCGGCTGCAGAAACGCTCACAGGCGCGACACGCGAACTCAAGTACCTGCTGCGCGCCTACGACTCGAAGGGTCACTTCGACGAAACGGATACCCGTCTGCTGTGGCTGTCCCGCGAGCCGTTGCCCTCTGGAGAGGGCGAAGCCGTGACGTCCGATGGCGCGTCGCCGCGCGAGCTGCTGGCCGCCCACGGCGAGAGCGACCTGGCGCGCCGCCAGATTCCGATCGGCGGCGGCACCGTGAAGGTGCAGGGCAGCGGCATTCCGGCGAACTACACGGTGTGGGTGGCGGGCCGCCAGGTTCCGGTCGACCCGCAGGGCAGATTCGCCGCCGAAGAGATCCTTCCGGCGGGCACGCATACGGTCGAAGTCGCGGTGATCGACGATGCGGGCAACGGTTCGCTGTACCTCCGCGACCTCGAGTTCAGGCGCACGGATCTCTTCTACCTCGGCGTCGCCGACGTCACGCTGTCCGAGAACCGCGCGAGCGGGCCGGTCGATTTGCAGCAGGGCGCGAACGCTCCGCTGCCCTACAATTCGTCGCTCGTTGGCCGGCTGGCGTTCTACCTGAACGGCGACGTCAGCGAGCGCTGGCGAGTGACGGCGAGTGCGGATACGCGCGAAGGCCCGGTCAAGGATCTGTTCAGCAACTTCCTCGACAAGTCGCCCGGTTCGCTGTTCCGGCGCATCGATCCCGATAACCATTACCCGACCTTCGGCGACGACAGTGTCGTCAAAGACATGGCGCCGACGCTCGGCAAGTTCTACGTCAAAGCGAACCGTGGCGAGAACTACGGGATGTGGGGCAACTTCAAGGTCGGCTACCTGGGCAACGAACTGGCCCACGTCGATCGCGGCCTCTACGGCGCCAACGCGCATTACAGCTCGTTGGCCGCCACCCGCTTTGGCGAGCGACGCGCCACCCTTGACGGATTTGCCGCCGAGCCCGGAACGATGTCGAGCTACGAGGAATTCCGGGGAACGGGTGGCTCGGTCTACTTCCTCCGCCATCAGGACATCCTGAGGGGATCCGAGCGCGTGCGCATCGAGCTGCGCAGCAAAGACTCGGGCATCGTCACCGGCGTGGTCAACCTGCGGTACGGCGTGGACTATGACATCGACTACCTGCAGGGCCGGCTGCTGCTGTCGGAGCCGCTGTCGTCGACCGCCGACGACAGCCTGCTCGTGCGCAGCAGTGGTTTGAGCGGCGACGAAGCCCATCTGGTGGCGCGGTATGAGTACACACCAGGTTTCGACGGGCTCGATGCCGTCGCCCGCGGCGGCCAGGGCCGTTTCTGGATTGGCGACCACGTCGGGCTCGGCCTGACCGGCAACGCCAACGAGGAAGGGGCCGCCGACAGCAGCCTCGGTGCCGGAGACGTGACCTTGCGGCTGACCAGCGATTCCTGGTTCAAGGTGCAGACGGCCCGGAGCGACGGTCTTCTCGCTCGCTCGCTGCGGTCCAATGATGGCGGATTCGGGTTTGCGGGCCCGAGCGACGCGTCGTTCACCGACGCGAATGCCGGGGCCCACCGCGCCGACGTCAGCGTTGGACTCGGCGACCTCAGCTTTCTGAAGGGCCGCGACGGTCGCGTCACCCTCTATGCGCAGAATCTCGACGCCGGCTACTCGGCGCCGGGCCAGGCGACGATCAAGGACACGGAGTTTTACGGCGGTACGGTGAGGATGCCCGTGATCGGCCGCCTGAGCCTCGCGGCCAAGGGCGACCAGCGGCTCGAATACCAGGGGCTGAGGACGCGGGCGATCGAAGTGGACGCGATCTACAAGGTGAACGACAGGTGGAGCGTCAGCACGGGCGTCCGCAACGATCTACGTAAGGACACGTCGCCGGTCGTTCCGCTGACCCAGGAGCAGGGCGAGCGCACGGACGCCGTTGCGCAGGTGATGTTCGATCCAGGCGCCTCATGGCGCGCCTACGTCTTCGGCCAGAACACGGTCGCGTCAAGCGGCGGCCGCGAGGACAACGGGCGCGTCGGCGCGGGCGGCTCCTATCGCCCGACGAGACGCTTCAAGATCGACGGGGAGGCTTCCGATGGCGACCTTGGGTCCGGCGGCAGGGTCGGCACCAACTACCTGTTTTCCGAGCGGACCAGTCTTTATCTGAACTATGCGCTCGAAAACGAGCGGACGGACAACGGCTTGCGCGTCCGTCGAGGCACCCTGGTCTCGGGCTCGAAGACGAGGCTGTCGGACACGACCAGCGTCTACCTCGAGGAGCGTTATCAGGACCGCGGATCGCTGACCGGCCTGACGCACGCCTACGGAGTCCAGCTCGTACCGAAAGAACGCTGGAATCTCGGCGCCAGCGCGGAGCTCGGCACATTGCACGATTCGCAGAGCGGCGCTCGGACCGATCGTAAGGCGACTGGAGTCCGTGTGGGTTACGGCGTGGATACGACGCAGGTGTCGAGTGGGGTCGAGTATCGCCGGGATAACGCAGAACAACCCGACACGACGCACACCGAAAGGACCGCGTGGCTCTTCCGGAACACCTTCAAGTTCAGCCTGACGCCGGACTGGCGCGTCATCGGCAAGCTGAACCACTCGGTCAGTGATAGCTCCCTCGGCGAGTTCTATGGGGGCGGTTACACGGAGGCGGTGGTCGGCTACGCGTACCGTCCGGTGCGGCACGACCGGGTGAACGCCCTGGCCAAGTACACGTACTTCTATAACGTCCCGACCACGGATCAGGTGGCATTGCAGAACACCGCGGTGGAGTTCATTCAGAAGAGCCACGTCGCGGCGGTCGATCTGACGTACGACGTCACGGCCGACTGGTCAATCGGCGGCAAGTACGCGTACCGCCTGGGACAGGTGAGCCTCGATCGCGAGCAGCCGCAATTCTTCGACAACACCGCGCGGCTCGCGGTGTTGCGCGTGGACTGGCGGTTCCACCCGGGCTGGGAGAGCCTGGTCGAGGGGCGCATGCTCGACCTCCCGGATGTCGGTCAACGCCGCGGCGGCGCGGTGACCGCGATCTACCGTTACGTGGGCAAACATCTGAAGGTCGGCGGCGGCTACAACTTCACCGACTTCTCCGACGACCTGACCGACCTGAGCTACCACCACCGAGGATTCTTCGTCAACGTCATCGGGACCATGTGAACGCCCGCGTGGCCGCCTCCAGGATTGGCATATGATCCGGCGATTACGATGGCCCTTCGATTCATTGGCATCTTGCTTCTGGGTGCCGTGGCAGCCGCGCAGGGCGGCGCGACCGGACGCTTGCTCGCGCTGCTGCGATCGTCGGACCCTGGCAGAAATCACAAAGAGTTCCTGACCGCCGTTGTCGAGGCGGGACCTGCCGCTCTTCCAGCACTGGACCAACTGTTGGGCCCTGTGGGCCCTGCACCGAACGCCCAAAGCAGAAAATACGTGCTCGCCTCGATCGGTCTGATCGGTGGAAGCCAGGCCCTTTCAATCATCCGGGGCGAATACGACCGCGGCGACAAGACCCTCAAGCCGGCTCTGGCTGCTGTCCTCGCAACGGCGGATTCTCCGCAGAGCCGCGCCTCCCTGGTTGGCATGCTCGGGGAAGATCCCGACGACATCGCCACGCTCCAGGCCGCGGCGCTGGCGCTCGGCATCCTCCGAGCCCCAGAGGGAGCTAGTGCGCTCCAGTCGTTTTCGGCGAGTCCCCACTCACCAGAGGCGGAGATTGCGGAGTTGGCGTTGCATTGGATGGCGATCGGCGAGTGGCGTGTCGACGTCCAGAACGGCGGGGAGCGCGATCGCGCTCTTGCCGCGGTGTTGAGAAACGGTATTCCCGGCGTCCCGGAGACCGTTCCGGTGTTCGACGAGGATACAAGAAGAACCTGGAAATACGGGGCTTCCGGCTGGAAGTCGAGTCCCACGCAGGCTGCCGACCGCGCCACGTTCGGACCGACCGCCTACAGCGTGATCAGTGCCAATGGCGTCCGTGCCGCTGTTTCGATCGAGTCTCGGTGCGGGCCGGGCTGCGGCGGAGGCTCCTACGATTTCATTCTTCGCAAGGTCAGCGGGCAATGGAGAGTCCAATCCATTTTCCCGGCCTCAATTGGTTGAGAAGTGGTATCGTCTGCGGCCAGGAACAGGACTTGACCCTCGCGTGGAGTTTCGTGAAAGGAGACGGCAATGTGTTCATACGGTGACGAGCACGACAACGGTGCGTTGTTCGAGCACGACGGCGTCGATCACGGTGCGCGCGATTTGTCGGTATCCCGTCGGGAAATGCTCGCCGTTCTGGGCGGTAGCGCCGCCGCGCTGGTCAGCACTGGATCGGTGAGGGCGGCCCAGGCTCCCGTCCAGGCCGCGGCCGTGGCCGCTCCGCCTACGGAATCCGGGAAGATGACCGGGACGAAGTTTCGAGCGTTGGTCCGGATCACTGGAGGGGCGAACGGTCCTGTCCTGGCCCTCGAGACCGTGACGATGCAGCCGATCCACCCGCTGCAGATCGTGCTGCGCATGACCGCGGCACAGACCTGCTACACGACCACGGCGGCCCTTGCCACCAATGCAACCCCCGTGCTTCAACAGGCCGCGGTGGCTGCCGTGACCGGAGGCGGCCGAGGTGCCGTCGTACCCACCACGCCCACACTCATACCGCCGGCAGCCGCTCCGGCTGGAGGCAGGGGAGCTGCGCCGGCTGCGCCGGCGGCGGGCGGACGAGGCGGCGCTGCAGCCCCACCGCCTATAGCCGCTGCGGTGACAGGACACGGCGGCGTCGGCATCGTCGAGCAGGTTGGCTCGATGGTCAAGCGCGTGCGCCCAGGCGATCTCGTCATCATGTCGATCCAGGCTCACTGCGGCACGTGCGCCACCTGCCTGGTCGGCCGCGCCGATCTCTGCCGCGGCCTGGTTGGCCGCATCGCGGCCCCGACCGGGAGGCTGTCTGACGGCACCCCTGTCACCATGGTCGGCAACGGATTCTCCGAGTTCCTTGTCGCGTGGGAGGAAGCCGCCATTCCGGTGTGGACGACCGTGCCCGCCGCGGAGTTATCTCTGCTCGCCTGTGTGACCTCAACCGGTCTGGGAATGGCGATGTGCCGGATCCCGGTCGATCCGGGTTCGGACGTCATCGTGATGGGCCTCGGGCCAGTGGGCATGAGCGCCCTTCAGGGTGCGCGCATTCAAGGCGCTCGACGGATCGTCGGAGTCGACCCCATCAGATATCGGCGCGACCTGGCGATGAAGCTCGGGGCCACGGCGGTCGTGGATCCGAACGCCGAGGGAGCGAACCTGCAAACCACGCTTCGCAACATGGTGGGTGATGAAGCGGTCGGCCGTCAGTCCGTCGGACAGAACGGCGCCGGAGCGAACTTCGTGCTCGAAGCCGTTGGCGGAACACGTTTCAAACCTACGGTTGAAGCGCCCACGGATTTGACCGGCGTGCAGGCGCTTGCCAACGCCTATGCGGTTGTGGGAAATCCGGGCGTCATCAGGACCTGCGGTATCGCGTACCCGGGCGGATCGATGCTCCAGATCCCGGCCGGCGCGTTCTCCAATGGTTCCATCACGCACGCACCGGGCAACTTCGCCGGCGTGCAGCCGCTGCGCGATATCCCGCGGTTCGTCAAGCTGGCCGAACGCGGCGTGCTCGACCTGAAGTCGATGGTCGGCGTCACCATGGGCCCAGACAAGTTCAAGGACGCACTTCAGGTTGCCGCCGATCGGTCCGCCATCACTTCCGTCGTCGTCGCCTGACCAAACAGGAAGCCGGGCCTTCGGGCCCGGCTTCACACCGCCTGGGAATACACGCCGCCCGCGCTCGAACGGGTGAAGCTGCTCCCGTAGCCGGCTCACCGACGCCAACTGCCGTCACGTCGATGGCAACCGCAGTGGCACTGTCTCAGTTTGACGGATGGGAACTTCAGTTGCGTGGTTCGCATCAACGGTGGGGATTGAGCCTTTGACAAACCCAATCGAGTGGCGATTAGGTCGTTTCCAGGCCCATGACGGCTAGTGGGTTACTTCGTAAGGGCGATTGGGGCATCGAACGGTTGCTCCTGCCATTGCCAATTGGTTCGGCCATGCTTGGCGTCAAAGCGTCGCAGAACCCGGAAGGTCTTGGGGATGATCCATGGCTGGAATTGTACCAATAGCGACACATCAAGAATCGGGAATGTGCCGCGGCCAACGGGAACTAATTGGTTGAATGGACAGATCAGGGTCATGGCTTGTGATGGAGCCAAGGTGGGGAATGGGATGGCGATATTTCCGCCGTTATCGTCGATTCTTGTTTGTGTCTCTAGAATCACGGCGCGAATTGAGCAATCAGCGGAGATATTGGTGATTGGGAAGTAGCCGACGTTAGTCAAGACAAAGGGGACTGAAAATGGCGTTGCGGTATCAAGCGGCTGGCCTGGCGTTAGGTCCACTCTCGGCCAAATCTGGACAAGCCCAACGAGCGTCCCGACAGCTCCGACGACGGCCACGATGGCAGCGACTGCTCCCTTCGCTCGCCAACCGGAGCGGGTCTTTTCAAGCGAGTGCTTGGGCGTTTTGGTGGTTCCTGGAGGGGGCTGTGCTGGGGATGGCTGGGATTGTGCTCCTAATGCTGCTCTTCGGCGCTGTCGCGCTTTTCGTCTTGCACGTTCTTTTGGGCTCATGAGGCCGAGCTTAGTGCGTTCTGGGCTTTGGAGATGATTTTTTTCGGCCTGCTCAGTCGCGCCACGGCGACTTGTGCGGGAAGAAGTCGGAGAGTTGGCAATCGAGCGCGTGCGCCAGGAGCACGATCGTTCCGAGTTTGACGTCGCGGCCCTTCTCGACCTTTTCTAGCCCCTGGCGCGTCACCCCTGCCATGTCGGCAAGTTCCTGCTTTGACATCCCTGAATTAAGCCTCGCGGCGCGCAATTCTTTCGCGAACGCTTCAAGCACAGGGCGGATGAGGAGTCCAGGCGGCGTCATGCTGCTACTCCTTTCTCAGCGACGTCCAGTAGGCCCACGATGTCCTCAAGACTCCAAACGCGATCCGCGAGTCCTGCCGCCATAGCGGGAGTACCCTTCAGCACGGTTTGCTTGCGACCGAAGTTGTAATACACGTAGTGAATCGCGAGCGCATGTCCATGATTCTGAATCTTCTTCGAGTGACCGTTGGTCAATCTTGTGAATCGGCGCATAGACATCCGCATCGTGAGATTTTGCCTCTCGATGTAGCTGGTCGAGATGTGACGAGGATTTGGATCGCCTGATACGATCTCTGTGCGTGAGCTGATGCAGACGGGTGGCGCGTATCGCCGTTCTGCGTTTGGGTCGCTCCCGTACACTTTTATCAACCTCGCAAAATCGATGTCAGTCCCGAAGGCCGCATCGGTTGCCGTGAGGTACGCGTGTAGACCGTCCGTGGTTAGTTGCACGCGGTTCTCAAGGCGCGAGGCCAAGTCGTGCATGAACGGGAGCGCGGTCTCTGCATCGCGCCGCCCCACCATCCAATTCACGACGAGCTTGCTATCCGCGTCCATCCCGACCCAAGTCCACACGTCACCGTAGCCGAATGCGCCCTTCTTCTCCTCAGGCACGTTCTGACGACGTGCGTAGCAGAACGTCCAGACCTCATCGCATTCGACACGAGTCGTCTGGAGATTTCGCACGTGCTGATCGTGAAAGGCCGCGCACGCGGTGCCTATATCCACCAGCAATTTCGTTACGGTGTTGATCGACGCGCCGGTCATGCGCGTGATGGCGCGAAGGCTGTTGCCCTCGCTCATCATCCCCACAATCTGCGCCCGCTTTGAAGTGCTCAGCCTGTTCATACTGAACATTATGCTTGAGACTGTCAGCCTAGTCCAGTAAATAATGCGGGGTCCCGCACTTTGTTGTGGATCTGGCTGATTGGCTGGGCTACGATGTGGGAATCGCGGGTCGGACTGGGGCGTTCTCTTGCGGAGGAACCCCAGCCCTTCCCTCTGTGCGAGGAAAGGAGCCGAGTGTGATCAAATTAGTTCCTAGCGTGTTTGAGCACGCGTGAACCAAGGGGAGGGATGGTATATGCCCTCCCCAGCTCTTTTCCGTTAATAACTGTACCACTGGTACTTATCCATTTCAATACTGGATTAGTACGGGGGAGAAGTATGGGCGTGATGAACGAACACTACGCAGCGGTCTTGGCGGACCTACGTACTCGGAAACAGGGCTTGGAGTCGGAACTCGCAGTGCTTGAGGCTGGCATCCAGTCGATATTGAAGGTTATGGGGCACGGCGAAAGTGTAAGCGAAAACGCCAATCCAGTCCCGGCTGGCATCAAGGCGAAGGCCGCACTCTCTCCGTCTCGGTTTGCCAACATCAGCGTGCGATGGGGCGTCCTTTGGCATCTAGCCGAAGATGCGACTGGATCTGAGAAGACGGGAGAGATCGCAGAGAACCTCAAGGCGGGAGGCTACAAGACCGACGCGGCCAACTTCAGCAACATGGTGTCCGGCGTCCTGAGTCTCATGAAGAGTAAGCAGGAAGTCGCCCCGAGTGAGGATGGTGGCTATGTGATCACCGATGAGGGGCGCCGCACCTGGCAGTTGATTCGCCAAGGGGCAAAGTTCAGAGAAGCTACCCACGCCAACGGGCCTTCGCTGCTTTCCGTGCAATAGCAACACGGCGGGCAGGCGTGAGGGCGCTAGCCCTCGCCCTGCCACCTGTTTGTCCGCCCTTGCGCCCGCGTGTAATTGCTTTCGGATCTTTCCCAGCATCGGGATCTGATTCGGTCGCGACTCGTGTCGTCAGATCTACAATCATCTTCGCGAGCTGGTTCGGATCGCGTGGTCGCTTCGGCTTCATGGGGTCAGTATCCGCCCTCGGCGACCACCCGTCAAACTGAGACAGTGCCACCGCAGTTGGCGAAATCCGATGCGCGCCCCTGTCGTGGCTCGATTGACGCTCGATTGACGGGCGTCGTCTGATGGCACACGACCGGCCTGTGGGTCGGCGTGGCCCCACCCTCGATCGCGTAGTTGAGCGATCCAGCCGGCCAGTGATCCGTCGCTTTCTCCTACAAACAGAGAACTTTGTGTTGTAGAGTTAGCCCATGACATCCTCTGTGACGAACCCCGTGAAAGCATTCGCCCTCATCGCCCTCGGCCTGGCCATTGCCGCGATGGGCACGTACGTCGCCCACGCCGACGACAAGCCCGGCGCGGCGGTCGTCGGATTCCTGCTGATGCTTGCCGCGGTCCTGTTCGGCGTGAGGACCGCACGGAACCGGCTGCCGACCTGGGCCAGGCGCACCGCAGTCTGGGTCGGCGTTCCCATTGCCGCGTGTGCCGCATTTCTTATCCATGCGGCGACCATAGCCGCGCCTCTCTTCGCACAACCGCCGGATGTACCGTCGGTCAGCGAGTCGGCGCCCTCGCCACAATGGGCGGCAGCGGTCGATCGCGCGCGGCCGATGGTTCGCGCGGCCATCGTGGAGCAGAACCTGCCAGGAGTCTCGATCGCGGTCGGCATGGGCGCGGACATCGTCTGGGCCGAAGGGTTCGGATGGAGGGACGTCGTCACGCACACGCTCGTCACACCGGCTACTCGATTCAACATCGGCACCGCGGCACCTGTGGTCGCCCCCGCGGTCGCGTCCCTCGGCATGACGCACACGGGCACTGATTCGGCGGCCGAGTGGAGCCCGGATCATGTTGGGGAGCCGGAAGAGGACTTCCCAGGCTTCACGGCCGTCCACAACATCATTCTCAGGCCGATTGGTGTGAGCGCCCCCCGACAGCCATTGCCGGGCGATCGCGCGACCTTCTACGTGCCGACAACATTCTGGCGAGGCTTCACCACAGATCCCCGCAGTGGACGACGACCAATGTACATGCGCGACCTGGCGTGCTGCGCCGGTGGGATGGCGTTCTACTCCACGCCGTCCGATCTCGTCCGCTTCGCCCTGGCGACGAAAGCAGACAGCGTCAACGGCGAGCTCGCAGGCGGAAGCGTGATGTCGCTGATGACGCGCCGCGACAACGGGATCGCCGTTGCCGTGGCGTCGAACATCGCGCACGCCAACACGGCCGCTCTCGCGCTGAAAGTGGCTGACGTGTTCGCCGAACAGAAATAGACCGCCGCACCGCGAGACTGCACGGCCGCCCGCCGCCGCCGGATTCGGAACGCGGCGTCCTCGACCTCAAGTCGATGGTCGTTGTCTGCGAGACTTGGGTTGCGGTCGCCATCCAGGGCCTGGCGGTGGGGCAGCTCTGTTATCGCAGCAGCCCCCACGAGCCGAGGAATCCTAGATCGTATGCGAGTCGCGACGCTACCCACTGCTCGGGAGTCGTCGATTCCGGCAGCTCGGCCACCGCACGCAATACTTCACTCTCCCTTGAGGACTCAGGGGGCTGCAGCTTCGCGACCACGGCCGCCACGATCTCGGCGGGGGTATGCGCACCGGTCAGGTGCTCCACGATCAGCCGATCGATGCTCGCGAGCGACACGCGCTGATGCGTCGGCGTCGTCATCAGCGAGCGTCGTTCGGCTTCCCACCGCGTCAGGGCAGCGACCGCCGGTCGTTCGCTCGAGGCCTGAGACAGCGGCAGATCTCGGAGTCGCAGGTTCACCTGTCCCATGGCGTTGAGCGACAGGAGCTGCGCCTGCAGATCCGCGACGGCGTCATCCGGCACGTCGAGGCCGCTCGCACGCACACGCTCGATCGACTGTGCGACGAGCTGACGCCAACCGAGCCCGCGCGGCCAGATGGCCGCGAGGGTCGCCAGTGTCGCCTTGCCCAACGGGTCGCCCAACGCGATGGCGACGTCGGGCTCGAGCAGCCCGTCGAACGTTTCGTCCACGCCTGGCGTAAGCTGAACAGCCTCCGATCGAGGCCGCACCGCGGCTGCGACGCTGATGCGATCGAACGGGAGGTCTCCCGACGCCGAAGCGCTCGGCGCTGTGTGGCGGCAGAAGAGCGACGACCGATGCTGGCGATACCACAGGACGTCGATCAGCTCCTCCATCATGATCGGATCGCTCGTCAGCGTCCGGGCCGCTTCGCGCAGGGCCGGAGGGACCCGATAGTCGGGCTGCGTGAAAGGCGCCTCGGTCAGGTACCGGAAGCCGAAGCCGGTCGCCAGCGAGGCGAGCTCCCGAAACCAGTACGCGCGATTGTGGTCGGCGAGGTAGTCGTGCACCACGCTCGATTCCTCGGCCGCTTCGGCATAGGCGAGCTCGCGACTGAGAAGCTGTGCGTACGGATGCGGGACGTTCTCGACCTCCTTTCGAAGCGCGGCCGCACGCCGCCGGGCCTCGTCAGCCATCTGGCGCAGTGATTCGCCAGACCCTCTCGGGCCCACCATCGAACTGCGCACCACGCCCCGAATCAGCCATCCGGGATGTGTGTTGTAACTGAGGTAGAGCAGGCCATCGTCTGCGAGATGTTCGCGGCAGAAGTCGAGGATGCCGTCACGAACGATGTCGGACACCCAGGAGATCACGCCGTGGGCGACGATGTAGTCGAACCGGCCGAGCGTGGGTCCGAGCTCGCAGATATCGTCCGCGTGGAGCGTGATGTTGTGCAGCGTAAGGCGCTCGACCGATCGGCGCGCGTCTGCGATCTGCACCGCCGAGGCGTCGACGCCCACGAATTCGCAATCTGGACGGAAGAACGCCAGGGGCAGGAGATTGGCTCCGTCGCCGCAGCCGATCTCGAGAAAGCGCGCGCCCTCGAAGGCCGGGCAGGGCCCGCCGTGCAGGAGCGACGCCATGGCGAGCTGCTCGGGCGCCGTGCACGGAATGGGCCGGCACGCATAGGGCACTTCGTCGTAGGCCGTCACGGAGCAACTATATAGGCGCCTTGTCACCTCGTAACATCCGGGAACTCGCACATGGGAAGTAAGATTGATGCACCTATGACAGACGAAAATCTGAAAGCCGAGCTCGAGCGGCTCAAGGCGGAGAACGAGCGACTCAAGAGCCAGCGCGGGCGTGGCGTGAGCCTGAAGGTCAGCGAGAAGGGCGGCGTGTCGGTGTACGGCCTCGGCCGGTTTCCGGTGACGCTCTACAAAGAGCAGTGGACGAGGCTGCTCGCGATGGCCGACGAGATCCGGGCCTTCATGAAGGAGCACGACTCGCAACTGAAGACGAAGACGGAAGGGTAGGGGCGGTCCCGCCGAGCGCCGCAAGCGCCCGATCGCGAACGGCGGCAAACGCCTCCATTTGATCGGCAGGCACCGGCGCCGCCGACGGTGTGTCGCGCACCGCGGTCAGCGGATTGACGAACACGCCATTCTTCTTGACGCGGTAATCGAGATGCGGGCCGGTGACGAGTCCGGTGGCGCCCACGCGGCCAATCTGGTCGCCCTGCTGCACGCGCGTACCGGCGCGAACATCGATCGCCGAGAGGTGCAGATACTCGGTTTCAAACCCGTTGGCATGGCGCAGGCGCACGATCCGGCCGGACGCGCCGGCCGCTCCGGCCTCGAGGACCATGCCGTCGGCCACCGCGATGACGGGCGCGCCGACCGGCGCCCGATAGTCGACGCCGAGGTGGGCGCGCGCTTCACCGAGAACCGGATGAAGACGGCTGCGTGAGAATCGGGATGTGACGGTCGGCTGGAACTTGAGCGGCGAGCGCAAGAGAAACCGCCGGACCGAGACGCCGCGCTCGTCGAAATACGACGGGCTTCTGCCATCGGCACCCTCGGGCGTGAAGCGCACCGCAATCAAGCGGCGACCGTCGTTCCGAAACTCCGCCGCAAGGATCGGCCCGTAGCCGGCAAAGGCGCGATCGTCCTCGCGCACCTTCTTCTCGACGAGCACGCTGAATCGATCGAGCGGCTGCACGTCGTTGTTGAAATCGATCTGGCCGCTCAGGATGTCGGCCAGCGCCAGGGCCAGGTCGGCCGTCTCGCCGGCAGAATCCATCGCGCCAAAAAGCGACGGGATCTCGCGGGTGATGGATCCCCGCACGACCTCCTCCGTGCTGGTCTTGGGAATGGGCAGCACCTCTGCGACGAGCGCCGCATCGCCGTTCGGACGGCTCACGCGCAGGAACCGGTCGTCGTCTATTTCATACTCGAATCGTTTCAAGACGCCACTGGCCCACTGCTCGATACGGTACGGTTGCCGGGTCCGCAGCTTCCGGACGTCGAACACCGCCTGCGCGCGCTCGAGCAACTGGACTGCGTCTGAATCGGCGACGCGCCCGGCCCTCAGCAGTGTCCCGAGGGTGGCCCCGGCCGCGATGCGCGCCGAGACGACGTCAATCGTGCCCGCGAGCTCGATGTCTCCGAGCGCGATGGGTGCCTGGGCACTCTTGCCTGTTCCCGTGCACCCGGCGGCGGCGAGCGCGATGATCAGGATCGATCGGCGCATGAGGTAACTATCGGATGCAAGGGTCATTTCCCTTCTGAGGCCGGCTCGGCCGACATCGTCATCTCGGCGGCCACTCGCGTCGAGCCTGCTTTCTTGCGCTTGGCTGGTGCCGGTTCCGCGGAGGTGACCCGGGCAGCGTCGACAACCACCGAGCTGGTGAGCGCCGCTCGAATCGACGTCGACCTGGCCGTCGCGAGGGCGGTGAGGTCGGCTGGGCTGACCGATTGTGCGTCGAGCAGCCGCGCTCGCAACGACTCGTAGAAGCCGGCCGCGTCGAACG
>JBAUGX010000227.1:0-5709 GCA_049679965.1 Vicinamibacterales bacterium
CCGGCTGAAGCCGGACACCACGACAGTGGGGAGCCTCAGGCGGCTTTCACCCAGCGGATGAGCGTCGCGAAATCGGGCGGCTTTCCGTGCAGGAGCAGGCCGACCCGGAAGACCTTTGCGGCCAACCAGACGGCCGCGCCCACCGACAGCATACCGATGGCGATCGTGAGCCACACCTGCCAGGCGGGCGGCGGCGACGTGGACGTCATGCGCAACAGCATCGCGAATGTGTTCACGGGCGGGATGAAACTGATCACGGTGCTGAAGGTCGAGTTCGGCTGCCGCGAGATCGGCGCGGCCAGCACCCACGGCACCATCATCGTCAGCGTGAGCGGCATCATCAGCGACTGGGCCTCGCGCATTTCATTGACTGCCGCGCCCACGGCCACCATGAGCGACCCCATCGTCAGGTAGGTGATGACAAAGAACACCATGAGGTAGAAGACCAGCGAGAAGTCCAACAGACCGAACAGCGTGAAGGACACCAGCAGCAACAACGCCAGCCCGATGTACAGCGCGAGCACGACGAAGCTGACGCCCATCTGGCCGAGTATCTTGCCGGCCATCAGCTCGAAAGGCGACACGGCGGAGAGCAGCACTTCAATCACGCGGCTCGACTTCTCTTCGACGGTCGATGTGACGAGCCCCTGCCCGCCCATCAGGACGCTGAACAACAGCAGCCCCACGAAGGCGAAGGGCAGCACCCGGTTGAAGGCGCCGACCGTCGGCCGCTCGCCGACTCTTGTGACGGTGACCGATTGGGCCCTGGGCACGCGGACGGTGGCGTCGAGGGTGCTCCGGTCCAGGTTCTGCTTTCGCACCCGTGCGTTGACGATGGCCTCGCGCAGACTCTCATAGACGGCCGTCTCGACCCGGTCGTCCAGATTGGCGGGCACGTAGATGTCGTAGGTGCCGTAGTCGGCACGTCCCGCCGCAAGCTCGACGGCGTCGGCATGGATGACGACAAACGCGACGTGGCGGTTCTTCTGGGCTTCCGCCGTCAGCCAGGCTTTCCCTGACTGGAGATCCGCCGCCGCGCCGGCGTTTGGAAGATCGACGATCTGGAGGTCCGGGACGCCGCCAAGGGCTGCATCGACGACGGCGTTCTGCGCTCCGGTGTTCGCGTCTCCGGCGAGGTCGCGCACCGCCGCCGGCACGTTGGCCATCGCCCGGCGTGCGGCGTCGGCGCGACGTGTCGCGATCGCCTGCGGGTCGAGCGTCGCCCGGAACTCGGCCGTCACGCTACCTGTGGGATCCACGACAGCCACCTGGCCGCGCACCGGCGCGGTTCGCTGGTTCATCAGGCGAGGGATGCCAGCGACGGCCAGCGTCATCATCGCCGGCATGACGAGCACGCCGAGGAGGAAGCCGCGCGTCGCTACGGTGGCGAGGAACTCGCGAGCCGCGATGAAGCCGATTCTCCTCATACGGTCGCCTCCGGCGATCCGAGACCCTGGAGGTTTGCCCGCAGGCTCCCCTCCGCATCCGCCGCTCCGCCCTCCGAGACGATGCTGATGAAGATGTCCTCGAGCCGCGGGCGTGAGATCTCGATGCGAGCCGGCGTGACGGCCGCCGTGATGCGGCGGATCGCGGCACCCGGATCCGAGCCGGCCTCGAGCACGATGTCGTACCCGCCCGTCACCGGATCCAGACGCTCCACCTCGGCCAGCCCTCGAAGCGCCGAGAGGTCCGCCGCCGGGTCAAGCGGCTCGAACCGGATCGTCCGCGGGTTGTACTGACGCCTGATGGCCGACAGCTGTTCGTCGAGCACCTTGCGGCCGCGGTAGATCATCACCACGTGTTCGCAAATCTCCTCGGCCTGTGGCATCACGTGGGTCGAGAACAGGATGGTCGCGCCCCGGCGGTGTTCCTCGAGAATGACGTCGCGCAGCAGGCGCGTGCTGACCGGGTCGAGGCCGCTGAACGGCTCGTCGAGAATGAGAAGGTCGGGCTGGTGGATGATCGCGGCGAGGATCTGCACCTTCTGCAGCGTACCTTTCGACAGCTCTTCGCAACGTTGACGTTCGACTCCGCCCAGGCCCACACGCTCGAGGCCGCGGCGGATCCGTGCCGGGAGCGCCGTATCGCGCACGGCCTTGAGTTGCGCCATGTAGGTGAGGAACGCGCCCACTCGCATCTTCCGGTAGACGCCGCGCTCTTCCGGCAGATAGCCGATGCGGTCTTTGGCATCGAGCGCCGACGGATGGCCGAGCACGGACAGCTCGCCTGAATCCGGGAACAGGATCGACATAATCATCCGGATGGAGGTGGTCTTGCCGGCGCCGTTCGGTCCGATGAATCCGTAGATCGCGCCCGTCGGCACGACCAGGTCCAGGTCGACAACGGCCGTCGTGCGGCCGAACGTCTTTCTGATTTGGTGCAAGCGAACAGCGTCCATAAGCAGATCTCAAGATCCGGCTTCAGCCGGACCTACGGCTTTAGCCGGACCTACGGAGTCAGCAATCCCAGCACCACGAGCAGCGGGATGATCACGGCGACGAGGGCCTCGCCCGCGATGAGGCCCGAGGCGAGCGGCACCGAGTAGAGCTCGCTCGATCGGGCATCCCGTCGGCGCCAGATCCAATCAGCGAAGCCGCCCAGAAACATCACGAAGATCACGGAGAACGGCACGAGCATGCCAATGCCGACACCGGTGGGTGACGGCACCCAGGCCACCCACTTCGCCTTCTTCGATTCGAGCACGGTCAGGATGACGCCGACGATGACTGCAATCACGAGCGCCGTGATCGCGCCGGGCGGCAGGGCGCTCACGCCCCGCGACAGAATCTCGGCGAAGCCGGCCCACTTCCGCGAGATCGGCGAGCTCAGTCCCGGATTGGCGCCAACGATCCCGTATGTGTCGCGGAGCAGGGGATACATCCACGACACGGCGGCGGCCCCGATCGGTGTTGCGATGAGCTGCATGTAGGTCAGGTACTTCGGCGACGATCCGATCATTTCGCCCGCGCGGAAGTCCTGCATCAGCGCTTCAGACGTGGTCGCCACCGTCCCCGTGGTCCCGCTTGCCAGCATGTTCGCCGCGATGTGGCCCGGCGCGAGGACCCCGAAGACGCCCTGCATCAAGTTGGACATGGCGCTGATCGGCCCCCAGTTGGTCTCGCCGAGCACGCGAAGTCCCACGAGCATCAACGGTATTGACAGCAGAATCGCCACGACCGTCATCCACACGTCGAGTCCGAGGCTGACCTTCTGGATGACGACGAGCGCCACGCCAGTGACCGCCACGCCCGCGATGACCCACGTCAGCGGAAAATCATCTGAGCTCACCTTGGCTGTAGAGAGGTTGCGGAACGTCCGGACGAGGATGGACCAGCGCAGCACGAGGGCCGTGAGGCCGCCGGCAACCAGCATGCCGGTCGCCGGCCACATCACCCAGAACAGCACGTCGTTGCGGACGAAGGTCGGCGCGAGGACGCCGTACTGCAGCAGCGCGTACGGCGCGACGATCCAGCCGAGGATGGCGCCGGCGAGCATGCTCGCGTTGATCCGAATCCCGACGATCATGCCCGACCCGACCGCCAGCAGGCTCCAGTTGATGCCGACGCCGGTCGTCAGCATCACCGCGGTGCCGATCCCCAGGACGGAGGGAAACCATCGGAGGACCAGGGCGTCCTCGGTCATCAGCATGACGCCAGCCGACAGCACAGCTCCCACGCCGAGCGCGAGAGCTGCTTGTCGCGCCTCCGATCCCAGGCTGTCGAGCACGATGAGTGTCTCGCCCGCCGCCATCCCGTCCGGATAGGGGAGCTTCTCGTCCACGACGAAGTGCTGGCGCATCGGCACCGCGAGCAGGACGCCGAGCAAGCCGGCGGCGCTCAGCCACATGAAGGACTGGAACGGCGTCACGACCAGGCTGAACGAGACGGTCGGGCTGGCGTTGAGCATGTCGAACGCCGCCAGGAGCACGCACATGAAGGCGGTCAGCGCGGCGGCGGTGCCGGCCGTTTGCACGATGTTGTTTTCCCAGCGGTTGTAGCTCTTGGAGAAGATGCCCAGGGCGAGGTACCCGAGGAAGGCGGAGACGACAGAGACGTTGGGGCCAAAGCCCAGCTTGAGAACGATGTAGGGGTAGGACGCCCCCATCACGGCCGCGACGGCGAGGCCGCACAGGACGGCCCGAACGGAGAACTCGTTGAGCCCTGCCGGCTTTGGCTTCATGCCGCGCACCTTACTCCGTCAAGGTCCCGCCTGTCGAGATGTGAAAAGATTGTCGATTTCGCCGAGGCCATCGCCCCGGTCACATAGGGGTATCAACGGTTTGATACCATTAGCGGTCTCAGTCTCGATGGGACTGACGGGCAGAGTGCCGATAACTGGATTTGAGGAGGAACAGCATGCGGAAAAGTTCGATGGTGACCGGGTTGATTCTCGCAGCCACGCTCGTTGGTGTAGCCGGCGTCGGCATTCTGGCTCAGGCGCCCGCCGCGGGAGCCCAGGGAGCCCAGGGCACAAAGAAGCCGATGACTCTCGAGGAGTACGATACCGCGATGAAGGCGGTCCAGCCGGTCTACACCAGTCTCGGCCGGAACACGATGATGATGAACCTCCCGGCCGGAGCCATGGACGCGGAGCAACTCATACCCATTTTCCAGAACGTGCTGATCTACTGGGAGTCGGGGAATCCGGCCGACGCGCTCCCGTTTGCCAAGGGCATTCTTACCGCACTGCAGGATTATCAGAAGGCGGCGAGGGCTGGGGACCAGACGGCCGCCAACACGGCGCGAGCCGCGATCACCCCCCAGTGCCAGGGCTGCCACATGCTCCACCGCGAACGTCTGCCTGATGGCAGCTCCCGCATGAAGTAGCGTCTGCCCCGCGGGGCAGGGCATTCGAGCCTTGCCCCACTTTTCCTCTCTTTCAGCGTCTTTTCCAGAGTCTTTCGCGCGCGGCCGTGCGTCTAAGTACGTGTCATAGGAGGGTTTTCATGGCCAAGCGAACATCCAGAATATCCACGTCCGGCATCGTCTGCCCGAGGTGCGGGGCGCCAAGCGCCAAGGTCATCGGCCGGTCCGACTCGCTCCCCGTCGTCTATCTGAAGTGCGACGACTGCGGACGGCCGTCGATATCTCCGTCGGAATAGACAGGCTGCCGACTACTTCTTCTCGATCGTGACCGACTGAATCGAAATCGGCTTGAGCGGGCGGTCGCCGGGTTTGCTGGTGGCCGTCCGGCCGATCTTCTCCACGATCTCAATCCCCGCCGTGATTTCACCAAACACGCTGTGCTTGTTGTCGAGCCAGGGCGTCGGCACCAGCGTGATGAAAAACTGACCGCCGTTGGTGTTGGGGCCGCTGTTGGCCATCGAGAGCATGCCCGCCTTGCTGTGCCGCAGCTTCGGATGGAACTCGTCGGCGAACTTGTAGCCGGGTCCGCCCGTGCCCTGGCCGAGCGGATCGCCGCCCTGGATCATGAAATCAGCGATGACGCGGTGGAAGATCGTCCCGTCGTAATACCCCTGCTTGACCTTCTTGCCGCTGCGCGGGTCGGTCCATTCCTTGCTGCCGTCGGCCAGTCCCACGAAATTCGCCACCGTATTGGGCGTCTCGGCGTCAAACAGCCGGGCCGTGAAGTTCCCCTCGCTCGTCGTGAAATGCGCGTACAACATTGATATGCTCTCCCTTCGGCCGCGAACTGGAAGGCCGATCGCCCTGAAATCATACTGCGGGGAGATGGTACGCTGTATATCTG
>JBAUGX010000228.1:0-7821 GCA_049679965.1 Vicinamibacterales bacterium
GAACGGGATCGCACCGGCTTTTTTTATGGCTGCGCTTTCGCGGCTTCCTGGACGATCTTCTCCGCCAGCGGCAGGCTGATGCCACACCCCGGGTCGTTGATCCGGCACGCGGCCAGTGTGAGGCCGCACCCGCAGGTGCAGGTGTCGCTGTTGAGCCTCTGCAGACAGGCTGCCCTGGCGGCCGGCGACAGCATGTCGAGATCCAGGCCGGGAATCTTCGTGGCCTGCGCCGCGTCCTTAATCAACTTGCGATTGGCCTCGTCGGCCTCGACGCGCTCGATGGTCGTATTGACGTCCAGTCCCGCCAGGTAGCGGGTCTCGAGCTCGGTTGTCACCGGGTCCAGCAGGCCGACGTGCTTCTGCACGACGAGCCCCTCGCGATCGATGATGAAGGAGGTCGGGAGAGCGTAGACGCCGGGGAAGACTTTCTCCAGTTCCGGCGTCGACATCACGATGGGATAGTTGATGTGCTGCGCAAGGGCGAATTGTTTGACGAAGTCTGCCGTTTCCTCGTCCTGCGAGATGCCGATGACGAGGAGCTGCCCGCGATACTTTTCCTGCAGGGCGATGAGGTCCGGAATCTCGGCGCGACACGGAGGGCACCAGGTGGCCCAGAAGTTGACAATCGTGACTTTGCCGCGCAGAGAAGCCGCCGTGATCGTCTGGCCATCGAGGTCGCGAGCGGTGAAGTGCGCAACCGCCGTCGGGGTGCTGAAGAGGCGCAGCATCACGGGGCCGGCCGGGGCGGCGCCGTCGGGTCTGCGCACTGTGCGGGTGCCGACCCAGAAAAGCACGCCGGCGAGTGTCACGATGGCGGCCGCGATCAGGGCCTGTCGGCGTCCCATGGGTCCACCTACTGTACCTCAGCCGCCAGCCAGACTGTCAAAACGGCGCGGGCGTCAACTCCCCTGAGCTTGATGACGGCTGGACCGGTGTATCATGGCGGGCTCGTTGGCAATCGCCATGCGGATCGCGCGGCGGTACATCATCAGCGGCCGGGTGCAAGGCGTCGGCTTCCGGCACTTTGCCTGGAGTTTGGCGGAGCGCGAGGCCGTTCATGGCTGGGTCCGCAACACCGTTGATGGTCGGGTCGAGATCGCGGTCGAGGGCGAGGACGGGCCGATCGATCGATTCGAGCGAGGCATCCGACAGGGCCCGCCCGGGGCGCGTGTCGATCACGTCGAGGTTGAGGCCACGACGCCGAGTGGCCACAACTCGGGTTTCATCATTCGATAGCGGTGACGTTCTGTTCTGGAACTCATAAATGGAACAACTCAAATCCAAGATTCGACACGTTCCCGACTTTCCGAAGCCCGGGATTCTCTTCTATGACATCACCACTCTGCTCGGCGACCCCGAGGGCTTTCGGGCGGCGGTCGACAGTCTGGCCGTGCCATTTGAGAACCGGGGAATCGATATTGTCGTGGGCATCGAGAGCCGGGGATTTATTTTCGGATCGGCGGTCGCCGATCGCATCGGTGCCGGCTTTGCGCCGGTCAGGAAACCGGGCAAGCTGCCGTCGACCACGATCAGCGCGACGTACGCGCTCGAGTACGGCACTGATACGCTCGAGATCCACGACGATGCGGTGAAGCAGGGGCAGCGGGTGCTCATCGTGGACGACTTGTTGGCGACGGGCGGGACGGCGCGAGCGACCGCCGGTCTTGTGAAGCGGCTTGGCGGCGACGTCCATGCCTTGGCGTTTCTGATCGAGCTGGCAGGCCTGAACGGACGCCGGCAGCTCGAGGGTCTGAACATACACGCAGTCTTGACCTACTGATTGCTGGTCCTCGCAGCGGCGTTCATCGTCACTCTCGGTCTGGCGTGGGTCGGGCTGCAGATAGCCAAGGCGGCCGGCGCGTCGGCCGCCGACGCCTTGCGCCAGCGGGTCGTGCAGATCCTTGTCAGCTTCGCGCCGGCGCTCGATGCGGCCGCCCGCGATCCGCGAGCGATCATCGTGTGGCAGCCGCTGGCGCGGGCCGCTCGCCAGCTGTGTGTCGAGGAATTCGCCATGCTCGATCGGGCAACCGGGGCCGCTTTTCCATTCAGCCGCGACCGGATCGAGGCCGGACACGCCCGGTGGACGGCGGATTGGCTGGCCTGGGAGCGAGTCCACGACGGCGAGTACAAGCTGAAGGCGGCGGCGATTGAAGCGGAACTGGCCACCTCGGGGTCGTCGCCGCTCATCCGCGCGCGGCTCGACGCCATCGAGCGCGAAAAATTGGATCTCTACCAGCGGCGCTACGAGGAATACATTCGCGTGGCCAAGGCGCTGCAGGCGCTCATCGAATGAGTGGGAGAGTGCGGGCAGCTGGCTCGCCACCTCTGATAGACTAACGCCCTCGAGCGCCCGTAGCTCAGCGGATAGAGCACCCGCCTCCTAAGCGGGGGGCCGCCGGTTCAATTCCGGCCGGGCGCGCCATCGGCCGTCGCTCGCAGGAGTGTGGACGCGAGCTATGGCGGGATTAGGCGCCTCAGGCCGCGCCGAAGCGACGAAATCGCGGAGGCGGGCCGGGCGCCCCATGTCCGCTCGGCGCGTGTTGGTCACCAGTCATGAGTCATGAAGAGAACTGAACGTCGTCATCTAAAAGAAAACGAACTGGGGGTCATGGCCCGCCGCGCGCGCGAGGCGGTCGAGGGCCGTTCGAGCCAGGCGACGGCCATCATTACGGCGGTGGTCGTCCTGGGCGCCGTGGCGCTCGGCTACATGGCGTGGCGCGATCGCGTGCAGTCCAGCGCCGATGGGATGCTGGCCGAGGCGATGACCGTGGCCGTGACGCGCGTCGGCGCGCCCATAGCGCCAGGCACTCCAGGCGCCGGGCCGAGCTTCCCGAGCGAGCCGGCGCGCGCGCAGGCGGCGTTGGCGAAGTTCAAGGCCGCCGCCGATGCCTACCCCTCGACGGATGCCGGCCTCTTCGCGCGCTACCAGCAGGCCACGACCGCCATGGCCCTTGGCAATGCGGCCGACGCCGCGCTGGCGTACCAGCAGGTCATCGACCGTGCGGGCGGCCGCATCTACGCGCAGATGGCGAAGCTGGGCCTGGCGGAAGCGCAGGCCCGGGCCGGCCAGTACGATCAGGCGATCAGCGCCTTCAGAGACCTCGCGCAGGTCAAGGACGGTCCCTTGCCGGTCGACGCCATCCTGATGCGCCTCGCCCAGACCTACCGCGATGCCGGCAAGCCCGCCGAAGCGCTCCAGACGCTCAACCGGGTGCTCGAGGAGTATCCCGACTCTTCGTTCGGCGCCGACGCGAGGCGCGAGGTCGACAAACTCAAGAAGAGTTAAGCGCCGTTGAAGCGGTACGACAGGATCTTGTAGATCAACTTCGCGCAGAGGAAGTTCGGCGCGACAAGTCCGGGCAGCGGACAAAGCTCGACGACATCGCAGCCGACAACGCGCCGCCGACTGATGACCGCTCTGAGCAGGGTCAGGATCTCCCGCCAGCTCAAGCCTCCCGGCTCGGGCGTTCCGACCGCTGGCATGATCGCCGGATCCATCCCGTCGCAGTCGATCGTGATGTAGACCGTCTCGCCGAGCGACTCGACAACGCGATCGACCCAATCGGCCTGCTGCCGCATGTTGAAGTCGTAGAAGATCGTCGTGGCGAGTGAAGGCACGGCGGTGGCCTCTTCCGTCGACAGACTTCTGATGCCGACCTGGGTGGTGCGGGCGTATTCGAGCACCCGGCGCATCACGCATGCGTGATTGTGCGGTGTGCCCATGTGCGAGTCTCGCAGATCGGCATGGGCATCGATCTGCAGGACCGACAGGCCCCGGTGCCTGGACGCCAGGGCCGCGACGACTGGCGCCGTGATCGAGTGCTCGCCACCGAGAATGACGGGGAACTTGTCGCGCGTGACGATTTCGGTCACGACGCGCCGAATCTCCTTCATCACTTCTTCCATCGTGGCGAAGGGAAACTCCATCTGGGGCAGAGTGCAGATCCCGATGCTGTGCACGTCGGTCCCAGTCTCCTCGTCCCACAGTTCCAGGCGGGAGGAGGCGACGAGAATCTCGTGCGGCCCGCTCCGCGTGCCCGGGACGTACGTGGTCGTGCGGTCGAGCGGGATCGGCAGGATGGCGACGCGAGCACCGTCAAAGGCGGATGTGGCGCCGCCGAACTCGCCAAGGCTCAGTCGCTCGTACTCAAACGGCAGGTTCATTTCGCGGGTCATTATAGTCGGCCTCACTGGGGCCTAGTCCCTAAGCCCCAGCCCCTAGTCATCGCACTCGAGCCACGTCTTTGAGAAAGAACAGATTGCCGAGCGCGTCCGCCTGAACACCGGTCAGCGATTTCTGCGCGACGATCACGTTGGTCTTGTTCCAGAGACTGATGTACGGCACCTCGCGCGCGATCAGGCGCTGGACCTCCTGAAACAGTTCCAGCCGGCGCGCCTCGTCGGCCGACGCGGTGGCTTCATCGAGAAGCGCGTCGACTCGCGGGTCGTTGAAGTATCCGCGGTTGAAACCGGCCGGCGGGATCTGCTGGGAGTGGAAGACACGCCGGAGGATATCGGGATCGGCAAGCGAGCCGGCTGTCCACTGCAGCGCGTACACTTGAAAATTGCCTCTGAGCACGTCGGCGAACAGGGTGGCAAACTCGGAGGTGAGCACCTCGAGGTCCACGCCCACGGCGCGCAGATTCTGCTGGATGACGGCGCCCTGCAGTCGGTTGTACTCGAGCGTACTCGACGTCTTGAGCGTCAGGCGCAGACGCGGCAGAGGACCGCTGCCGTCAGGATCGCCATAGCCGGCCTCGTCGAGCAGCATCTGGGCGCGGGCCGGATCGTAGGGAAACGAAAAGGCATCCGGCGCAAATGCCCACGACAAGGGCGGCATCAGGCCGACGGCGGGTGTGGCGAGGCCTCGTCGGAGATATTCGATAATCGCGCGACGATCGATGGCGTAGGCGAGCGCCTGCCGGACGCGCACGTCCTTGAGGACCGGGTCGCGGAGGTTGAGCCCGAGGTACTGATAGTCCACGCCCGGGGCCTGAACCTGCTGGAGCCGCTCATCCGCCTCGAGCTGATGGGCGATATCCGGCGTGAGGTCGTTGACCACGATGTCGGTCGTGCCCTTGCGGAGCTCGAGCCCGCGCATGATGTCGTCGGGTATCACCTTCAGAAGGAGACCGTCGTTGTGAGGTCGGCCCCCGAAGTACTGGTCGAACGCCTGGAGTTCGACCCGGTCGTCGACGGCATATCGAACGAAGCGGTACGGCCCGGTTCCGGTTGGTCGCGTCGCCAGGGTCGCACCTGCGCCATCCGGCACGATCGGCATCACCAGATTGATCGGAAACGACGTGAAGGGTTGCTTGAGGGTGAAGACCACGGTATAGCGGTCGCTGGCTTCGACCGAACGCAGCTCGCGGTACCCGCCCTTGCGAGGCGAAATGAAGTCGGGATCGAGAAAGCTCCGGAACGTATACACGACGTCAGCCGACGTCAACTCGTGCCCGTCGTGAAAGAGAACGCCCCGTTTGATCGTCACGACGTAGGTCGTTGGCGTCGGATGATCGAGTCGCTCCGCGAGCCTGGGCCGTACGCGCATGTGATCGTCGAGCTCCATCAGGTTGTCGAAGATCAGCTGATGAAGCTTCTGCGAGGAATCGTCGAGTCCGACACGCGGATCCAGGCTGTTGGGTCCGGACTGAATCGCGACCACGAGCACGTTGGGATTGGGCGTGGGCCGCTGGACACAGGCAGTGGCCGACAGAAGAAGTAGGGCGGACCCTACTAGGTCCGCCGCAGCCCGCCGGACCCTATTGGGTCCGGCCCACGCAGTTGTGAAGGCCCGAATCATTCGGACGCCTCCTTCTTGATCTCGGCCAGCACGCTCAGTGCCTCGAGCGGCGTCGTCCGATCGAGGTCGAGCGCGGCAAGCCGCTCGCGGAGCGGGTCTGGCGCGGGCGCGCTCCGGAACAGGCCGAGCTGGCGTTGCGGGTCCGCCGTGGTGCCGCTCATCGATGGACGGCCGCCGCGGCTGAGCTCGTCGCGTTCGAGCGCGGACAGAATCTCGCGTGCCCGATCGACGACCGGGCGGGGCAACCCCGCGAGCCGAGCGACCTGGATCCCAAAGCTGCGGTCCGATCGCCCGGGCACGATCTTCCGCAGAAAAATGATGTCGTCCTTCCACTCGCGCGCGGCGACGTGGCAGTTCACGACGCCTGGCGTCGCGTCGGCCAGGTCGGTCATCTCGTGGTAGTGGGTGGCGAAGAGCGTCTTGGGCCGCGCCTTCGGATTGGTGGCCAGATGCTCGGCGACGGCCCAGGCGATGCTCAAGCCGTCGAAGGTCGCGGTTCCGCGGCCAATCTCGTCGAGCACGACGAGGCTCCGCGACGTCGCGAGGTGCAGGATGCGGGCGGTCTCCTGCATCTCGACCATGAAGGTGGAGTGTCCGCGGGCGATGTCGTCGCTGGCACCGACCCGCGCGAAGATCTGGTCGACAATCGGCATACGCGCTTCGCGGGCGGGCACGAACGAACCGGCCTGCGCCATGATCGCGAGCAGCGCGGTTTGCCGAAGGTAGGTGGACTTTCCACCCATGTTGGGACCGGTGAGAATCACGAGCTGCGATGTCGTGCCGTTCAGGTTGACGTCGTTTGGCACGAATGGGCTGCCGGCCTCCGCCGTGCGACGCTCAACGACCGGATGCCGAGCATCGAAGGCCACGAGCTCATCGCCATCGTGGATGTGCGGCTTGACGTAATTGCCCACCGAAGCGGTTTCGGCGAGCGCGGCCAGGACGTCGAGGGTGGCTACGGCGCGCGACGTCGCCTGAATCCGCGCCGCCTCGGTGGCCACCTTGCTGCCGAGCTCGCCAAAGATCTCGAGCTCGCGCTCGAGAATCCGCTCGTCGGCTCCGAGCACCTTCTCTTCGTATTCCTTGAGTGCCGGCGTGATGAAGCGCTCCCCGCCGGCGATGGTCTGCTTTCGGTGATAGTCGGCCGGTACTGCGGCCAGATTCGACTTCGAGACCTCTATGTAATACCCGAAGACGCGGTTGTAACGGACCTTCAGGGACCCGATGCCGGTGCGCGTCCGCTCCCGCGCTTCCATATCCGCGATGACCTGCTTGCCAGAACGGCTGATGGTGCGCAGGTCGTCAAGCTCGCGATCCACGCCGTCTCTGACAAACCCGCCGTCGCGCGCGAGCGCCGGCGGCTCGTCGACGATGGTCGTTTCAATCAGGCGGCGGACGTCCACCACGTCGTCGATCTGGGCAACCAGTGATCCGACGAGCGGGGTGGGAACGTCCTCGAGGGACGCACGGAGCCGGGGTGCAGCGGAGAGCGACTGCTGCAGGCCGGCGAAGTCTCGAGGCCCCGCTGTCCCGAGCGCCACGCGTGCGATCAATCGGTCGAGATCCTGCACCAGCTTGACCGCCTCGCGGAACCTGCCACGGGGCGTGGCAGACGAGACGAGCGCCTCGACTGCGTCCAGCCGGTCTCGGATGGGGTCGACGGCCGTCAGCGGGCCGAGCAGCCACGACCGGAGCAACCGGCTGCCCATCGACGTCAGGGTGCAATCGATCTCGTCAAGCAGCGATCCGGTACGGCCTCCTCCCGCGCCTTCGACAATCTCCAGGTGCCTCAGCGTGGTGGGATCGATGATGAGGGTGTCGGTCCGCTGCCGGTAGGTCAGGGCCCGCACGTGCGCGAGCTCGGCCTTCTGCATGCCGCGCAAATGCTGTACGAGCGCGCCGGCTGCGGCGATGGCGGCCGGATGGCCGTCGAGGCCGAACGCGCCGAGGCCCGCGGTGCGCAGCTGATCGACGAGCGCGCGGCGGGCCGACTCGGGGTCGAACATCCAGCCCTCGAT
>JBAUGX010000229.1:0-28056 GCA_049679965.1 Vicinamibacterales bacterium
GCCTCAACGGCCGCTCCTGGCGCTTGGCGTTACTCGTTACCTTCTTCCCCCCGCCCGCGTCAGGCCCAGCCGTACCCCACAGATGCCAGCGGCACCGTTCGGACCCGCACGCCGGTCGCCGCGAAGATCGCGTTGGCAATCGCCGGGATGGCCGGCGGCAGCGCCGGCTCGCCAAGGCCGGTCGGGTCGAAGTCGGTCTGGAGGAACTTCACCTCAATAGACGAAGGCGCCTGCGTCATGCGCGTGGGCTGGTAGTTGTTGAAGTTCTTCTGCACGACGCGACCCTTGTCGATCGTGATCTCCCACCCCATCATGTGGCTCATGGCCTCGATGAAGGCGCCCTGCACCAGATTGATCGACTCGCTGGGATTGACGATCTGGCGGCCGATGTCCACCGCGCACCAGGCTTTGTTGACGGTAATCCGCTTGTCCGCGCCGACGGCGACCTCGACCACGTAGGCGACGTAGCCCGCATGGGCGAATTGGAACGCGACGCCTTTCCCTGTGCCTCTCGGCAGCCGGCTGCGGTTGTTCCAGTCCGACATGTCGCGCACGGCTTCGAGGACGCCGCGCGCGCGCGCGGCGTTGAACCCGCCGGGGACGGGCTCGCCGACCGGACTCGCCAGCACATCGAGCCGGAATTGCAGCGGGTCCTTCCCGGCCGCCACCGCCACCTCGTCCATGAAGCCCTGCATCACGAACGACACGCCGTTGGTGCCGGGCGCCCGCAAGGCGCCTGTCGGAACATTGAACGGCGTGACAGGCGCGGAGTTGACCGTGAAGTTCGCCACGAACCCTCGCGGGAACTCGTTGGCCGGCATGACCGAGTTCGTGCTCGCGACGAAGTCGCGGAACGCGACGAGCTTGCCGCCCGCGTCGAGCCCGGCCTTGAAGTAGTGGTAGCCGCTCGGCCGGTACTGATCGTGGGCGATGTCGTCTTCCCGCGACCAGAGCAGCTTGACTGGGACGCTCGGCAGCCCCGCCGCCGCGCGCTCCTCGGTGACGACCCGAGCGATCTTTCCCACCTCGACGTCGTAGTCGCTCACCAGGCGCCGGCCAAATCCCCCGCCGGCCCGCACGAGATGCATCGTCACGTTCGCGGGCTCGATCCCCGCACCGAGCGCCGGGTTCGCCAGGCTCGGGATCTGGCTGCACGACCAGATTTCGAGTTTCCCGTTGGTGGTGTAGTGCGCGGTGGAATTCTGCGGTTCGAGCGGCGCGTGCGACAGCAGCGGGAAGAAGTACTCGGCCTCGACAACTTTGGCCGCCGACTTGAACGCAGCCTCGGCGTCGCCCACGGCAGCCGTGCCGCGGCCGCCGGCGGCGGGTGGCTGCGACGCCTGCGTCGCCGCCAGTTGCTTCGCCTGCGCCGTGTACCCGACGGTGCTCTGCGTGGCGACCGCTCCTTCGTCCCACGTGACCTTCAGCGCTCTCCGCGCGTTGTTGGCGAACCACCAGCTGTCGGCGACGATGGCCACGCCCGAAGCCAGCGAGTTGTTGCCCTGTCCCGCGGCCTCGACGATGAACGCGTGCTTGATGCCGGGCAGCCGCTTGACCTCGTCGAGGTTGGCGCTGACGGCCTTGCCGCCAAACACCGGACACTTCTCGAAGATCGCGGACAGCATGCCCGGGAACTCGACGTCGACGCTGAACGACGGCTTTCCGGTGACGATCGCGAGGTTGTCCACGCCCTTGATCGGCTTGCCGATGATCTTGAAGTTCCTCGGATCCTTGTAGGCGGCCTTGACCGCTTCAACGGTAGGAGCCGGCAACGCGGCGACGCGCGCCGAGAGCGACGCGTAGGTCGCGGTGCGTCTGGACGCCGCATGCGTCACGACGCCGCTGCCGGTGGTCAACTCGGTCGCCGGCACATTCCACATTTGTGCGGCGGCGGTCACCATCAGCAGCCGACCGCCGGCGCCGATTTGGCGCATCGGATCGTAGTTGACAGGAATGGCGCGGCTGCCCCCTTCGGTTTGCGGCCCGAACTTCGGATCCAGATCGGCCTGCTGGATCTTTACCTGGGTCCAGTCGACGTCGAATTCGTCGGCGATGATCTGAGGCAGCGCCGCGCGGATGCCCTGTCCCGTCTCCGGGTTCTTGGAAATAATCGTGAAGGTGTTGTCCGGGTGAACGGTGATGTAGTTGTTGGGCGCGAGGGACCACAAGTTGGGGCCACCGCGGCCGCCGGGGCCCGGCTGCTGCGCGAAGGCGGGCACGTACATCCCGATGATCACGCCGCCTCCGGCGAGCGCTGTCACCTGAAGAAAGGAGCGACGATCGAGCTGTGCGGTCTTTGATGTCTGCTTCATGGCTACGACCTCCGCCCGCCGTTTGCCGCGAGGTGAATGGCTTCTCGAATTCTCAAGTACGTCCCGCAGCGGCAGATGTTTCCATTCATCGCCGTGTCGATCTGCGCGTCGGTCGGATTGGCGGTCCGCGCGAGGAGCGCCGACGCGGTCATGAGCTGCCCGGCCTGGCAATACCCGCACTGCGGCACGTCGAGCTCCATCCACGCGCGCTGCAATGGATGGGATCCATCCTTCGACAGCCCCTCAATGGTCGAGACCGGCCGCGTACCCACCGTCGAGATCGCGGTCTGGCACGACCGGACGGGCGCACCGGCCACAAGCACCGTGCAGGCGCCGCATTGTCCGATACCGCACCCGAATTTCGTCCCCTTCATGCTCAGGCCGTCCCGCAGGACCCAGAGCAAGGGCATCTCTGCCGGGACGTCCACCGTGCGCTGTTCTCCGTTGACCACTAGCGAATACGCCATGACGCTATACCTCCCGCAAAGCACATCTCAGACCGCCCAGGTCGAAAAGGCGCAGTGAGGAATTGTCCGCCTATCGCCGAGACATCGTCAAGCCGGATCTTCGCCGTGTCGAGAGACGGTACCGACAGGCTTACAATGCTCGGTCTTGGAGGTCCCATGGCTCGGCGTGCCCTGTTCGTTCTGATGACGTGTCTCTTGGTTGCGACCCCCGGAACGAAGGCGCAGAGCGTCCGCGCCGTGCCTCGTCCGCCTGCCGCCGTGCCCGGCGCGCCCGCGGAGGGGACGCTCGCGCCAGACGGCTACGCGCCCATTCCGCAATGGCTGGGTCAAACGCGCGCGCCGAGGCCGGCGAAGACGTCCGCGTACACCGTCGAGACCGTCGCCACGGGAGTCGGCGCGTTCTCGTTCAATTTCCTCCCCGACGGCCGGATCATCCTCGGCCAGCGTTCCGGCCACATCAAGATCGTCGGCAAAGACGGCATGTTGTCGGAGGTTGAAGGGCTGCCGGCGAATCTTTTTGCCCGCGGTCAACAAGGCATCTACGAGGCCAGGCCCGATCGCGCGTTCGCGACCAATCGCACCCTGTATCTAGCCTATGCGGCGCTTCCGGACGGCTCGAATATGGCGGCGCTGCCGCGCGCGCCGGGCGTGACGGTCGTCGCGCGGGCGACACTGTCGGCCGACAGCACGCGGCTTGAAGATGTGCGGATGTTGCTCAACGCCGAAGGGACCATCGGCCGTGTGATTCAGGCGCCCGATGGGACACTGCTCATCGTGACCACGATCCCGAGCGGGGTTGGCATCAACTCGGTGGACTGGCCGCAGCCGCAGCAGCTCGACAGCAACATGGGCAAGGTTCTTCGGATCAACACCGACGGTTCGATTCCAAAGGACAACCCATTTGTCGGCAGAGACGGCGCCCACCCGGAGATCTACGCGGTCGGTTTTAGAGACCCGCAGGGTATCACCATCCATCCGCGCACCGGGAAGCTGTGGACGAGCGAGCACGGGCCGCGAGGCGGCGACGAGATCAACGCGGTCGAGAAGGGGAAGAACTACGGGTTCCCCGTGATCGGCTATGGCCACGAGTACACGGGCAAGCCCATCAACGGCGACAAGACGGCCCAGGAGGGGATGGAGCAGCCGGTGTATTTCTGGACGCCGGACATTGCCCCCGCCGGCATCGCCTTTTACACGGGCAGACTCTTTCCAGACTGGAACGGCAATTTGTTCGTGGCGGAACTTGTCGGGCGAACGCTCGCGCGGCTCGTCATGAACGGCGAGCGCGTCGTCGCCGAAGAGCGTCTCCTCACCGATCTCAACAGCAGGATCCGCGGCGTCAACCAGGGTCCCGACGGCGCGCTCTATGTCATGACCGACGGGCTCGACGGCAAGATCCTGCGGCTCGTACCGAAGAAGTAGCCCGTCAGCACCATCCGCCTGCGTGGCGAATGTGAGCGTCTGGTTCGTTTGCCGTGGGCTACTTCTTCACGGGAGCGGGAGCGGGCCTCGCGGGTGTTCTGCCCGGGGCGGCCGCCGGCCTGACCGGCGCCAGCTTCTTGCTCAGATCCGAATAGACCGCCTCGACGAACTGAGTCGTCGTCCACGGCCCGGCCGTGGCGCCGTAACGCGCCTCGTAGTCGAGGACCGGGTTGGCGGCCTTGACCTGCTGCAGCGTCCAGCCTTGTTTGATCCAGTTCGCCATGCGATCCCGGAGGATCGTGGCCATGTCGCGAATGAAGACCACGTCCGCCTCGTCGCAAAGGCGGCCGTGACCGGGAATCACGTACGTCCCGCCTTCTTGCTTGTCCTTCGGGATCGTGACGTCGATGATGCGATTGAGTGCGTCGATGTAGCCGTTGATGCCACCGCCGCGGCTCAGATCGAACACGGGGAACGTCTCGGTCGTGAAGAGGTCTCCGGCGACCAGCACGTCGGACTTCCTGAAGTAGACGGTCGAGTCGCCGTCGGTGTGCGCCGCCGGCTGGTTCTCGATGACGATGGATTCACCGTTGACGTAGAGTTCTTTCCTCGTCCGCGCGCCGAAGTACGTGTCGCTCGGCCACCCCTCGGTCGGCAGTGCCGGCCCCTGGGCGCCAGGCGCGCTCAATCGGTTGAGCACGTTCTCGTGAGCGAGGATCGCGGCGCGGCCCGCGCCCGCGTTGCCGCCGCCGACGGTCTGGGCAATCGCTCCGACCTTCGGGTTGCCGCCCACGTGATCGAGATCGGCGCTGGTGTTGACGATGTAGCGGAGCCGTTTGCCTGGTGCGATGCGCTGGATGAACGCGATCAGCTTGTCGGCGTTCTCGGCCGTGCCTGTGTCCACGAGCAGCACGCCATCCTCGCCGATCGACACGGCGATATTACCGCCGGCGCCGACAATCATCGAGATGTTGCCCTGAACCGGCAGCAGGTGGAGATCGGTGTCCTGGCCGCCGCCTGCCTGGCCCTGGGCGTGCACCAGGCTCACGGCCGCCAGCAACGCCACGCCGGCGACCACCGGAGCCATCCGCGAAGAAGTGGAGCGCATCAATCGAAGTACCTTCATCACGATTCCTCTCCGTTGACTACTTCATTTGCTTCAGTTTGTCCTGGTACTCCGGATACATCGTTTCCGCGCCGCCACGGGTCGCCTCGAACGGGATGTTGTAGGTCTGGGCGAACTCCTTGACGAACTCGTTCTTGCCGGGCAGATGGCTCGGGACGATGCCGGAGGGCCGGTTGATTTCGACGATCGTTTCAAACCCGCTGCACGGATACGTGCCGACGTTCTGCTGCGGCGCCCACGTGAAGTTCGTGGTCTTGATCATCGGCTCGGTGAGGTAGACCGGATCGGTCACGGTCGTCACGACCGTCATGTAGTTGCCATGACGCAGCCAATGCTCCACCATCGTCGCCTGATCGCTGTGGTGGATGCCGTTGCGGCGGACCCACCCTTCCTTGAGATGGGTGGTATAGGTCTCCAGCATCCCGTTCACGTACCGACCGGTGCTGAAGCCCTGCCAGGTGTGCGCGGCGTACGCCGGCGGACGCGGCCGGCCGTCCATGTAGATCGAGCGCTCCGGCGCCATCCACGATCCGTGCGTCCTGATGGCCACGAGATCCTGGGTGACCGGGTCGACTTCCTTCCAGATCCGGATGTTCATCGGCCCGCGCAGCGCGTAGGTCGAGGGATGGGGCATGCACTGTTCTTCGGGGAGCGTGAGTCTTGACGCGTCCCAGGTGTCGGCGTGAAGCCGCGCGGCCTCGTTGATCGGCGCACCCGCATAGTCGCCGAGTTCGGGACCCGCCAAACGCTCAGGCTGATCCTCATTGAAGTTCCCGGCCCATTCACCGGAAATGTCGATACCGCCGCCGCCACCGCCACCCTGCGCCGAGACACGAACCACGAGAGGCGCGGCCACAATAACGGCCGCCGCGAATAGAGCCGCGACAACCACGAGCGGTTTGACTGTCGTCAATCTCACCTTCATAACAACTCCTCCCCGTTTCGGGGGACCAAAGCTTATTCGCCACCTGCGTAGAGGGCGGGCGCTATTTTGCCGGATGTCGGGCGCCAAGTCCATAGAAACACTGTAGGGTTCCCGCGCCGCCCGTTCCGTTGACAGCGCTGCCCCGAGAGCCTAAGGTGTTTCTCTACATGGGTTGTCGTCCCCTTCGACCCCATTCGCGCGGTGGATGGCGCACCCTCATGGCGGCCCTGGCGGCGGCCGTGTGGCTCACGCAGACCCTTGCCGCCCAGGTCGATGGGAAGTGGCTTGGCACCTGGGCCTTCAATCCGGCCAGGTCGAACATCGGCGGCCAGGCGCCGTTCAAGAAGGCGTTCCTGGAGATCGAGCCGTCGGGCGACTCGGTGACGATCGTCTACGATCTGTTTCGCGACCGCGGCGGTGTGACCCACCTCGAATGGACGGGCCGGTTCGACGGTCGCGACTACGCGCTCCAGGGCGTTGACCAGTACTCCGTCACCAACGCGTACCGGCGGCTCGACGATCGGACGTACGAAATCGTGCAGAAGGTGGACGGGGCGATTTCGATGACGGCCACCATCGGCCTGTCAGCGGACGGGAAGACTCTCACGACGATCACGCGCGGCAAGAACGCGTTGGGCGAGGACGTCACCACCACGACCGTCTACGAGAAACGATAAGGGGAGCGTGTCACGACGAGGGGGGCGCGACCGACGAGGGCGGCGCGACCCATCGGAACGTGCCGTTCGGCAGCCTGAAGCTGTCGAGATCCACGAGTCGAAGATCCATCCTGATCCTGCGCTGATCCATCTCACCCACGAGCGTTAGTTGATCCGCCCCAAGGCGCTCGAAGCTGAAACTGGCCTTCCACGTGCTGCTGTAGCGCTTGGTGAGCGTGAGGCTGCGGGTGGCCGCGTCGATTGACACGTCGTAGTGCGCAAACGAGTCGTCGGTGCGCTGAAACGCCATGCTGCTCGGCACGTCGAAGATGACGCGGCGCCACCGCCGGTCGTAGTCGTTCAACGCCGGCGGGCGCACCTGCCCATCAATGGAGATCTCGTCGATATTCCAGATCCCGTACAGCGGTGATCGTGGACCTCCACGACCGCCCTCCGCATACCAGTAGCTTCGATAAAGATTGGCGTACATGACCACGAGGTACACGCCGAAGACCATCTGCGCGACGAGCGCCATGCGATTGGCCCGCGGCGTGCGGAACGGCGTCGGATCGGTTGGCGCCGCGACCGGACGGCGGAGGACGAAGAAGTCGATCAGGCGCCGCACGTGGGGCGCGATCAGGAACAGGGTCAGCAGCAGGAGATGGAACGCGACGATCTTCAGGGGAATGTCGAACGTCATGTTCATGATCCACACCTGGACCATGACCATCATGCCGACGAGGGCGCCGAGCATCGTCGTCCGTGGCACGAGCACCAGGACACCCGCGAGCATCTCCACCCAGCCGGTGAACATCTGATACCCGGGAGACGCGCCGTAGGCGGTCCAGAGCACGCCGGTCAGCTCCAAATGGCCCACCGGCTCGACGAGCGTGATGAGCGACGGCTGGGGAAACTGCGTCGGGATCACCTTCGCCATGCCGTAGTCGAACATCTGCGACGCGACGACGAGGCGGATGACGAAGCGAAACCACTTGTGAAGCGTGGAGTACTCCGGGCGATTGTCCAGGCCCGACCAGAGGAGCGTGGCGCCGAACGCGACGGCGAGCAGTAGATACGTCTGAAGCCAGTAGAACATGGTGTCGCCGCTGTTGCCGGTGTAGACCAGCGGCGACGTGACGTGGAGCACACGTGTGGCATACCAGACGGTGATCTCGCGCATTGGCCAGAACCGGCCCAGGCCTGGAAACGAAAACACCGGGTTGACGACGAGGCCGCCGGAAAACTGCGTGGCGAGACAGTACAGCCCGAAGTAGATGAAGCAGAATCGGAACGCGACCCGCGTGGTGCGACTCCACGGCTGACCGTGCAGCGCGTGTTCGATTCCGACCATTCGGCGAGAGATTACCAGAACGCCGCGGATCGGGTCAGGCGAGCGCGGCTTTGTAGAGCGCGACCAGCTTGCCCCACGCGCGCTCCGCGTCGGCCCTGTTGTAGATGGGCATGCCGTTCTGCAGCGGCATGTCCGGCATGCACCAGCCATGCAGGCCGCCATAGACCTCGACTTCGGCCGGCACGCCGGCGGCGGCAAATGCCTCGCGCAGTCTGGTCTTCGCGTCCGGCTGAGCCATGTCGTCGTTTGACGCGACGCCGAAGTACATGCGCGCCTTGATCTTCGGCGCGAGCAGATGCGGGCTGGTCGGCTGATCGGTGACGAGGCCGCCGCCGTGGAACGACGCGCCGGCGCCGATGCGATTGGGCAGGGCCGCGGCCGTCTTCATGACGAGCGGCCCACCCATGCAGTAGCCCTGCGTGCCGATCTTCTTGGCGCGATTGACCTGCGGCTGCGCGTCGAGAAACGCGACGAAGGCCGCCGCATCTCTTTCCGCAGCGCCCTCCGCATTGATCGAGCCCATGAGGGGTTGCAGCTTCGCCCGATCGGTTGGGTTCTGGAAATTGAAGGACGCCGCGTCTGCGATGACGGGCGCCTTCGCCACGCGATAGAAGGGATTCGGCACGAGCACCGCATAGCCTTCGGCGGCAATGCGCTTGCCGATGTCCCGCGTCGCGGGCCGCAAGCCGAACGCGTCGGGCCAGACCAGCACGGCCGGATACGAGCCGGTCGTCGGATGGATGAAGACGGCGTCGCACGTGCCGTCGGGCGTCTTTACGTTGACGTTGGTTTCGACGACCGCTGTCTGCGCCGACGTCACCGAACCGGTTGCGGCCGCGAGGCCCGCGGCGACCGACAGCGAGACGAACTCACGTCGGGACAGCTCGCTCGGCACACCTTCAGTGGTCTCGTTTCGTTTCTCGTCGGTCATGGCCGTCTCCTTGTTGTGGTATCCCGACGCTAGCGGCGCGGCGCTGCTGGCCTCGCGGCCGTCCTGGCCGCTTCGGCTTTCTTCGCGGCCTCTTCTTCAGCCGCGAGCTGCCCGATCTTGTCCACGTACTCCGGATACGTGGACTCCTTGCCGCCGCGCGTCGCCTCGAACGGGAGGTTGTGCATCTCGCCGAACTCGGTGTGGCGCGTCCCAAGCGGCCAGGCGGGCACCCAGCCGAGCGGCTTGTTGCCAAGCTCGTCGACCGCCTCGAAGAGCTGCGTCAGCGCGACGTTCTGTTGCGGGTTCCACACCCAGTTGGTGGTCCGGATGAACCGCTCCTCGAGATAGAACGGGTCATCGAGGATCTCGGCAATCGTCAGGTACTCCCTGTGCCGGAAGACGTATTCCTTCAGCACGCCGTACGGACTGGCCGGCACACCGTTGCGCTGGATGACGCCGTACTTCATGTGCGTCGTCGTCACGACGAGGGTATCGCCGTCCCACTCGCCCGTCGAGTACCCATCCCACGTGTGCTCGGAATAGTCGGACGGATGGTCGCGGCCGTCGAGCCAGATGCGCCGATCGGCGCGCCCGTACAGCCCGGTCATCGAGTAGCCAATGAGCTGTCCGGTGACGGGCTCGAAGAGCTTCGCGAGCCGAAAGTTCGGTCCGCCGCCGCCGCGGTAGGAGTACTGGACCGGATGAGGCTGTGAATTCCGCTCGGGCATCGAAATCGTGGAGGCGTCCCAGCTGTCGGCCTTCTGTCGAGACGCGGCGCTGATCGGCAGGCCCGTGTAGTCGCCGAGCTCGGGGCCCGGCGCGCGGTGCGGCTGGTCCTCGTGCTGCCGCGCGCTCCATTCGCCCGCGAGATCGACGCCAACGGCCGGCGCCGCGGGCGCCTGGGCCAGCATGGGCCCAGCCACGACGGCCGCCATCAGCGTGCCGAGCGACGCCACGCCAATCAGTCTCCACGTGCGCATTCTGTCTCCTACCGTCTGCTTCCCGCGGGAGCCGCGGCCGCCTTTCTGGCTGCCTCGGCTTTCTGCGCGGCTTCCTCCGCCGCGAGCTGCTTGATCTTGTCGACGTACTCAGGGTACACGGACTCCTTGCCGCCGCGCGTTGCTTCGAACGGGATGTTGTGCGTCTCGCCGAACTCCGTGGGGCGCGTGCCGAGCGGCCAGAACGGCACCCAGCCGAGCCGATTGAAACCCAGCTCGTCGAACGGCTCGAACACATTGCCCATTTCCAGGTTCTGGGCAGGATCCCAGGTCCACGTCTGCGACCGAGCCAGCGGTTCTTCGAGGTAAATCGGATCGTCCAGGACGAAGAGCGACATCAGATAGAGCCCGTGTCGGGAGACGTGCTCCCTCAAGATGCCGTAAGGACTGGCGGGCGACCCGTTGCGCTGGATGACGCCGTACTTCATGTGCGTGGTGACGATGTTGAAATGACCGTTCGCATCCCACTGGCCGGTGGAGTAGCCGTCCCAGGTGTGCTCCGCATAATCGGACGGATGGTTCCGGCCGTCCAGATAGATGATGCGATCGGCGCGGCCGTACATGCCGGCGATCGTGTAGGCAACATGGGTCTGGGTGACCGGATCGAGAACCTTGAGGATGCGGAGGTTCGGTCCCGGTCCGCGCATGTGGTACTGGACCGGATGCGCCTGCGCGCGCCGCTCGGGCTGAGCCAGAACCGACGCATCCCACGCGTCGGCCTTCTGGCGCGCGGCGGCGTTCATCGGCAACCCCGTGTAGTCACCGAGTTCAGGGCCGGGTCCCCGGTGCACCTGATCCTCGTTCGTCGTCACCGCCCATTCGCCGGCGAGGTCCACTCGAACCGCACCATCCGCTGGCGGTGCGGGTGCCTGGGCGAGCATGGGCCCGGCCGCGACGGTCGCCACGAGCGCGACGAGCGCCGCGACGCCCATCAGTCTTAATGTCCGCATGGTCGATCTCCTCATGCGAAATCAGACTGCCGGCCCGCTCACTACCGCCTGCGTGCCGGCGGCGCCGCGGCCGCCGCGGCCTTCTTGGCTGCCTCGGCTTTCTGCGCGGCTTCCTCCGCCCGGAATTCTCTGATCTTGTCCATGAATTCCGGATAGATGCTTTCTTTGCCGCCGATCGTCGCCTTGAAGGGGATGTCGTGAGCCTGTGAGAATTCCAGTTGCAGCGTGCCGAGCGCCCAGTGCGGCACCCAGCCGAGCGGCCTGTCGCCCAGTTCGTCGACCGACTGAAACACCTGGCCCAACTCGAGATTCTGACTGGGATCCCACGTCCATGTTTGCGACCGCACCATCGGCTCCTCGACGTAGATCGGATCGTCCACGAAGAAGAGCGACACCATGTAGAGTCCGTGGCGCGAGAAGTGTTCCCTGAGGACGCCGTACGGACTGGCCGGCACGCCGTTGCGATTGATGACGCCGTACTTCATGTGGGTCGTGACGACGTTGAACTGGCCGCTCTCGTCCCACGAGCCGGTGGAGTAGCCGTCCCAGGTGTGCTCGGAGTAGTCGGACGGATGGTTGCGGCCGTCAATATAGATGATGCGATCGGCCCGGCCGAAATGCCCGGCCATGGTGTACGCGACCTGGACCTGGGTGACCGGGTCGAGGACTTTGAGGATGCGGAGGTTTGGTCCCGGTCCGCGCATGTGGTACTGGACCGGATGCGCCTGGGCCTGCCGCTCGGGCTGCGAAAGGACGGACGCGTCCCACGCTTCTGCCTTCTGGCGCGCTGCGTCGTTGATCGGCAGCCCTGTGTAGTCGCCGAGTTCAGCGCCTGGGGCCCGGTGGGGCTGATCCTCGTTCGTGGTGACCGCCCATTCACCCGCGATATCTACCCGAACCGGCCCGGCCGGTGCCGCAGGTGCCTGCGCGAGCAGGGGTCCCGCCACGACGGCCGCCGCCAGAGTGCCAAGCGCCATTACGCCGATCAATCTGATATCGCGCATGTCCATGCCTCCTCAACCGGGGCAGTATAGGTCCGGAACAAGGCTCTGGGAAAGGGGAAAGTGGGGTGAAGCCGTCGAGCGGTCCACGGCTGGAGCATGTCTAGTACACTGGCCCAAGGCGCGTCGATTCAAGGGGTTCCACTTGTGGAGGGGCACGGTGGCGGAAGAAAGCAACGAATCCAAACGGCAGCGGACCCGAATAGAGATCTCAGGCATCATCGCGTTGCTTGCCTTCGGGATGTCGGCTGTGAGCTTCTATCGCAGCTACTTCTATACGAAACAGCAGCTCGAGGTGACGGTCACCGACGTGTCGTACGTCACCAATGAAGGCGGTCTCTACATCACGGTGGCGTTTGCCAACGGGGGGAATCGTGATGCGGCGCTGCTGCGGGTCGAGCCGGCACTGTGGGGTCGTCGCGGCAAGGCCCAGCCGGAATGGATCTCGATTGCCGGGAAAGTCGACCCCGACATTCCCGTGACGGATCCCAAGACACCGACGGTTGTCAAAGCCGGTGGAGTCGAGTTGGTGCGGCTCTCGGCGAAGCTCGATCCGACCGACGCCGAGCAGGCGCTGGTGGCGTCGGAAGGCGCGGCGTTTCTCGGCATTCGCGTGGCGACGATGAACTCGGACGGCAACCTGTACCTGCTTCAACACGCGGTGGCCAAGCTCGTCATCGACAAAAGGGGCCGGATCAGCAGCGCGTCGCCGGCCATCCATCGGAGTCTCAGCGGCTTTGTGGACATGGACGGCCCACCGCCGGGTGACATCGAACAGGAGAACAAGAAGACGCCGTTTGTCTGGGCCGACGAGCACGGGTCGTGACGAACCCAGCTCAGCGAAAGTAGCCTGGCAGGCTCCGCTTCGTGTCGACCAGAATCTCCATCACCGCGCGTCGATCGTCGGCGGAAAGCCGCGCGAAGGGCGGGCTGTCGTCCTGGCCGCTCAACACCTCGAACAGCCGCTTGTAGACGCGTTCCAGTGCCGCATCGGGGAGTGCATCGAACGCCTTGCTGCGAACGTCGAGACGCCCTTGATGGGTTCGCGAAGGAGCGCCTCATCCGCAAAGAGCATGTAGGTGATGAGCGGCTCGATAGCGGCGTCGAGCCCGGCGCTCGTGGTGCTATTCGGTCCTCCGGCGCCGCGCGCCGCGCGCGCCTGCCTGCCGACCGCGCCGATGAGGTTCGTCATCCGCACCTGATGCTCGAACGTCATCAGCGTTGCCGCCGAGACAGAGTGGGAAGACGTCGAGATCCGTCCGAGGAATCCGCGGCATAGAGAGCGAGTCGGTCGATGATACCCGATTGCCGGCCAGTGATAGACTCAGCCCCATGGCCAAGAAGAAAGCAACTCGCAAGAGGAAACCAGCCGTCAAGAAGTCCGGCTCGCGTCGCGCCAAGCTCGTGGTCGGGAGGACCAAGAACAAGAGTAAGAAGAAGCCGTCCGTGCGCCGGAAGAAGGTGTCGCGGTCGCGCAAGCAGTTGCGGCCGAAGACGATTGTGCGGACCTCTCGGAGCTCTGCGGATATCGAGTCGCTCCACGTCGCCACCATGGGTCGCCGGGGTCTCGGCGCGGGTTCAGCCGGGCAGTCGGGCGATACGCAGGGATTGTCGCGATCCGGGGCAGATTTTGAGAGCGTGGAAGAGCTCGTCGAGGAAGGCCAGGACTTCGAAGCGGGCATCGTGGCGGGCGTGGAAGAGGCCGACGACGACCAGGGGGAGGTTCGCACCAAGCAGGTCCTCGAGGACGACGTGCCTCTGGAGTATCTCGACAAGGACTAGCTTGGTCCAGTTCATCCGCGACATTTTCGGGACCGCACGGGCGGCCGGCCGTCCCGTGCTCTCCGTCGAATTCTTTCCCACCAAGTCTGATGAGGGCGAGCGGGCCCTGCTGGACACGACGATTCCCGCGCTGCGCACGCTCAACCCCGACTTCTGCTCGGTGACGTACGGCGCCGGCGGCGGGACCCGCGAGAAGACGCTCGCGATCGTGGACCGGATTCAACGGGAACAGCAGATCACGGCCATGGCGCATCTGACCTGCGTGAACGCGACGGTCGGGGAGACGCGGGCCGTCCTCGAACAGACGCGAGCCCTGGGCATCAAGAACATCCTCGCGCTGCGTGGCGATCCGCATGACGGCGCCAGCGAATTCGTGAAGCCTGAAGGCGGCTTCGAGTACTCCTATCAGTTGGTCCAGTGCATCCGCGAGTCAGGCGGGTTCTCCATCGGCGTGGCGGGATTTCCCGAGGGACACATCGCCTGCAAGGAAGGCAAGCATGTGGACTGGAACCGGCTGAAGAACAAGATCGACCACGGCGCGGACTTCGTCATCACCCAGCTCTTCTTCCGGAACAGCCATTACTTCGAATGCCGCGACTATCTGGCGCGCCTCGGCGTCACGGTGCCCATCGTGCCCGGCATCCTGCCGATTCTCAGCACCTCGCAGATCACGCGGTTCGTCGCGTTGTGTGGAGCCGAGTTGCCCGCGCCGCTGTTGTCGGAACTGGAGAAGCGCAGCGGCGATGACGCCGCGGTCGTGCAGTTCGGCATCGACTACGCGACCAGGCAGTGCGAAGAGCTCCTGCGAGAGGGAGCGCCCGGCCTCCACTTCTACACCCTCAACAAGGCCAGATCCACCACCGAGGTGGTCAGAAATCTCGCTCTCGACCGGCGCGCCGCCGGAGAGATCTCGACACGCTGATCAGGAATCGGCTTCTGTTGACAGGTTCCCGAAGACCGGGGCCACCACGACGAACGCCTCGACAACGGCAGGGTCGAAATGCGTGCCTTTCCCGGAGGCGATGAACTCGACCGCCTGGCTGTGCGTCATCGGCGGCCGGTACACGTTCCGTGTGACGACGGCATCGTAGACGTCCACGAGCGCCATCACCCGTCCCGGAATCGGAATCTGCTCCCCGGCCAGGCCGTGCGGGTAGCCGGTGCCATCCCACTTCTCGTGGTGGGTGTAGACGATCTCCTTGGCCATCGCCAGAATGACATCATCCTGCGCGCCGGCCCGCCGCTCGGCCTGCACAATCACGTCGCGTCCGTGCGCCGGGTGCTTGCGAATCTCCGCGAGCTCGTCCGGCGTGAGCGCGCCTGGCTTGTTCAGCACCCGATCGGGCACGCCGACCTTGCCGATGTCGTGCAGCGGCGCCAGGCTCGACAGCAGCTCGATGCGCTCCGGTGTCAGGTAGTCGCGGAATCTCGGATGCGACGCGAGCTGGTCGCCGAGCAGCCTGGCATAGCGTTGCGTGCGGCGGGAATGACGCCCGGTTTCGGCGTCCCTGACCTCGGTGAGCGAGAGCAGCGACTGGACCATCAGCCGCTGCGACATGACCGTCTCCTCCGCGGATCGATCGGCACGCCGGCGCTCGACCGTGACCTTGGCGAGGGTCATGGCGGCCAGCACCGAAACAGTGCCAGCCGTTGGAAACAGGGGCGACAGGAACCACCCGTTCGTCGAGAGCAGCGCAATCGCGCCGATCCATACGGCGAGGAGGCCAGCGCCCGCACCGGCGCTCCCCCAGGTCGCGCTGGTCTGTCCGAGGAACAGCACCACGAGCCCTGCGAGGATCACGACACCCATCTCGATCATCCCGGCATGCTCGGGGCGTTGGATGAAGTCCTGCGTCAAGAGATTGTCCGCGGCCGTGGCCTGTACCTCGACGCCGGCGAAGAGCGTGTCGAGGGGGGTGGCCACGACTTCGCGCGTGCCGAGCGCGGTCGCGCCGACAAAGACGATCTTGTCTCGAATGGCGTCGGCCGCGACACCACCGCCGAGCACGTCGGCCACCGAGACGTAGGGAAACGTGCGCTTCGGGCCTCGATAGCGCAAGAGGAGGTTGCTCTTGCCGTCGAGCGGCACGGTGCGCTCGCCGAGCGTCAGCGAGGCGGCGTTCACGTTGGTCACTCTTAGGGCGAACTCGTGCGTCCCGGACGTCGCCGCCACGGCGGCCAGCGAGAGCGCCGGATAGACGCGCCCGTCGAGCTGGATCAACAGGGGAATCCGTCTCAGGATGCCGTCGGCATCGGGCGCGGCGTTCAGGAATCCCGACGCGCCCGCCGCCCGCGCGAGCAAGGGGAGATTGCAGATGGCGCTGGAGGCTCGAAAAAACGGGGACTGGTTCCCTTCGCGTGTCTCGACGATCGCCAGCCCGACGGGATGCAGCACGCACCTGCTCGCTGCCACGGCGGATTCTTCAAACGTCAGGGCATAACCCAGCACGACTCGACCGGCGCCGAGCGCATCAGCCAGCGCCGCATCCGGGCCCGACGGAGCGCCCCCGTCCGCAGGGCCATCGCCGGCGTCGGCCGATCGCTCGAACCGATCGGGTTCGGCAAACACCACGTCGAGCGCAACGACCGAGGCGCCCAAATCGCGCAGGCGGGCGACGAGTTCGCCAATCCGATCCCGGCGCCACGGCCACTGGCCCAGTTCGGAGAGACTCCGCTCATCGACATCGACAATCACGACACGTCCGGCGGTTGGCCTGGTGCCCGCCCACCGAATCAGGATGTCGTAAACGGTATTGTCGAGCCGGCTCAGGAATGCGGGTCGGGAAAGGGCGAGCCCTGCGGTCAGCACGAGCGGCGCCAGCCCGCACAGCAGAACGAGCCGGCGGGCCGCGGCGCGGGCGCTCTTGGACGTCTCCACGCCGGGCGATCACCTGACCGCGATTTCGACGCGGCGATTCCGGGGCTCGAGCGTCTCGTCCGGGGTCTTGATCAGCGGGTCGCCCTCGCCGGAAGACGTGACCTGGATCAGCGAGGGATCGAGTCCGGCCTCGACGAGCAGGCCGCGAATCGTCTGCGCACGTTTCAGCCCCAGCTCGTAGTTGAGCAGCAAGGTGCCCGTCGTGTCGGTGTGACCGACCACGACCACCTCGACGCCGCGCCGTCCGGCGACGGATCGCAGAATCTCGGGCAACAGCGCGCGCGACTCGTCGGTCAACTCGTCGGACTCGAAGCGAAAATAGAGATTGAAGAGACGAGGCGGAGGCGGCAAGGCGGACAGCGCGTCACCGAAGATCTCCTGCAGCTCGGATTCGCTCATCGTCTGCTCGGCGGTGGGCGCACGGCGGCCGGAGACGATCGTAGTACCCCTCGCGTTGGCAAGTTCGACGGAGCTGCCCTGGCTTGAAACGATCGCGCGGCCGGAGGATTCGCCATCGGCGCCTGGTAGAAGGACGAACACCTCCTGGCCCAGGGCGGGCCGCTCCACGACCAGACGGCGCGCACACGCGCTTCCGAGCGTCAGCGCCAGGACGAGCAGGACGGCCGGCGGTCGTCGGCTGTTCACGACGGTTCGACCCGGATCGCCACGCGCGTGCCACGAACGCCCACAATCGCCGCGGGCGTCTCGAGTCGGATCGAATCGGGCGAGAGTTTCGCGATCCGGCCCGACACGTACGCCGCCACACCCCGCACGACCCGCAGCACCAGGGCGAATTGGCTCTCGGCCGGCGAGTACGTGAACTGATCGAGACGGGCCTCGCTGTTGGGACCCAGGGAGATCCGGGTCTCATCCTTCAGCGTGACGCCGACGCGGCCGTCCGCGCCGGTTCTGAGACCGTCCGCCGCGAAGACGAGCTGGCCGATTTCAGCGGGAATCACCGCGCCTTGCCGAACGACGAACGCCGTGCCCGACGCCACCTTGATGCGTCCCGCCGATTGCGCGTCCTGTGCTACCGCCGGTGCCGCGGCCGCCATGATCAGGGTGAGAGCGCCGGCAAGAGAACAGAGTTTTGTCACAATCAAGCCCTCCAGCAACCCGAGTTGACAATCTTTGGCGCCGATCTGACATTTTTTCGCGAAGAGAGCGGACTCAACTTCACGGAATTGCCTGTTACGGCTGCTCGATCCGTCCACGATTGAACCCGTCATTTCAGTCCTGCATGACGGGTGCCGTGCTATCCTTCTTCTGCTCTCTCGACCCGCAAATTGTGATCGGAGTCATTGGAGGTCTCGTATGAAACGCATTGCTTTAGTGGTTCTCTGTGTCCTGACGGCTTCGATCGGCGCGTGGGCGCAAGGCGGCGGCCGTGCCGCGCCGCCGCCGCCACCGCCGCTCGAGCCGGGAGCATCGCAGGCCGACGTTGACAAGGCCCTGCTCGGTGCCCCGGCCACTCTGGCGGCCCAGGCGACGGTCATCAAGTGGAAACCAGCCGATTGGACCTACGACACGTTGAGAAAGGGCACCACCCAGCTGGTCTGCTTCGACAAGTCGGGACTGCCCGGGCAGCAGGCCTTTTCGCTCGAGTGCACGCACTTGGGCAATCTGCCGCGCGCCGCGCAGAACATGAAGTTCGAGTCGGAGCCCGACCGAGCCAAGAGACAAGCGGCGCTTGACGCTGCCGAAAAGGACGGAACCCGCGCGAAGCCCGTGTTCGGGTCCGTGTGGTACCACCTGATGGGCGCCGACCAGGCGACCGCGCGCACGCACTTCACGATCGCGGTGCCGGGCGCCACCCAGGCGACGCTCGGCCTGCCCGAGAATGGGCGCGGCGGCGGCGTGTGGATCATGAACGCGGGCACCTCGACGGCTCACATCATGACGCCGGGCGAATAAGGGAAGGGCAAGATCAGTCTGAAGTCTCAAGTTTGAAGTCTCAGGGAGACCTGAAGGCTTCACTTGGGACTTCAGATTTCAGACTTATGAAGTACCTCCCGATTCTCCTCGCCCTCGGAGTCCTCGCCGCCCCTCAGCGCAAGCAGACGTTCAACGGCATTATCACGGACGACATGTGTGGCAACGCCGGGCACGCGTCCATGCGAATGGGACCGACCGACGCCGAATGCACCATCGCCTGCGTTGGCGCCCATGGCGCGGCGTACGTGCTGTTGGTCGGCAAGGACGTCTACATGCTGAGTGATCAGAAGACGCCGGAACAGTTCGCGGGGCGCAAAGTCAGGGTCGTCGGCACGCTGGACGCAAAAGCCAGGACGATCCGCGTGGACTCGATGACCGCGTCAAAGTAAGCCCTACTCCGGGTTGCCCACGAAGCGGTATCCCACGCCGCGCACCGTCTGGAGGTGGCGAGGGTTGCTCGGCTCATCCTCGATGTAGCGACGCAGCCGCACGATGAAGTTGTCGATCGCCCTGGTGTCGGTGTCTTCGCGAACGCCCCACACGTTCTCGAGAATCGCCTTGCGTGACACGGGCGATCCTTCGTGCTGCACGAGGTACCGCAGCAGCTCGGCTTCCATCAGCGTCAGCGGCATCCGCTTCTCGCCGACGCGAACTTCCATCTGCTCGAAATCGAGACTCTTGCCGCCGAACGAGTACTGCAGCGCGACGGGCGGTTCGGCCACCGCTTCCTGACGAAACCATTCGGTGCGCCGGAGGAGACCGCGAACCCTGGAAATGAGGATGGGCAGCTCGAACGGTTTGGTGAGGTAGTCGTCGGCGCCCATCTCGAATCCGCGCAGCACGTCCTCCGACCGCCCGCGTGCCGTCAGCATGAGCACCGGTACGAACCGCCGCGTCCGGCGCAGTTCTGCCACGACACCAAAACCGTCAATCCCCGGAAGCATCAGATCCAGGATGACAAGGTCGTAGCGGTTCGGCTCCGCCGCCAGCCGCCGCAGCGCCTCTTCGCCGGTGTCCGCGATATCCACGTCGTGCGCTTCGGCCTCGAGGTTGAAGCGCAGGCCGTCGGCCAGGTGCTGCTCGTCTTCGACGATGAGGATGCGGCTCATGGCGGCGTGACCAGCGGCAGCTCGACCACGAAGGCGCTGCCTTGCCCGACCCCGTCGCTCTCGACGAATACCCTGCCGCCGTGCCGGGCGACCACCGAGCGGACGATGAACAGCCCCAGGCCCGTGCCCTTGACCCGCGTGGCGCCCGGGATGCGATAGAAACGCCTGAAGATCCGCTTGCGCTCCGCCGGCGAGATGCCGATGCCCTTGTCGCGCACGCGAAGCGCCAGCGTTGTCAGGTTCGTCTGCTCCAGTTCGACGGCGACCCGTACCTCCGCTCCGGAGTACTTGACGGCGTTGTCCAGGAGATTCGAGACGACAGCCCTCAAATCGTCCTCGTCGCCGAGCACACACGGCGCTTCGCCTTTGGGCATCGATTCCAGGGATTCGCGGTAGGTCAGCGCGTCGGCGGACAGGCGATACCGTGTTCTCGCCAGCGCGAGGCACTCCTGCACGAGAGCGCTGAAGTTCACCGGCAGGCGGTGCCCATGGCGGACCCGTGCGCCGATCTGCCCGGCGCGCAGGACCTGCTCGATCGTGACGAGCAGCCGATCGGCGTCCTCCAGCATCGTCTTGTAGAAGTCCTGGCGCTTCGCCTCGTCCACCGGGTGGTTCTGCAGGGTCTGCAGGTAGAGCTTCAGGGACGCCACGGGCGTTTTCAGCTCGTGGGTGACGGCGTTGATGAACGCTTCGTGCTGCTCGTTGCGCCGGATCTCGCGAACCAGGAAGATCGTATTGAGGACGACGCCGGTGATGATGAGGGGAAAGACCAGAACGCCAAGCAACAGCAGGCCGGCTTGCCGCCAGCTGACGATGATCCAGCCGACGTTGAGGGCGACCGCGCCCCCGACGAGGCCCGCGCCCAGGACGATGAAGAAGGCGACCGATCTCCGGCGGCCGCCGGATCTCATGTTCACGCCATCAAGGATAGAACGAAGGCCGCTATGCCGCGACCTCTTCCTGGGATGCGTCGCTCACCTTGGCCCTGCGCACGTCCCAGACCAGGCCGACGGCTCGGAGCAGCCGGAGCGCGATCCATGTGGGGTCGAATTCGTACCAGGCGAGGCCATGGCGCGCGGAGGTCGGATGGGCGTGATGGTTGTTGTGCCACCCCTCGCCAAACGTGATGAGCGCCACCCACCAGTTGTTGCGGGAATCGTCGGTCGTCGCGAAGCGGCGGCGGCCCCACATGTGCGTGGCCGAGTTCACGAGCCAGGTGGTGTGCAGCCCGACCACGACACGCAGGAAGATCGCCCAGTTCACGAGCCCCCAGCCACCAATCGCCAGGAGTGAGAAGCCGAGCACGGTGAGCGGCACCCAGTGGTAGGTGGTCAGCCAGCGATAGAAGGGATCCTTCGCGAGATCGGGCGCGTAGCGCGCCATCCGCACCGTGTCGTTGTGCTGCGCTTCGCCGAACATGATCCAGCCCATGTGCGCCCAGAAACCGCTGACGCGGGGCGTGTGTGGATCCAGCGGCTTGTCGGAATATTGATGATGCAGGCGGTGCGTGGCGACCCAGAAGATCGGCCCGCCTTCGAGCGTGAGCGTCCCGCAGATGGCGAGGAAGTACTCGAACCACTTGAACGTCTTGAACCCGCGATGGGTGTGCAGCCGGTGGTACCCCATGCTGATGCCCAATCCACCGCCGACCCAAAACAGGGCCAGGGCGACGATCAGGTTCGTCCAGGTGAAGGACCAGAAGGCCGCCACAGCCTGCACGTGGAACCAGACCAGGACGACACAGGTGAGGACGCTCAGCCTGCTGTAGCGGGACCCGTTGTCGGCGCGCGCAAACTCGGGCGTGCGATCGGGCGTGGATGATGGCGACGTGAGGGTATGCATGAGGCTCCTCAAATGAGTACGAATATGAGTCTCTACCGTACCGGACTTCACGCCCGGTGACTGTAAGACTTCCGTAATACCTGAGGCTGCCCGAAAGAGGCGTGTTGAAGCGCGCTATGGTATGCAGGAAGGAGACTCCGATGGCTCATTCATTCATCGGGCGCCCGATGGCAGCGCTGCTGGTGTTCGCGCTCGTCGGTATGGCGTGGGAAGGCACGGCCCGCGCCGGAGGGCCTGACGACCGCGGCGCCGGGTTTTCGACAGCGGTCGCGCGAGCGTCCGAGAGACCGATCGCGGCCAGCGTGGCGCGCATCGCGTCCACCGAATCCTATCGGCTGCAGCAACCGGCGCAGGGCTCGGCCGGCGCCTCCGGCGGCGCGTCGCTCGCCGAGAAGATGGCGTTTGTCTACCTGCTGGTGGGAGGCTCGATGTTTCTGGCGATCAGCCCCGGGGAGAAAGTAGACGGGGAGTGGACCAACGACGCGTTGTCGGAAACGATCTTTGGAGCCGGCGCCATCGGCATCTCGTTCTGGCTGCTCCACGACATCCTGAAGAAGCGGCCAGTGCCCCCCTCCTCCTAGGATTCAGACGCTCACGCGCCGGCGACGGGGTCCGAGCCTTCGTCAATCTGGGCGAGCCGGTCCGTCTCCACGTCGTACAGGAGCGGCGCGAAGAGGATCGCCGGATAGAGCCGGCGCAGCCGCGCGGCCTCGTTGCACACAAACCCGAGGGCGTCGCCGATCTGATAACGCGCGGCATAGCGATCGAAATGCGCGCCAGCCGTGTCGGCCGTCCAACCGCCGCGCTCGGTGAGTCCGCGGACGAACACCGATCGCTTCTCGGTGACATCCACCATCCCGCAGTCGGTGTGCGCCAGGAGCGCCACCGTGGCGATGCCGCCGACGGCTATCGCGTAGGACACCTCGAATTCGCTGTCGCGCAGGTTGCCTCCCGCCGATCGCAGGACGTAGGCGAACTCGTTCGGCAGGACGAGATCCTTGCGGTGATCCATGCACATGCTGATGAGCAGCCGGGCATGGCCCGTCGTTGGCGGCAGCGGCGCCCCGAGATTGTGGTAGCGGAGCAGCTGCTCGATGGCGGTGCCTCGATACACCGGCAGGATGGCGCCGGGCCCGTCAACCGGAACAAGACGGCTCATGAAATGATGTTCATCGGCCCTGACGCCTTCTCTCTCTGAAGCCTGGGGGTCAGCGCGCGGCCCCCTGCGCCCCGCCTGATAGACTAGCCGGGTTCAGCCAGCCGAGAGACTTCATGCCGAACACACCGTTGCCGCCCACCAAGCAGAGGGACCACCATCGGGCCGAATCCGAGGAGGCCCTGGCACAGGCGAGGGCCATCTTTCAGAGCGCCTGGTCGCACATCGAGCCGCGAGTGGAGTCGGGTACGGCGCGCCTGCCCAGGGAGATCATCTGGCTGGGCGGCGCCCCGGGCGCCGGCAAGGGGACCAATACCCCATTCATCCTGCGGGAGCGCGGCATCACCGCGCCGCCGATCGTCACGAGCGATCTGCTCGACGCGCCGGAGATGCGCGCGATCAAGGATGCGGGCAACCTCGTCGGAGATGCCGACGTGGTGCGACTGCTCTTCGACCGCCTCCTGGAGCCTGCGCACGCCGCCGGGGTCGTGGTGGACGGCTTCCCGCGCACGCGGGTCCAGGTCGAGTGCGTGAAGCTGCTCTACGAGAAGATGCTCCACCTGCGCGCCACCAATCGCGGCACGTCCCGTGCCCATCTGTTCCCAAAGCCGAGCTTCGAAATCGTCGTGCTCTACGTCGGGGAGAAGGAGTCGGTCGAACGTCAGCTCAAGCGCGGCCAGGAGACCATCGGCCACAACCAGCGCGTGCGCGACACCGGCATCGGGGAGCTGCTCGAGGAACGCGCCACCGACCTGAGCGAGGAGGCCTGTCGGAAGCGCTACCGCACGTTCATGGAACAGACCTACGACGTGCTCCAGAGCCTGAAGCAGACCTTCCACTTCCACGTCATCAACGCCCAGGGCAGCGTCGCGTCGGTCGAGCGGGCGATCATCAACGAGTTCCGCTATCAGAGCTCGCTCGAGCTCGACGAAGAGACGTTCGACGCCGTCCGCCACATCCCCCTCGCCAGCGAGATCGTGGTCTCGGCGCGGCAGCACCTGGTGGAGCGTCTCGAGGCGTACCAGCGAGAGAGTCCGGGCCTGTTCCGCGAGGTGATCGCGGTGATCGATCGCGACTTCGTGCCGGCCATCGTCGTGCAAGCCGTCACCGGGCTCGCCGAGCTCACCACCGACAACGACCTCTTCGCGGATCCCCTGGCCAGGCGGATGCTGGTCGACATCCTCAACGAACGCGGCTACCGGACGGCGGCCGCCGTCGAGATGCGCGAGGTGCCCACGCGCATCGATCCCGCGACGCACGAGATCATCCTCGCCCACAGGCCGCGTTACCACTTCGAGGTGCGTTTCCAGGGGTCTCAGATCCGCAGAGGCAACTGATCCTCCCCAACGCTACGGGTTTCGCGTGGGCGCGCTGTCGAAGCGGTGCATGACCGCGATCGCGCAGACCCCGGCGAGCACGAACCACACGGGCCCGAACAGCCAGAACAAGATCGACGCGGCGAAGTAGTAGCAGCGCACGCCGAGGGCTTGATAGGCCCAGGCGGAGTCGATCTGGGCGGTGACGGCTTGGGGCCGCGAGGCTTTGTGCCCGATGCTGACGCTCGCGTGCGCAAACAGGCGGATGGCGCTGGTGAAGCAGAAGAACGAGAGCAGCAGCGTGAGCAGCAATAAGAGCAGCTTGCCCTGTGTGAGCGACGGTGAGCCCGTCAGGTTCAGGTTGAGCAGTGCCCAGGTTTCGCCGAGGTGTTGCTGGGCCGAGAGGCTGAGGACGCCGAGCACCAGGAAAATGGTGTTCGAGGCGAAGAACAGCGAACCCATCATGGCGTTCCGCAGGGTCTGCACGCCGAGGATGCCGTTGCCGCTGCCCAGGATCTCGGCGACCCACTCGGCGCGCGTCGCCGCCTGCTGGCTCTGGAGCGTGGCGCCGGGATCGCGGCGGGCGCGCCGGCGCTGAACGGTGCGATAGCCCACGAACAGGGTGGTGGTGAGAAGCAACGCGGCGAGGTCGAGGCCGTACGTGGTGAGGAAGAAACCCGCCATCGCGAGGCCTGCAGTCTACCGCATTGCCACCCGGGAACTCACGCGCGCCAAGTCGTATGAGCGTACTGGTTCAATGACCAGGACGCTGCCAGATGACCACGCCATCCTTGTACACCTTGCGCACGCGATGGAGCGGAATGTGATCGACGATGCCGTCCTCGTCATGGAACGAGAAGGTATCGGGCCGCTGCGGGTCGATCCTGGTTGAGGCAAACGGGACGACCTTCTCCTCGTGAGCGATCCGGTCCTCGTAGCCGAGCACGAAGTCTCCTTTGCCGAACTCGGGATCCCATTTGATGCGATGGAGCAGGTCCTGCAGCGGCTGCATGCGAGCCAATCCCCACGCGCGTGCCAAACGCTCCTACTGCGGTGTCCAGGCGAGCAGGAACGCGCGGCGCTGGTCGATGAGGGCGCGCAGCGTCCCGTCGTCGGCCGTGCTGAGCAGGAAGTCTTCCGTCGAGAACAGTTTGTGGGTCTCGCGCGCGACGTCAGAGGCGATGAGGTCGCGGTACTGTTTCACAACCGGTCCGAGCACGTTCCAGTCGAGTGACGTCCGCGCGATCTCGCGTACAAACCCGATGTACTTCGTGCGAAGCGCCGGCACCGCCAGGATCTTCGAGATGATCGGCTTGTTCTCGTCGTACAGGCTCACCAGCGGATCGAGCGACGTGCCGCCCCCGCCTCGCCCGTTGTTGGGACTGAACATCTCGTTGGTGTCGTGGAAGATGAAGTGGAACCGGCCGCTCGGATCGAGATAGAGCGAGTAGTCGGCCGCGCGGCTGTAGAAGCCGTCGCCGCCGAACAGGGCGTTGTCGAGGGCGAGAAACCGGAGATACCCGTCGATGTCGAGCATCGGCGCGAGCGCCGCTTCGAGCCGGTCCGGCGGCGTGTCCCGCAGCGTCCTGGCGAGCGCGACGAGCGCCCACCAGGCTGCCGGATCCTCCTTCGACTTGATCTGGAACGTGTTGCGATAGCTGGCCGGGTCTTCGCCCAGATACCGGAATCCGCCGACCCCGCCGCCGCCACCTTGCGGCACCTTCCAGCGCGTGCCTTTGGTCGTCTTGAAGTTCTCCTGCAGGAACTCCTTGTTGGACTGCTGGGCGTTCGAATAGATGCCCCAGTTCTCGCCGTTGATGACCACCCGGACGAGGTTGGCCTTGGGTGCGGGGATGTACTGCCGCGCGATGTGCATCGAGAGCACGGTACGCAGGAGTGTGGGATCCATGTTGGCGTTGAGCAGGTTCAGCGTGCGATAGCCGCCGACGGACTGATTGTCGTCGACGAAGTCGAACGCCAGAGCGAGCGATCGCTTGTAGCTGTTGCCCACGCCGAACGACGAGTTGCCCCGGAAGTGCACGCCGACATTCTGGTACACCTTCCCGTCCACGGTGACGCGTGCGGGAACATCCACGTCGGTGTTGTTGAAGGCGACGAGCTCGGCTTCCCAGGCCGGATTCTCGAGCTCGATGAAGAAGGTGCGCAGCGCGCCGGCGTCGTAGAGCGGCGCGTCACCGAAGTTCTTCACGTCGGCCGGTGTCAGGCGCGCGCCGGGGCCGGACGGCGGACGAGCGCCGCCTCCCCGTCCACCGCCGAACCCACCGCGACCGCCGTTGCCCGCCTGCGCGAGGAACTCCAGAGCCGCCTGGCGTTCGGCCGCGTTGAGCCGGCCGTCTTTGTCCGCATCGAACTGCGCCACGATGGGACGTTCCTGGTTGCCGCCGCCCTGCGCGGACACGCCGGAAGCCCACAGGCTCAGGAGCACGGCCAGTACGAGCGCACCACGAAGCATAAGGAACCGGTGAGTCATGGCACCTATTCTAGGGAACCCGAGCCGATGCCGCGCGAAAATAATGTGCGCGGTGCGCCGTGCGATGATCGGAGCGATGACCACCGCTGACGCCCCTGCCACCTTCGCCACTATCGGCCTCCGGGCCGAGCTCGTCGCGGCCGTCACGGCGCTCGGCTACGAAGAGCCCACGCCCGTGCAGCGCGAAACGATTCCGCTGCTGCTCACGGGCCGCGACCTGCTCGGGCAGGCCGAGACGGGCACGGGCAAGACCGCGGCGTTCGCGTTGCCGATGCTGCAGCGCATTAGCGAAGCGAGTCCCACCCCGCGCCAGACCTCTGGCCTCGTGCTCGTACCCACCCGCGAGCTTGCCATGCAGGTGGCCGAAGCCATCCACAAGTACGCCAAAGGCGTCGGGTTGACGGTGCTGCCGCTCTACGGCGGCGCGCCGATGCACCAGCAGATCCGCGCGCTCGAGCGCGGGGCCTCGGTCGTCGTCGCTACGCCAGGCCGCGCCCTCGACCACATGCGGCGCCAGACGCTCAAGCTCGACGCGTTGCGCGTCCTCGTCCTCGACGAAGCGGACGAAATGCTGGACATGGGATTTGCCGACGACCTCGACGAGATTCTCAAGGCCACGCCGGATTCCCGCCAGACGGCGCTCTTTTCGGCGACGATGCCCGCCCGGATCACGTCGATTGCGGCGCGTCACCTGAAGAATCCGGCGCGCGTCACCATTGCGCGCGAGAAGCCGGGCGCGGGCAAGGTGCCGCGCGTCCGTCAGGTGGCCTACATCGTCCACCGCGCACACAAGCCCGCGACGCTGGCCCGCATTCTCGACATGGAGGATCCGGTGGCCACGCTTGTGTTCTGCCGCACGCGCCTAGAGGTCGAGTCGCTCGTCGAGACGTTCAATGCCCACGGGCACCGCGCCGAGGCGCTGCACGGCGGGATCGTGCAGCGGCAGCGCGACCACGTGATGGGGCTGTTCCGGGCGAAGAAGGCGGATCTGCTGATCGCGACCGACGTGGCGGCCCGCGGCCTCGACATCGAACATCTCTCCCACGTCGTCAACTACGACGTGCCGGCGTCTGCCGAAGGCTATCTGCACCGCATCGGACGGACCGGCCGCATGGGACGCGGCGGCACGGCGATTACGCTGGCCGAGCCCCGCGAGCATCGGCTGCTGCGGGCGATCGAGCAGTTCACCGGGCAGAAGATCGAGGTGGCGGCGGTGCCGACCGTGGCGGACCTGCGCGCGCGGCAGCTCGACCTGACGCGGGCGTCATTGCGCGAGCGGCTCCTGGCGGGCGACTACGAGCACGTCCGCGTTGTCGTCGAGTCGCTCGCGCAGGAGTTTGACATCGTGGACATCGCCGCGGCCGCGATCAAGATGGCGCACGCGGCCACGACCGGCGACGGCGAAGAC
>JBAUGX010000230.1:0-14526 GCA_049679965.1 Vicinamibacterales bacterium
CGGTCCAACGGACCGTGGGCCGCGATCCCCTCGACGGCCTACTCCGAACGCGACAACTGCAGGGGTCGTATCGGACGGCAACGGCCGTTGGAGCTTGGCGTTCTCAATTCCTGGAAGTCAGGCCGTAGCGATTCCTCGCGTTGACTTCGGTCCCGGCGATCCGTGACGGTCGAATGAGCTATGCCGGTGATTACGCTCCGTGGATGTCGGTCGAAGTCGGTACGACCCTGCCTTTGCGCTATGCGTGCTTCGCGAGGTAGGCGATGAAGTCCCAGACGTCCTGCTGGCGGGAGCCGGCCCTGATCCCCATCTGCTTCCGGAGCTTTTCGAGCTGGTCGTTTCCTCCAGGTGCACCAGCCTTGAGCTGCTTGAGGTCGATCCCCTCAGCGGCGGCCGCCTTCTTGAGGGCTTCCACCTGCTCGGCGCGCGCGTCGCCGTCCTTGTTCAGTTTGTGGAAGTGGTCGATCTTCTTCCCCTCGCGGACGGACTTCTCGACCTTGGGCTGTACCGTCTCGACGCCTGTGTCGAGCACCGAGATGCTCTTGAGCATCAGCGGCCGTCTGATGACCTCGACCAGCTCCGGGAAGCCGTCTTCTCTGTGAATGGCCAGCCGCCCGACGTCGTCCGGGCGCGTGATGACGGTGTAGCGGCTCACGCCCTTGCACGTCGGATCGAGCTCGGTCACTTCCTTCCAGCCGTCCTGCCATTCGAGAAGGAGGAACTTCTCCTTGTCAGGCGCCGGAGACGGCGCGCTGGCGAAGGGCTGCCGCAACAGGTCCACTTGAAGGGGGTGCGGGAGGGCGTCGAAGCTCGATTCGACCTTCGCGCCGCCGGCAAATTCGATCACGATCTTCTGGGGTTTGGCCTTGGACATGACGCTAGTTCTTCTTTTTCTTCAACAGAGTCTTGAGCTCTGCAAATGTCTCGATGGTGACGTCGGCCTTGGACGGCCCGAGGTCCACGAAGCCGGTGTACTTGATCGTCTTGAAGCCTCTGTCGTGGGCCGGATTGATGTCGGTTGACGGCTTGTCGCCCACCATCGCCGCTTCGCCCGGCTCGATCCCGCGCTCGCGCAGCTCGGCCGCGAGCACGTCGTAGATCGTCCCTTCCTCTTTCGTGTGGCCCTTGTATTTCGGATCGACCGAGTTGTCCTTGAGATTGATCTTTCCCTGCGGCGTCACAAGCTCCCAGAAGTACTTGGGGGCGAGGCCCTTCCCCTTCAGGAATTTCGACACGATATCGGTGCCGACCGGGCCCAGCGTCTTCTTCATCTCGGAGACGACCTGCAGCTCGATCCCCTGGGCCTGGAGATAGTCGAGTGCGTCGACCAGGCCGTCACCGATGTCGAGCAGCTCCTGTTCCTTCTTGCTGAAGAGCTCGATGGCGTCCTTGTCGCCGCCGAGGACGTAGCTGTAGATCTCGTCCCGGTGTCCTTCCTTGACGCCGCCGTAGCTGCTGTACTTCTCTTTCAGGATTCGGTACTTCCGAATCCTGTCAGGGATGAGCTCCGGCTTCCCCAGGTCTTTATAGATCTCGCCGAACACCAGCGGATTCCTCAGCCCACCGGGCTCCATGATGCACTGCCCGAAGTCGAACCCGACCCACTTGACGTCCATATCTCCTCTTGGCTCAGGGCCCTTAGGCGCGCTTGACGACGTCGACGGTGCCTGCGTCGCCGTCGACGCGGATGATGTCGCCGTTTCTGATCGAGTTGGTCGCGTTCCACGTGCCGACCACCGCAGCGATGCCGTACTCCCGCGCCGCAATCGCCGCGTGCGTCAACATCCCCCCGGTGTCAGTGACCACGGCCGAGATCTTCATGAACAGCGGCGTCCACGCCGTCCCGGTGTAGGGGCAGACGAGGATCTCGCCCGCCTTCAGGCTCGGGAAGTCCTCGAAGTTCAGGATCACGCGGGCCGGGCCCTCCGCCTTGCCCGGCGCCCCCGGGAACCCCTTGAGCCGCTCCACGACTTTCTTCTCCCCCTTCGGATGGAGCACGTCGTCGATGATCCCGAACACCTTGATCGCAATCGGGTCGGTCATCGTCTTCGGCACGTTGCCCACCGTCAGCGGCGCGTCGGCCTCATACGACATCTCCCGGTCGTGTTTGCGCTCCACCACGAGCGGCGGCACCAGCGCGATGTGGTGGTACGCGCCGATCTTCTCGTCCCGCGTCAGGTCGTCCAGCACCTCGACCAGCTCGCTGAACGTCAGGTAGAAGACGTCTTCGGGCTGGTTGAGCAGTCCGTACTTCTGCAGCCGCCGCCCGGCCGCCATCAGCGAATAGTGGAGCGCGGCCGTGCACCCCTGGTCGATGTAGAACCCGTGGTCTTCCTGATACGCGTAGATCTGCTGCGCCGCCTTCAGGAACCGGCGGAATTCCTTCATCTGCTTCGGCTTGAACCCCTTTTCTTCCACGAGGGTCTTTTCGAAGGCCGCAATCGCGTCGTTGCGCATCCGGATGACGTCGGTCCGCGCCGCCGCCAGGTCCCACCCGCCCTCCATCCGCCGGAAGAAGGTGATGACCGTCTCGAGCACCGGCGCCGGCGATTCCTTCCACGTCGGGAACAGCACATCCAGATGCGCCGCTGAGATCCGATTCCCGTAGACGCTGAGGAACGCCTTGAACTTCTTCAGCCACTGCTTCCCCGCCGGCTTCTTCTCGAGCGCCGCCCACAGTTTTTCCGGCGGTGTGTGCTCGAATATCCCCTTCAGCCCCGAGCTCACCGCCAGCCGGGCCAGTTTCCACAGTTCCTCGTCGGTCTTCGCCGGCATGCCCTCGAAGCCCTTGAGCAAGGTCACGAAGTCCTTTTCCTCGAGCCCCAGGGTCTTGCAATACGCCTCGAACTCCAGGTAGAGCCCGTCGGCCGGGTACATCAGGATGAAGTGGATCTCCCACGCGCGGCGGTTCATCTCCTCGGCCTGCTTGACGTGTGCCAGCAGCTTCGTCGTCGACAGCCCGTCGGCTTTCTCGATGTGCAGATCCTTGATGTTCTTGACGATCTCGTTGATGTGCTTCCGGTAGTACTCCGCCCAGTGGTCCTTGCAGTACTCGATGAGCTTGCCGAACTTTTTCGCCCGCGCGCCGATTTCCGCCGGGTCGTCGATGAGCGTGAACCCCAGATAGACCCGTCCCTTGAACACCTTGACGTAGGCGCCCTTGGACGGCGGCAGCTGCGTCTGCTCGGCCGCCACGTGGTAGCCCCAGGGATGGTGCTTCTGGATCGTCGTCATCCCCATGGGCGAGATCGGATACGGCTGGTGCAGGTCGTCCCGGAACCAGAACAAGTGACTGTCGACCTGCGGTCGCAGCGTCCGCAACGCCGACATGCTTCGGTCAATCATGGCTACCTCTCATCTGTTTCATCTCTTCTTTGCCGGCTTCTTCTTTGCCGGCTTCTTCTTGGCTGGCTTCTTCCTGGTGGCCTGCTTCTTCGCGGGCTTCTTCGCCGACTTCTTTGCCGGCTTCCTCGCCGGCTTCTTTGCCGCCTTCTTCCCTGCTTTCTTGAGAGGCCGTGCCGGCGTCGCCGCGATGGTCTTGGTTGCTGCCGGAGTGTGTGGGGCGTCGTCGAGCCCCCGCACCCTGCGGGTCTGCAAAATGTAGAGGATCTTATCTTGGTACGCCCACTCGACGTCAACGTTGAAGCCGAAGTGCTTCTCGATGCGCTTGCCAATGGTGCCGATCTCGACCGCTTCTTTGTCCGAAATGCTGGGCGCGTGGGCGCGATCGGCCGGCACGGGCTTCTCCGCCCGCCCCGCCCCGCTGTCGTCCATCGTCACCATCACCGTCTTTTCGACGATGCGCTTCTGCTTGATGGCGAGGGTGGCTTTGTCGAGGGCGAAGAAGTCGTTCATCGACTTGCCCGACACGACCGATTCGCCGAGCCCCCAGTTGGACTCGATGACCATCTCGTTGAGGTTCTTGGTGATCGGATTGGCGCTGAAGAACACGCCGGCCGAATAGGAATCGACCATCAGCTGCACGATCGGCGCGATGACGCCGTTCTCGTGCGCGAGCTTCTGGCGGTGGCGGGCAAACGCCGCTCGCGCGGTCCAGAGCGACGCCCAGCACTCGCGGACCTTCTCGAGCACCTGCTCTTCGCCGACCACGTAGTGGTAGGTGTCCATCATGCCCGGGAAGGACGAGACGGGAGAGTTCTTCACCGAGACCGACGAGCGCACGGCAACGTACTTCTGCGTCTTGGTCACGAGGCGAGAGTAGTGCGCGCGGATGTCCGAATCGAGGTCGCTCGGAATCATCGCCGCGGCGATCAGGGTCCGGATCTTTCCCGTCTGCTCTTCCACCCCGAGGTAGTCCTCGAAGTTGAGGCCGGCGGCGATACCGGCAATTTCCTGCCCGAGTCCGTTTGCCTCGATGACCCTGGTCAGCGCGTCACCGGTGACGCAGAAGCCGCCCGGCACGCGGACGCCCGCGCGAGTCAACTCGCCGAGGCCGGCGGCCTTGCCGCCGCAGCGCTCGGTATCGGTCAGCTTGATTTTTTCGAACGACAAGACAAGTTTGCTCATGGCTTTTCAACAGACAACGAAATTGGCAAATGGCGATTATGCCTGCCGCGAAGGGCTTGTCAAGGCCGATCGCTCGTAGCCGTGACATCGGAGGACCGGCAGACGGGGATATTTTGGAAACTCGGGTTTGGTGGCGGACAATTCGCAGAGATAGAAACCGGAATCACGAGCGGTCGGCACGCGCCTCGCGTAGGCGCAATTCGCGCAAAGGCCTGCAACGTCACGATCGGCGCTTTCCTGACGGGGCATCGGAAGTCTGAAGTCTGAAGTGTGAAGTCTGCCAGCCTTCAGACTTGAGACTTCAGACTTATCCCGCGTTTGGCCGCCTCCCCTTCGATATCGAGCGCGGTCCGCCTGCCGGCCACGCCCCCGGGCACCGTCCAGAAGACCTCGAATTCCAGACCGTCCGGGTCCTTCGCGTACAGCGACAAGCTCGTGCCGTGATTCGAGGAGCCGACGAGGGAGCCCACCTCCGCCAGTTCCTTCTGGGCTCGAGCCAGGTCCGGAAGCTCGGCCACTTCCCACGCCATGTGGTACATGCGCGCCGTCCGCTCGTCTGGCGGCAGCGCCCCGGGCTGCTCGAACAGACCCAGATCGTGATCGTCGGGATTGCCGGGGATCTTCAGGAACACCATCCCGGGCCGGCCTCTCGAGACCTCGAGGCCGAGGACGTCGCAGTAGAACTTCGTGCTGCGCTCGACGTTCCCCACCCACAACACCACATGCTGCAGACGCGTCGGTCGAATTCCGCTCACGGGATTTCTTCTTTCTTCACTTTTTAGTTCTTAGTTTTCCCTTTTCACTTTTGATTATAGTGCGCCGGCTCTATCGGTCAGCCCCTGGCGGGCGCTCGCCGCGATCGCCAGGAGCGCCGGATGCCTCATCCGCCGGTCGGCCGTGATGGCGTAGAACCGTGTGCGCACGGCGTCGAGCTCGCCAATCCGCACGACTTTATACTGCCGTGCGACGTCGGGCGCGATCACCGTCGGCACCGGAAAGGGCGCCAGCCCCCCCTCCCCGACCATCTTGAGGAGCGTGCTGTCGTCGAACTCGCCCAGAATGACCGGCCGGATCCCTTCGGCGCGCAACCACTCGTCGAGCGCGCCCCGGAGCGCCGACGTCTCGGAGGGCACCAGGAGCGGCGCGCGGTCGAGCGAGCGCGGAAAATTCTTGCGATATTTCCTGGCGAGCGCCTCGGTGCCAAAAATCGTCACGCCGCATTCCTCGAGCAGGTGGCTGAATGCCGGAATCTTGACCGTCGGCGCGAGCGGCGTGTCGGCCACGACGACGTCAAGGTTGTGGACGGCGAGGTCGGCCAGCAGCCGCTCGGGCGTCCCCTCGCGGCAGACCAGCCGGACCGGCTCCTTCAAGGCGAGAGCCGGCTGGAGCAGGTGGTAGACCACGAGCTTGGGCACGAAGCTGGCGATCCCCACCATCAGACGCAGCGAGCGGCTGGCGGTCCGGCCCTTGAGCGTGTCCTGCAGCTCACGGCCGAGCGAGAAGATCTCTTCGGCGTAGCGATACACCGTCTGCCCCATCTCGGTCATGACCAGATGCCGGCCCGAGCGCACGAACAGCTTTTCGCCGAGCGTGTCCTCGAGGGTCTTGAGCTGGCCGCTGATGGTCGGCTGCGCCAGGCCGAGGTGCTTGCTGGCGCCGGCGACGCTGCCCTCGCGCGCGACGGTCCAGAAGTATAGGAGATGGTGGTAGTTCAGCCATTCCATGGTTTTTCCGATGGATCCATTCCAAACATTCTATTTGTGGATGGCACGTCGGTACAGTATTTTTTCACCGCCGAACAGGGCTGGCCGACCGAGCCCCGACGGGTTCACCAACGCCTCGTAACATTAAGGAAAGGGAGCTATGGCACAGCAGAGAACCGTAGACGTTCACAATCATCTCTATCCCAAGGAGTATCTGGACTTCCTGGCCGGCCGCAAGGGTAAGCAGCACCGCGCCGAGCAGACCGGACCCAACAGCTACCTGCTGTGGGACGAAGACGTCATCATCGCGCACATCGACCGCGCCGGTCACTACGACCCGGTCGCCCGCATCGCAGACCTCGACAAGGCCGGTCTCGACACGCAGGTGATCAGCAAGACGATTCCCGACCCCTCCTGCCTGCCGCGCGAGGAAGGCATCTTGTGGGCCCAGAAGACCAACGACCACTACGCCGAGGTTTCCAAGAAGTACCCGCACCGCATCTTCGCGATGGCGTGCCTCCCGTACCAGGATCCCGACGCGGCGTGCAAAGAGCTCGAGCGCTGCATCAAGCTCGGCGTCAAGGGCATCCAGATGTTCTCGAACTGCAACGGCGAGGTCATGTGGCACCCGAAGTTCGACGGCATCTTCAAGCTGGCGAGCGACAACAAGCTGCCCATCCTGATGCACCCGACCACCCCGTTGACCAAAGACGCGATGAAGAAGAGCCGCATCCCGTATCAGCTCTACGGCTATACGGTGGATACGAGCCTCGCTACCGTTGCCCTCATCTTCAACGGCGTGTTCCAGAAGCACAAGAACCTCCACGTCGTGCACGCGCACCTTGGCGGCGTCGTGCCGTATCTCGTGCGCCGGATGCAGGACTCGTGGAAGGGCTACTCGAAGGAGTGGGGCCTCAAGCTCGACGAGAACCCTGACATCACGTATAAGACGCGCGTCCACCCGGACACGACGTCGTTCTACCTGCCGGCCATGAAGTGCTGTCTGGAATGGGTCGGCGCGAATCAGATGGTCATCGGCACCGACTACGCGCACCGCGTGGGCGATCCGGAAGGCGCCATCAGGGCCGTCCTGGATCTCCAGAAGCAGGCGGGCCTGTCGACCGACCAGGTCAATCGGATCCTCGGCAAGAACGCCGAAGAGTTGTTCAACCTGCCAGCGATGCCCGAAGGCAAGGGCGCGCCGGCCAGAGCGACGGCGTCGGCTTAGTTCACACCGTAAGGGCTGGAGGCCGGGGACCCATTCCCCGGCCTCCAGTCGTTGTCCTACCGCGGCTTCGGCGCCGAGAGAAACGCACATCTTTCACATGAAACGCCGGGAAGCACGAGCCACACAGTTGGAGGGAGAGCCATCATGAGCGCGCAGAAAGCGGGCCGCGTGAAGCCGTTCACCGGCGCCGAGTACCTCGAGAGCATTCGCGACGGGCGGGAAATCTGGATCTACGGGGAAAAGGTCAAGGATGTGACGACGCACCCCGCATTCAGGAATACGTCCCGCATGATCGCGCGCCTCTACGACGCGCTCCACGATCCCGAACGCAAGGAACTGCTCACGATCAAGACCGGCGGCGGCGGCTACACCCACCGCTTCTACAAACCGTCGCGCAATACCGAGGAACTGGTGGCCGCCCGCGACGCCATCGCCGAGTGGGCGCGCATCAGCTACGGGTGGATCGGCCGCAGCCCGGACTACAAGGCCGCGTTTCTGGCGACCCTCAACGCCAACCCGGGCTATTACGCGCCGTTCCACGAGAACGCGCGCCGCTGGTACATGAAGGTCTGCGACAACGTGTCGTTCGTGAACCACGCGATCGTCAACCCGCCGGTGGATCGCGACAAGCCGCTCGACGAGGTGAAAGACGTCTACATGCACGTGGAGAACGAAACCGACACCGGGCTGATCGTCAGCGGAGCGAAGGTGGTGGCGACCACGTCGAGCCTGACGCACTACAACTTCATCGCCAACAACGGCGCACTGCCGATCAAGACCAAGCCGTTCGCGTTCGTCTGCATGGTGCCCACCAACGCCAAGGGCGTGAAGCTGCTCTGCCGGCCGTCCTACGAAATGATGGCGGCGGCGATGGGGACGCCGTTCGACTATCCACTCTCCAGCCGGATGGACGAGAACGACTCGATCCTGATCTTCGACAAGGTCCACATCCCCTACGAGGATGTGTTCGCGTACGGCGACATCGACAAGGTGAACAACTTCTTCCCCCGCTCGGGCTTTCTGCCGCGGTTCATGTTTCAGGGCTGCACGCGGCTTGCGGTGAAGATGGATTTCCTCGCGGGGCTGCTGCTCAAGGGGGTCGAGGCGACCGGCGTCAAAGACTTCCGCGGCGTACAGGCGGCGGTGGGCGAGGTGCTGGCGTGGCGGAATCTGTTCTGGGGGCTGACCGACGCGATGGCCCGCGCGAACACGCCGTGGACGCCCGGCTACGTGCTGCCGAACCTCGACTACGGTCTGGCGTATCGGGTCATGGCGAGCCTCGCGTATCCCAAGATCAAGGAGATCATCGAGAACACGCTGGCCAGCGCGCTCATCTACATGCCATCGAGCGCGCTCGATTTCAAGAACCCGACGCTGCGGCCCTATATCGACAAGTACGTCCGGGGCAGCAACGGCTATTCGGCCGAGGCGCGCGTGAAGCTGATGAAGCTCACCTGGGACGCCATCGGCAGTGAGTTCGGCGGCCGGCACGAGCTGTACGAGCGTAACTACTTCGGCAGTCACGAGAGCATCCGCTTCGAGACGCTGATGGTCGCCGAGGCCAGCGGCGCGGCTGCGAAGTACAAGGGCTTCGCCGAGCAGTGCATGGCCGAATACGACCTCGACGGCTGGATCTCGAAGGACATGATCCATTCAGATGTGAGCGTCCTCGCGAAGCGGTTGTCCAAGACGTAGGCCCCTCGGAGAGACTTCATTGACCACGAGTGCTGTGTCGTCGGTTTCAACTATGGACATCGACTCGAAGACCTTGCGACAGACCGTTGGGCAGTTCGTGACGGGCGTCACCGTGGTCGCCGCGGACTATGGCGGGGAGGTTCACGCGATGACGGCCAACGCGTTTACCTCGCTCTCGCTCGATCCGCCGCTGGTGCTGTTTTGCGTGGGCAAGAAGGCCAAGGCCGGGCAGCTCATCCACCAGGCGTCGGGGTTCTGCATCAACATCCTGCAGCAGAATCAGCAGGACCTCTCGACGTATTTCGCCGGCGGGTGGAAGGGGCCCACGCCGCCCCCGTTTACGTTCAGCACCTGGCATGGGACGCCCTTGCTCGAAGGGAGCGCGGCGGCACTCGCCTGCCAGTTGCATACGATTCACGAGGGCGGAGACCACTGGATCGTGGTGGGCCGCGTGATCGCCGTACACCGAAGCGAGGAGCAGCCGCAGCCGCTCGTGTTTTTCGGCGGCCGATACGCCTCGCTCGAGGCGCCGGTCGTCGGCTGAGTGATATAGTCCCCAATCTGTTCACCGGGTACCTACTTGGCAAATCTTGGCTATATCGGGCTCGGGTCGATGGGCGGCCGCATGGCGCGGAGGCTTCTCGACAAGGGGCACGTCGTCACCGGGTACAACCGGACGTCGTCCAAAGCCCAGTGGCTCGTCGATGCCGGCCTGCGGTGGGCTGATTCTCCACGGGCGGTCGCCGAAGCCGCCGACACCATCTTCATCATGGTCACCGATTCGGCTGCGCTCGAGGCCGTGTCGGCGGGCGAAGCCGGGCTGCTCAGAGGGCTGTCTCAGGGAAAAACCGTGATCGACATGAGCACGGTCAGTCCGGCCACCAGCCGCGCGCTGGCCGAGCAGGTGCGCGCCAAAGGCGCGGACATGGTCGATTCGCCGGTCTCGGGGAGCGTGGCCACGCTCGAGCAGGGCAAGCTCACGATGATGGTCGGCGGGCGCGCTGACACCTTCGAGAAGGTCAAGCCGCTCCTGCTCGATATCGGACCCAAGGCCACCCACGTCGGCGACAACGGCCTGGCGGTGTCGATGAAGATCGCCGCCAACCTGGGCCTGGCCGTTCAGATGCTCGCCTTTTCCGAGAGCGTGCTCCTCGCGGAGAAGGCTGGCATCGCGCGAAAGACGGCCGTCGATGTCCTGACCAATAGCGTCATCGCGTCGCCGATGGTGCAGTATCGCGGACCGATGGTGCTCGGCCTGCCCGACCAGGCCTGGTTCGACATGAAGATGATGCAGAAGGACACGGGGCTGGCCCTGGAGATGGGCAAGCGACTCGGCGTGCCGCTGCCGACGACCGCAATCGCCAACGAGTTCCTCACCGCCGGCCGCGCGACCGGCCTGGCCGACAAGGACTTCGCCGCCATCTTCCACGTGCTGGCACGCCTCGCAGGAGTTCAGCCATGACCGCCGACAAGGCCAAGACCACGACGACCGCGTCCACCATCCCCACGGACGTGCTACTTCGCCTCTATCGCCAGATGGTGGCGATTCGCCTCTTCGAGGAGCGCGTCAACGACCTGTACACCCGGGCGCTCATGCCCGGTCTGGCCCACCTCTACATCGGAGAAGAGGCCATCGCCGTCGGCGTGTGCGAGGCGCTCCGCAACGACGACTACGTGACGAGCACGCATCGCGGCCACGGCCACTGCCTGGCCAAGGGCGCGACGCCCGACCGGATGTTCGCCGAGCTGCTCGGAAAGGAAGCCGGCTACTGCAAGGGCAAGGGCGGGTCGATGCACATTGCCGACCCGGCCACGGGCAACCTTGGCGCCAACGCGATCGTGGGCGGGAGCGCGGGCATCGCCACGGGGGCGGCCTTTTCCTCGAAGTATTTGAAGAACGGACGCGTGGCCGTCTGCTTCTTTGGCGAAGGCGCGCTCGGCCAGGGGCTCCTCTACGAAGAGCTGAACCTGGCGCAGCTCTGGAACCTGCCGGTCATCTTCGTCTGCGAGAACAACGGGTACAACGAGTACACGCACTTCTCGGAGTCCACGGCGGGCGACGTGGCGGCGCGTGCGGCGGCGTTTGGCGTCGCCAACGAGACGGCCGACGGCCAGAACGTGCGCGAGGTCCACGCGATCGCTTCGAAATTCGTCGAGCGCGCGCGCCGCGGGGGCGGCCCGGCGTTTCTCCAGTTCAAGACCTACCGCTACCACGGGCACCACGTGGGCGACATCGCCCGCGCCTACTATCGCCCGAAGGCGGAGGAACAGGAGTGGGTGACCCAGAAGGATCCCGTCACGCTCCACGGTGAATGGCTGATGGCCAACGGCGTGACGGATCGCGCGGCCCTCGACGCGATCCAGGCGGAGCTCGTCACCACGATGGACGCCGCCGTCGAGTTCGCCGTCAAGTCCCCGTATCCGGATGCGAGCAGGGTCACCGAAGACGTCTACGCCTGAGAGAGCCATGTCCACAGCGACCACCGTGCGGGAAATCAGTTTCGGCGACGCGATCAAAGAGGCCATTGCCGAGGAGATGCGGCGCGATCCCACGATCGTCCTCATGGGCGAGGACGTGGCCGAGGCGGGCACGACCTTCAAGGTGCTCACGGGGCTCGTCGAGGAGTTCGGCAAGGACCGCATCATCGACACGCCCATCTCGGAGGCCGGGTTCACGGGCCTCGGCGTCGGCGCCGCCATGACGGGTCTGCGTCCGATCGTGGACATCATGTTCGGCGACTTCATGACGATCATCATGGACCAGGTCGTCAACCAGGCGGCCAAGATCCACTACATGTCGGGCGGCCACTGGAAGGTGCCGATGGTGATTCGCACCACGATGGGCGCCACCCGCCGGTCGGCGGCGCAGCACTCGCAATCGCTGCACGCGTGGCCGAGCCATATTCCCGGGCTCAAGGTGGTGGTGCCGTCCACGCCGTACGACGCCAAGGGCCTCTTCAAGGCCGCGATTCGCGACGACAACCCGGTCCTGATCTTCGAGCACAAGATCAGCTACCGGAAGGTCAAGGGTCCGGTGCCCCTCGAGGACTACGTCATTCCGCTCGGCGTGGCCGACGTGAAGCGCGAGGGGCGCGACATCACGCTCGTGGCGCTCTCGAGCATGGTGCAGGTCGCGCTCGGCGCGGCCAAGATGCTCGAAGAAGTCGGCATCAGCGCCGAAGTCGTGGACCCGCGGACGACGTGGCCGCTCGACGAGAAGACGCTCATCGAGTCGGTCAAGAAAACGTCGCGCTGCATCGTCCTCGACGAGGGCTATCACCGCTACGGCGTGACGGGAGAACTGGCGTCGGTCATTCAGGAAGGCGCGTTCTACGATCTGGATGGCCCCGTGAGACGGATGGGCGCGATGCACGTGCCGATTCCCTTCTCGCCCGCGCTCGAGGACGTGACCGTGCCCACCGAGCGCGCCGTGTTCGACCTGGCGCGTCAGATGTGCAACCGGTAGGAGGAGAGTGACGTGGCAATCAAAACCTACGGCACGATGGCGGTCGATTGGGAGCGGCGAATCGATTTCGATCGGCTGCGTCGCGAGCGGCTGAACCGCATCAAGACGATGTTGGCCAAGTCGGAGATGGGCGCCGTGCTCTGCTTCGACATGAACAACGTGCGCTACATCACGGCCACCCACATCGGGACCTGGGCGCAGGACAAGATCAGCCGGTTCACGCTGCTGCCGCAGAACGACGAGCCCATCCTCTGGGACTTCGGATCGGCCGCGCGTCACCATCAGCAGAACTGCGATTGGCTGGGCGATCGATCGCGAGCCGGCATCCCGCTGATGCGCGGCGCGATGTCGCCCGAGATGGGGCGCGCCGAGGTCACGGCCAAGAAGATCAAGCTCGAGCTCGAGATGCGCGGGCTGCACAAAGAGCCGGTCGGCGTGGACGTCGTCGAGCCCCCGATCCTCTTCGCGCTGCAGAAGGAAGGCCTCACGATCGTCGACGGCCAGCAGCTGATGTCTGATGCGCGCGAGATCAAGACCCAGGACGAGATCTCGCTGCTCACGCATTCGGCGGCCATGGTCGACGCCGCGTACTACGACCTGTTCCGGGCCATGAAGCCCGGCATGCGCGAGAACGACGCCGTGGCGCTCATGGCCCATCGACTCTACGAGTTGGGATCCGAGTACGTCGAGGGGGTCAACGCGATCTCCGGCGAGCGCTGCAGCCCGCACCCGCACGTCTTCTCCGACCGGATGCTCCGGCCCGGCGATCCGGCGTACTTCGACGTCCTGCACTCCTACATGGGGTACCGGACCTGCTACTACCGCACCTTCGCGATCAGCTCCGCGCCGCGGGCGCTCGTGGACGCCTACAAGCGCTGCCGCGACTATCTCGACGCGTCGATCGAGCTCATCCGCCCCGGCCGGTCCACGGCGGAAGTGGCGTCGGTGTGGCCCAAGGCCACCGAGTTCGGGTTCCCCGACGAGGAGGCGGCCTTCGCCCTCCAGATGGGGCACGGCATCGGCCTGGCGATCTGGGAGAAGCCGATGATCAGCCGCCTCGTGTCGTTCGAACACCCGCACGAGATCAAGCCGGGCATGGTCTTCGCGCTCGAGACCTTCTGGCCATCGACCGACGGCTGGAGCGCCGCGCGGATCGAGGAAGAGATCGTGGTGACCGAGACCGGGCACGAAGTGATCACGCGCTTCCCGGCCGAGGAGCTGCTCGTGGCTGGTGCGCCGTTCGTCACGGTCGGCGGGCAGCTGCCGACCGTCCGCGAGACCGAAGCGCCGCCCAATGCCGAAGTGGTTAGGATGGTCGCGGAAGCGGCCCGGTTCGAAGCCGCGACGCACTCCAGGCTGGGAGCCAAGTAGATGCCCGTCAGCGTGGTGATGCCTGCGCTCGAGATGGCCCAAGAAACGGGCAAGCTCGTGTCCTGGAGAAAACAGGAAGGCGAGACGGTCACCAAGGGCGAGATCCTGCTCGAGGTCGAGACCGACAAGGCGGTGGTGGAGATCGAAGCGGCCAGCGATGGCACGCTCGCCGGCGTGACCGCCAAGGTGGGGGATGTCATCCCGGTCGGTCAGACCATCGCATGGCTGTTGAAGGCGGGCGAGGCCGTGCCGGCGGCAGGTCTGGCCGGGCAGTCAGGGCGCAAGATGGATGTGGCGCCCGCCGCGACCGCCGCTGCCCCGGCGAGTGCGCCCGAACCGGCGTCGGCGGCAGGCGCGCGAATCTCTCCCAAGGCGCGCAAGCTCGCCAAAGAACAGGGCGTCGACCTCGCCGGGATCAGCGGATCGGGCCCGGGCGGCGAGATCCTCGCGGACGACATCCTGCGAGCCGCGGCCAAGGGTCCGGCGAGCCCTGCGAGCCCTCGGCCGGCGGACGCGACAGAAAGTCTGTCGACCGT